>NZ_JSYE01000001.1:0-101613 GCF_054824025.1 Microbacterium sp. HJ5
GAGCGCATCCTCGGCGCCCACATGCTCGAGGTCTCGCCGTCGCTCACCAGCGCGAAGCCGCGCCTCGAGGTGCACCAGCTGGGCATCGGCGGCAAGGACGACCCGGTGCGCCTGGTCTTCACCGCCGACCCCGGCCCCGCGCTCGTCGTCGCCATGAGCGACATGCGCGACCGGTTCCGCCTCGTCGCGAACGTCGTCGAGAACGTCGACGCCCCCGACCTGCCCAAGCTGCCCGTCGGCCGCGCGGTGTGGGAGCCGGCCCCCGACTTCGCCACGTCGGCCGCGTGCTGGCTCGCCGCCGGCGCCGCGCACCACACCGTGATGACCACCGCGGTGGGCATCGAGGTGTTCCGCGACTTCGCCGACATCGCCAAGACCGAGCTCGTCGTGATCGACGAGGACACCACCGTCCGCTCGTTCCAGCGCGAGCTGCGCTGGAACCAGGCGTACTACCGACTCGCTCAGGGCCTCTGAGCGGACCGCAACACCCGAACCCGAGGGGGGCCTCACCGATGAGACCGCAATCGCCACCGTCCACTCGCGTACCGCGCCGGCGTTCCGCACGCCGCGCGGTCGCGGCATCCGTCGCCACGGCCCTCGCGGTCTCGGTGATGGGCCTCACGGCACCGCTGGCCGCCAACGCGGCCGCGGTGCCGGCTCCGAGCGCCCACTACGACATGTCACACTCGGGAACGTCGCTTCTCGACGTCTCGGGGAACGGCCGCAACGCGACCCTCTCCGGACTCGCTGACGGCTCGTTCGCGAAGGCGGGCGCCGATGACGTGCTGCGCTTCCGCGCCGACGGCTACGCGTCGCTGCCGAAGGGCCTCGTCACCGGCACCGACAACGACTTCACGGTCGAGTACACCGTGTCGACGCAGACCTCGGCGAATCACTTCGGATGGGTGATCGGCGACGGCGTCGGCCCGTGGAACACGACGACCCTCGGGAACCACATCTTCCTCAGCCCGCGGTCGTCGCAGAGCGGCTACACGAACCAGGTGCTGGCGGCGATCCGCGTGAAGAACGGCACCGACAACGGCGAGTCCCGCATGCCTGCCGGCGGCGGCCTGAACCCCGGCTTCACGACGCTGACCATGGTCGGCTCGGGCAACACGCTCACGCTGTACCGCGACGGCTCGGTCATCTCGACCCTGACCCACACGCGCTCGCTGAGCTCGATCATCCCCGCGGGCAACGTGCTCGGCTACCTCGGCCGCTCCCTGTACCAGGGCGACTCGCTCCTGCGCGCCGACGTCTCGGACGTGAAGTTCTGGGACGTCGCGCTCACCGGTGAAGAGGTCACCGCGAGCATGCCGACCGCCGCCGACAAGACGGCGGCCACCGCGGCCCTGCTGCGCGGAGACGTGCTGGCGAACATGCTCGGCGCCAACCCGTCGCTGGATGCGGTGTCGAGCAACCTCACGCTGCCGGCATCCGTCAACGGCGTCACGCTCACGTGGGCGACGTCGAACTCCGCCGTGATCTCGACCACCGGTGTCGTGTCGCGTGCGATCGCCGCGAACACGCCGGTCACGCTGACGGCGACCACGTCGCTCGGGTCGACGCTCACGTTCGACGCGACGGTGCTCGCCCCGAACGTGTCGGCCGACCTCGACGCGATCCGCCTCGCCGCGCGCACCACCGAGCACCTCCCGCTGGCCACGAAGGGCGCGGTGAACGGGGCCGCGATCACGTGGACGTCATCCGACCCCGAGCTCGTCACGCCGACGGATGCCGCGTACACGGCGCCCGCCGTCGGTGCGGCCGACCCCTTCCGCGGCGGCGGCCTCGTCGAGCGCCCCGCCTACGGCGAGGGCGACGTCGAGGTCACGCTCACCGCCCACGCGACGCTCAACGGCCAGACCGCCGAGCGCACGTTCGAGGTCGCCGTCGCCGAAGAGGGCCGCTGGGCTCCGGATGCGGGCTACGCCTCGGCGTACTTCAAGTCCGACGGCGACGAGAAGATCTACCAGGCGGCGACGTCGGGGAACGACTTCTTCACGTTCTCGCCCGTGAACGGCGGCAACGCGGTCATCACCTCGACGGCCGACACGAAGGGCCTGCGCGACCCGTACATCCTCCGCTCCAAGGACGGCGACAAGTACTACATGGTCGCCACCGACCTGTGCATCAGCTGCGGCACCGGCTGGGGCCCCGCGCAGTCCAACGGCAGCCTCAAGATCGAGGTGTGGGAGTCGACCGACCTGGTCCACTGGGACCGCACGAACGGCCAGAACACCGGCATCACGATCAACCAGCCCGCCGCCGGCATGACGTGGGCGCCCGAGGCGTACTGGGATGACGAGCTGCAGTCGTACGTCGTGTTCTTCGCATCGCGCCTGTACTCGGATGCGTCGCACACGAACAGCGACAAGCTGTACGCCCGGATGTTCTACGTGCTGACGCGCGACTTCCAGACGTTCACGTATCCGCCGGCCACGTGGCAGGACACCGGGTACGCGCGCATCGACTCGACGGTCACCAAGATCGGGGACTACTACTACCGCTTCACGAAGAACGAGGAGAGCGGCGCAGCCGGCACCCTCGAGGCGGGCAAGGACATCTTCCTCGAGCGCTCCAAGGTGCTCACCGCGCCGACGACCCAGTCGAGCTGGACGGCCGACCCGAACACCACATGGCAGCTGACCGACACCCGCATGACGAGCCTCGAGACCGGCCAGTCGGGCGAGGGGCCCGAGGTCATCAAGCTCAACGCGGGCGACCCGAACAACAACGCGGCCGGTGACGGCTACGTGTTCCTCGTCGACAACTACAGCGCGGGCGGCTACCGGGCGTTCGTGACGTCGGAGGGCGCCATCGCCTCGAGCCAGCAGTCCAACCGCCTGTCGCAGCGGGCGGAGTGGGTCGTGCGGGCACCGGGCGGCCTGCCGGCCAGCCCGCGCCACGGCGCCTTCGTGAGCGTCACGCAGACCGTGCTCGACGCGATGCACGACTGGACGGATGTCGCGGCCGTGGGCTCCACGACGGAGCTGACCGCCGCCGGCCGCACCGCCACCGCCGCGGTCGCCGCGGACGACGACGGCGACGTGGTCGGAACCGTGACGTTCGCCGGCGGCTCGTGGAGCGAGACCGTCGACCTCGAGGACGGGTCCGCTTCGGTCACCGTCCCGGCGGGCGTCGGCTCGGTCACCGCGACGTACGACGGCTACACCGACGGGCTCGTGAGCCCCTCGACATCGTCGGCGGTGACCTTCGGCCTCGAGCTGACCGCGACGGCGACCACGCGCTGCGTCGCCGGCAAGATCACCGAGATCGTGAGCGTCACCAACGCCGACGACGTCGCGGCCACCGTGACGATCACGGGGACGTACGGCATGAAGACCGTCACTGTCGCGGCGGGCAAGACGGCCTCGGCCTCGTTCGCCACGCGCGCCGCGTCGATCGCCGCCCACCCGGTGACCATCACCGCGCAGTCCGCCGACGGCCGCAGCCACACCTCCACGGTGTCGGTCGCAGCCGCCACCTGCCAGTAGTCCCGACGACGGGGGGCCCGCGACCGGTGTCGCGGGCCTTCCGCCCGTCGCGGGATACTGGGACCTTCCCGACACATCAGACCTGAGGATCTCCACCCATGGCACGCACCCCCTCGTCCGGCACCCAGCACGCGCTCCGCGCGGGCGACTACGAGGCCGTCATCGCGAGCGTCGGAGCCACGGTCCGCTCGCTCACCTACGCCGGACGCGACCTGGTCGTGCCGTTCGACGCCGACGAGGTGCGCCCGTCGTACCGGGGCGCGACGCTCGCCCCGTGGCCGAACCGCGTCGTCGACGGCCGCTACACGTTCGGCGGCGTCGAGCGTCAGCTCTCCCTGACCGAGCCGGCGCGCTCGCACGCTCTCCACGGCCTCGCCGCCTGGCTCGACTTCGAAGCCGTCGACAAGGGTCCCGACCACGTGACGCTGGCGGCCGTGATCCAGCCGCAGTCCGGGTATCCGTGGCGCATCGTCGTGGTCACGCGCTTCGAGCTCGGTCCCGACGGCCTGACGCAGACGGTGACCGCGCGCAATGAGAGCGCAGAGCCGGCCCCGTGGGGCACGGGCCCGCACCCGTACCTCGTCGCCGGCGACGGTCTCGTCGACGACTGGACGCTCGAGCTGCCGGCCGCCGAGGTGCTGGCCGTGACGCCCGACCGCCTCATTCCGACCGATCTCGTCGCCGTCGACGCCGACGAGCCGGAGCGCTTCGACTTCCGCACCGCCCGCACGATCGGCTCGGTCGAGATCGACCACGCCTACTCGGGCCTCGCCCGCGACGCACGCGGCCTCACGACGGTGCGCGTCACGGCGGCGTCGGGTTCAGGCGTGCAGATGTCGTGGGACGACGCGTGTGCGTGGGTGCAGATCCACACCGCCGACAAGCCCGAGCCCGCGCTGAGCCGGCTGGGCCTGGCCGTCGAGCCGATGACGTGCGCACCCGACGCGTTCAACGCCGCGGACTACGACTTCGACGCGGGGCTTATCGTGCTCGAGCCGGGCGCCGAGTCGACGGCGTCCTGGCGCATCGCGGCGATCGACTGAGCCGAGCCCGCGACGGTCTGAGGCGACCTCGTCGCCGCGGACGCCCGGCTGAGCCCGCCGAGGGGCCGGTGGCACCCTCGCCCGTCGACGGGCTCAGAGGTCCGGGTCAGTGGTGGCCGGGGTCGACGAGCATGTGCTCGCCGTGCGGTGACGCGTTTCGTCCCGCCTCGGTCGCAGCCAGCGCCGGCGTGACGACCGCCGCGACCACGATCGCGGCAGCGATCATCACCCAGGTGCGCGGGGGAGCGGCATCCGCTCTCCTCTCCCCGCGTCCGCGCAGGCGACTGGCGCACGCGAGTGCCGTCGCCAGCAGCAGGGCGGATGCCGCACCCACGGCCACGATGCTCGTGCGCACCGGGTCGGCCGTGAGTGCGAGGATGCCGGCGGCGATGCCCGCGAGACTCGCCGCAACACCCGTCCGCGGGACGACGATGCGTCCGCGGACGAGTGCTGCAACTCCCCACGCGAGCGCGCCGGCACCGAGAGCGACGAGGGCGATGCCGGCCCCCCGGGCGGCGCCTCCCTGCGTCAGTGCTCCCGCGCCGAGCGCGATCTCGATGAGGCCCGCGCCCCACGCCGCGACGGCCGCCCACGAGGGGAGGGCGCCGCGGAGCGCCGGGGGCACCCGGGTCTGAGACCCGGCTGCCCCGTCGGCGGTGGCGATCGCGGAGGTCATGACAGGATCCGTCAGACCGTCCGGCCGGTGGTCTCGGTGCGCACGCCGCGCTCCGCTCCCAGGCCGACGCCCAGCAGCACCAGCGCGCTGGCGAGGTGGAGGAAGTGGTCGGCGGTGTTGAGGGCGAGGATGTTCAGCGCCGTGTCGACGAGGAAGAAGCCGACGACGCCGAGCAGCAGGTAGACCGCGCCGACCGTGATGTTCACGGCCTTGGCGGCCGGCACCGACTTCAGGCCGGCGATGAGCAGCGCCGCGCCGATCAGAAGGTGGGCGACGTTGTGCAGCGGGTTGACCTCGAAGATCCCGAGCAGCAATCCGCCCTCGGTGGCGATGAAGCCCACGCCGGCGGTGAAGGCGAAGCCCAGCAACCCGACGAGCAGGTACACCGCGCCGAAGATGATGGCCACGAGGCGATTCGGTGAGCGCATGATCGTTCTCCTGTTCATTGCGGCGGATGCCGCTTCCTGTGTGATTGTTCGGACCGTGCTCCGGATCGGTTTGCCTCCCGAACCCGGGTCTTGAACGACAGAGGACCCGGAGCCGAAGCTCCGTGGCCCTCAGTCGCGTGCCGCTCATCGCGGCGGAGGCGGGGTCAGTCCCGCAGCTCCTCCTTGATGTCGTTGCGACGCTTCACCGAATCGCGCTCGGCCTCGGCCCGCTTGACGTCGGCGTCGGCCTTCATCTCGTCGGCCTTGTCTCCGATGCGATCGGTGGTGTCGTCCCACGTGTCGCCGATCTTCTCGCCGACGGCCTCGGCCGTCTGCCTGGCGTCATCCATGAATCCCATGGACTTCTCCCTTCCTGGCGGACTGTGCACTTTCGACGCTAGAACGGCGCGCGATCCGGGACAGGGGGCTTGCGCGGTCGCTGGAGCGTTGATATCACGCGGGTTCGGCAAGGCGCAGTACACCAGCCGGTCTGACCGCGGAGCCTCAGCGGATCGGCGTCGTCGTGTCGATCGCCTCGCGCAGCGGGCGGCGCATCGGCGCCCAGTAGCGCGTCGGCGTCATGCGGGTCAGCACGTCGACCAGGCGGGCTTCGCGGCCGACCATCACCCGCGGCTTCCGGCGGACGGTCGCCTCGACGATGCGCGCCGCGGCGTCTTCCGGCTCGGTGTGGTACATCGCGGCCTGCGCGGCCGCGGCGCGGTCGGCCACCGCGGGATCGATCGCGGCGGCGAAGCGGCCGCGTCCGATGATGCCGGTCTTGACTCCGGCCGGATAGATCGCTCCGACGCTCACCGTCGAGCGCTCGAGCTCGTGGCGCAGCGCCTCGGTGAAGCCGCGCACGGCGAACTTGCTCATCGCGTACGGGATGCGACCCGCGGGGGCGGCGAGGCCGTAGATGCTCACGAGGTGAGTGATGTGCGCCGCAGGCTCCTTCCGGAGCGCCGGCAGGAGCGCCTTGGTGATGTTGACGGTGCCCCACAGGTTGACGTCCATGAGCCATCGCATCTCGTCCATCGTGAGCTGATCGACATCGCCGAGCATCGACGATCCGGCGCACGTGATGAGGGCTTGAACGTGCGGGTGGGTTGCCTCGACCTCTGCCGCGAGCGCGAAGACGGCGTCGTCGTCGGTGAGGTCGACGACGTGCGAGGTGTGACCGGTTCCCGTGAGACGGGCGCGCGTCGCCTCGAGGCCCTCGGCGTTGCGGTCGACGAGGGCGACGTGGGCACCGCGCCGCGAGAGCTCGAGCGCGACCTCGGCGCCCATCCCGCTCGCCGCGCCGGTGATGACGGTCGTCCTGCCGCGCACCTCGAGCCGCTGCATCCGCGCCATGTTCGATCCCTCTCGTCGACGTCGACCAATGCCTACGATTCTCGCGGACTCGCGAGCCGCCGCCGGACGCTAGCCTCTTTGGAGGAGGAGGTGCGATGGGCAAGACCGCAGAGGCGATCGCCGAGGGCGTCTCCATCGCATCCGCCGCCGCCCGGCTGGCGGTGCGCAACCACATCCTGGTCGAGACGATCGCGCACGACGAGACCTTCGAGCTCGCGCGCGTGGCGCCGTTCGCGCACGACGCGCTGATCTCGCTGGCCGAGGAGCAGGAGGCCGCCGCGGCGCTCGCGAAGCGCCAGCGCAAGAAGGCCTGGGGCAAGTTCACCGACCCCGACGGCACGCACGACTACCGCGACCGCGACATGCGCAACCTCCGCAAGCGGTACCGCCAGTACATCGGCGTCGCCAAAGAGCTGCGTCGCATCGCCGACGACCCGCACGCCGTCCGCACGCTCGTCGAGCAGGCCAGGGATGCCGCCTGGGGTGACGTGGAGGCGAACCTCGAGCGTCGGCTCAACGTCGAGGGCATGCGGCCCGATCTCGACCCCGACTACGAGCAGATGCGCGCCGCGCGTATGCAGTCGCTGCGGCTCGTCGACCTGCCGCGCCTCGCCGCGCACCGGCGTCGTGCGGGTGCCGACGACGAGGTGACGGACGCCGCGCCCACCGCACGGGCGTCCGGGCTCGACCTGAGCGAACTCGACGCCTGACGGCGGGCCCCGCGATTCCGGCGTCGTCGGGCTGCGGGCCCCGTCGGTGCCCTGGGCGTACTCTCGGCGCATGGACGTCGACGCAGCCGGGCATCCGATGCGCTTCGCGCCGGACCACCCTCTCGTCGAGCGTGTGCGGGCGCTGTGCATGCCGTACCCGGAGGCCGCCGAGGTGATTTCGCACGGGCGCTACACGTTCCGAGCGGGCAAGCGGCAGTTCGCCATCGTCGGAGTCGCCCACGAGGGCGCGGTCGTGTTCATCCCCGAGGCGTCGGAGCGCCCGGTGCTGCTCGAGCGCGACGACGTCTTCGTGCCGCCGTACGAGGGCGCGTACGGCTGGCTCGCGCTGCGGGTGACCGCTGACGCGGGCGATTGGATGCTGCTCGCCGAACTGCTCGACACGTCGTATCGCCAGGTCGCGCTGCAGCGTCAGCTGAGGGCGCTCGACGGCGCCTGACAGCGCCGCGCGTGAAGACACGCCCGGGATCCGTCGCCGCCGGCCCTCGATTCGCGCGGGGCAGAAGCGTGGGGTATTCTTGACGACGTTGTGCGCGAGAGCGTCAACGTGCGCCCGTAGCTCAATGGATAGAGCATCTGACTACGGATCAGAAGGTTAGGGGTTCGAGTCCCTTCGGGCGCGCACTGTGTTGAGACAGTAAGCATTGAAAACCCGCGGAGTCCCGCGGGTTTTCGTGTTTCTGGTACGCGTGGCGACCGGCGTGGCCGCGTATGAGGCTGTGCGAGCAGCGGCGGAGCAGAATCTGGCTCTCGGGCGGACCGTCGTCGTCGATGCCGTCAACGACAGCGAGCCGGCGCGAGACACCTGGCGTCGCGCGGCCGCGGCCACACTGTCTCCGCTGAGGTTCGTCCTTCTCACCCTCGACGACGAGGGCGAGCATCGTCGCCGGCTGGAGGAGCGAACCCGGAACCTCGGCCACGTTCCCGAGCCGACCTGGGAGGATGTGCGTCGTCGCCGCGCGTCCTTCGAGCCGTGGAGCGGCCCGCACCTGCGGGTGAACGCGAGCGCGCCAGTGCACGAGGTCGCGGGTGTCATTCTGACGCAGCTCGGCTCGCTGCGCCCCGTGGCACGGACGCCGGATCCGTAGATGGGGCGGCGGCCGGCCGCGCCGATCCCCTGGGGCTGGCAGCCCTGGGCGTCCACCACGAAGGCGTCCGCTCCGCCCTCGCCGACCTCACCCCGCAGGAGGCGACAGTCGCCCGGCTCGCCGCCGAAGGGGCGACCGACGCCGACATCGCGGAGCGGCTGTTCCTCAGCCCGCGAGAGTGTGCCGTTGGCGCGGTTGACCGACAGCAGGCACGGAGATCCGAACTCATCCGTGCCCGACCAGATCTCCAGCCCCGGCTGGTGTATCAGGGCAGGCGGGCGCGGTTCCCTTCTGGTGACGGCGTCGATCGCCCGACGATCGGTGCAGAGCTCTCAGGGGGTTGTCATGGCTCAGCGAAGCATCCGGATCGCCGCGTACAACGTGGAGAACCTCTTCTCCCGTCCCCGCGCGATGAATCAGCCGGAGCCGGTCGCCGCCACGGTGCTCCGCGCCCACGCGAGGGTCAACGAGCTGTTCGAGCGCGAGGTCTACACCCCGGAGGTGAAGGCCGAGATCCTCCTGCTGCTGGGTGAGCTGAAGCTTCTGCGCGACGACGGCGACGCCACCCGGCGTTCGACCTACGTGGTGCTGCGGCGGATCCGCGGACGGCTGCTGCGACGGCCGAAGAACGACCCCGACGGATCGGCGGTCACCGTCGTCGCCGACGGACGAGCGGACTGGACGGGCTGGGTCGACCTCATCAAGGACCGCATCGACGAACGCGCGATCTCGAACACGGCTCGGGTCATCCGCGAGGTGTGGGCCGACATCGTCGGCATCGTCGAGGCGGAGGACCGGCTCACCCTCGCCCGCTTCACCGACTCGCTCGTCGTCGACGACCGGACCGCCGACCCTCTGTATCCGCACGTCATGGTGATCGACGGCAACGACCCGCGCGGCATCGACGTCGGGATCCTCGCCACCGGCTCCTACCCGCTCGCCTCGATGCGGTCGCACATCGACGACGGCCCGTTCGGCGACCGCGTCTTCAGCCGCGACTGCCCCGAGTACTGGTTCACGTTCCCCGCCGGAACGGCGCTCGCGGGCGAACGCCTCGTCGTGCTCGTCAATCACTTCAAGAGCAAGTTCGGCGGCAACAACCCGACGAGCATCGCCCGGCGCAAGCGGCAGTCCTCACGCACCGCCGAGATCTACGAAGGACTCCGCGCGGCCGGCGTCGAGCACGTCGTGGTGCTCGGCGACTTCAACGACACCCCGGGGAGCGAGGCGCTCGCGCCGCTGCTGACCGGCACCGATCTCGTCGACATCGCCGCGGTGACGCCTTTCGACGACGGCGACCCCGACGAAGACCGCCCCGGCACCTTCGGCAACGGCACGAAGTCGAGCAAGATCGACTACCTCCTCCTGTCGCCGGCGCTGCTCGCTCGGGCGACCGGCGCGGGGATCTTCCGCAAGGGCGTGTGGGGCGGCGTCAATGGCACGCTGTTCCCCCACTTCGACACGATCGAAGCCGACCACGAGGCGGCATCGGACCACGCCGCGCTGTACGTCGACATCGACCTCGGGTAGGCCTCCGGTCCGCTGGGCTGACACCGGGTCTCTCCCGCCCCTTCCTCAGGCCGGGGCGACGACCCTGCGCATCACGGTCTTGTTCTTGCCGATACGGCGTTCGAGCGTGAAACCCGCCTCCTCGAACATGCCGGGCGTCACGTTGTGGAGGAACGATGCCGAGACGCGCGTGCCCGGTTCGACGATATTGGGGAACGACACCACCTCTCCGCCGCCGGCCTGGGCGATGAGGTCGAGTGCCCCTCTCAGCGCCTCGAGGGCCACGCCCTGGCGCCGGTGGTCGCGGTCGACGAAGAAGCACGTGATGCGCCACGGTGCCGGCCTCGACTCGCCGGCGTCGTACTCCTTGCGGTGGTAGATGCGGGAAAGCTCGGACGGGCTGCCGTACTCGCACCAGGCGATCGCCTGCTCGCCCTCGAAGACGAGGGCCGCGTGGGCGACGCCCTCCTCGACCATTCGCCGCTTGAAGGCGGGACCGTCCATGTCCGCCTTCTTGGTGCGCTCGGTGTCGTCGTGGAAGTAGCGGCAGTAGCACCCGCCCCACACGCCGTTGTGCTTCTCGGCGAGCGCGAGCCATGCCGGGAAGGTGTCGAGCGTCAGGGGCCTGATGACGTGCGCCGCCATGTCAGGTCTCCTGGCGGCGGGGCTCGCGGTGATCGGCGACGTCCGGCTCCGCCCGGGCGACGTCGGCGATCTCCTCCTCCGGCCGGGGCGCGACGGACTCGTCCACCTCGATCTCGGGAATCGTGGGCTCACCCGGTCGGGGGATGTGAGGGTGCGACGGCTCGGCATTCGGTGACACGGCAGATCCTTCGATCGACGACACCGCCACTGTATGCCGACCGGCGATTCTCCGACATCGGATGCGCCACCGCGCCCCGTACGTGTCGCACGGCGTGCCTAGACTCGGCGGCAGCAATGGGCGGCGAGCCGGCACTGGCCGCGCCGGAACGACACCGAGGGATCACATGAAGCTGCTGCTCACCTCAGGCGGAATCACGAACGCGTCGATCCGTGCGGCGCTGGTCGAGCTGCTCGGCAAGCCGATCGAGGAGTCCTCGGCGCTGCTGATACCGACCGCGCAGTGGGGCCAGCCCGCCTGCTCGCCCCAGTCCGTGTGGAAAACCGTCGCCGGTCGGTGGGAGGGCGGCGCGAGCCTGGTCGACCTCGGCTGGAAGTCGGTCGGGGTGCTCGAGCTCACCGCCCTGCCGGGCATCGGCGCAGAGCGCTGGGCGCCCTGGGTCCGCGAGGCGGATGTGCTCCTGGTCGACGGCGGCGAGGCGGTGTACCTCGCGCACTGGATGCGGGAGTCGGGGCTCGCCGAACTGCTGCCGTCGCTCGACGACACCGTCTGGGTGGGGGTGAGCGCCGGAAGCATGGTGATGACCCCGCGCGTCGGCGCGGAGTTCGTCGATTGGCGCCCAGAGGGCGACGACGCGACGCTCGGCGTCGTCGACTTCTCGATCTTCCCGCACCTCGACTATCCGGGCTGGTCCTCGAACACCCGCGAGAGTGCGCACCGCTGGGCGACCCGGATCACCGGGGTCGCTTACGCGATCGACGACCAGACGGCGATCTCCGTGGTCGACGGCACCGTCGAAGTCATCTCGGAAGGGCGGTGGGAGCAGCTCCGCTGATCGCGGCGGAGACACGAGGTGGCAGGCGGGCGGCGATCGGCTGTAACCCACCGTCTCTCCGATTGTCAAGGGCCGCACGGCTTCGTGCCGTCCGGGTGCAATCTGCTCCGCGGAGGGGTACTCAGGGGAGGCCTGCGGGACCGGCGCTGGGTGATGCCCGGCCGCAGATACACCTCCCACCCTCTGCGCGGCACGGCGAGGGCCGGCCGCGGGGCGCGGGCCTGTCGAGCCTGTGGGGGACTCCGGGCCCGCGTCCGCCGAGCCTCGAGAACATCGCGCTGCCCCAGGAGTGAGTGCCTCAGACGCGGTCGCGCACCACGCGCGCCGTCGCCTCGGGGTCGGGTCGGTGCATGACCGACTCGGGGACGATCACGAGTTCCGCGCCGTCCATCGCCTCGGCGAGCCGATCCGCGGCAGTCACGAGGATCGGGAACGTCTGCTCGCCACGCAGGATCGTGACGGGCTGCTCGACGGAGAGCATCTCGGCCGGCGGCGTCGACACCTGGGCGGTGAGCCGGGCGTCGTAGACGGTCGACTGCGCGAGCGGCACGAGAGCGGCGAACTGCTCGCTCTGCCGGATGCCCTCCACCATGTCCTTCGGCAGTCCGACGCCCTCGAGCTGGAAGGTCACCACCGCCTCGTCACTCTTCCCGTCGTCGACCAGCCGCTGCAGGCGGTCGGTCAGGCGGGGGTCGGGCTCGTCGACGCCGAAGCGGAACGGCGGCTCGGAGAGGAACAGCGCCCGGATCGGCACTCCGCGCGACGCGGCGTACAGCGCGAGCACCGCGCCGGACGAGTGGCCGAGCGCGATCGCCTCTCCGCCGACGGCATCGATGACGGCAGCGACATCGGCTGCCTCGTCGTCGGGGGAGGAGCCGCGCTTGTCGCCGCTCGACCCGCGGCCGCGCCGGTCGACGGTGATCGCTCGGAACCCGGCATCCGCCAGCGCGCTCGCGAGACCCGCGCCGTCGGAGGCGACCGAGAACGCGCCCCCGAGGATCACGACGGCGGGTCCGTCGCCGACCTGCTCGAACGCGATGGTGGTGCCGTCGGCTGAAGTGGTGGTTTCCATGCCGTCACGAAAGCACGGGTCCCGGACACTCTCAAGGCCGGGGTGTGCGTACGCATCGCCCAGGTACGTCGCCTGCTCGGGCGGGCGCGTCGCGTCGCGGCATCCGTTCCCCGGCCCTCAGGCCTGATCGTCCTCCTCCGGTTCGAACGTCGACTGCTCACCGGTGTGCCCGGCGGCGACGCCGTCGGGGTCGTCCGGGATGGTTCCGTCCTCCCCGAGCCCGCCGGGCTTGGGCGTGCCGTCGTCGGGCCGGCTCGATCGCTCGGTGCTGCGCTCCATGTCGGTGCTCCTCTCGCCGTTCCCGGCACCGTACGACCGTCGCGCCGGTTCCGCGCACGGGTTGACAGCGCCGCGACGGCGTGCGGGCAGAGCGGACTTTCCACAGAACGGCCTCTCTGACCCACCGGAGCCGGAGCATACCTGCCATCATCTGCCCATGACGGTGCTCGAGGATGAGATCGCGACAGACACCCCGACGCCCTCGGCACCGCGCCGCCGGGTGGGATGGCGCGCGACGGTGATCGCGCTGGCGGGTCTGGCGGCGGCGGGTTGCGTGGCCTGGCAACTGGTGGCGGGTGCTGCGCTGGGCGGCGTGACCGTCCTCTACGACGCCCAGCCGATCACCTGCACCGGTGCCGAAGTCGGGGTCATGCCCGCTGCGATTCACGACGAGTTCCTGTCGCAGGTGGTCCAGCTGAAGCACGGGGCGAGGTGCGAATTGCGGATCCAGGTGATGAACGACGGCTGGGCCGAGGTGCAGATCGACGCGGTCACGCTGCGGATGCTGGCTGCGGGCAACGCGACCGACCTCGAGGTGCCGTTCGTCAACCCCAATGGGAGCGCGGGTGTCGTGGAAGGCCAGGATGTGGTGTTCGCACTCCAGGGCCCGTTGGTCGTGGGCGCCGGCGAGCTGCAGACGTTGGAGGCGCCGCTCGTCTACGGCGGCGACCCGCATCACATGGAGTGCACGAGCACGAGCTGGTCGATTCCGGCCGTCACGGTCTCGTCGCACGGACAGACCCGCGTGCTCGAGCCGCCTGCCCACTCGGCGTTCGCGTTCCTGTTCGGCGACGTCGAGGAGTGCGGCTGACAAGGCGAGAGGCCCCCCTCGACCGCATGGTCGCGAGAGGCCCCCCGCCCGCGTCAGCGCCAGGTGCCGACCGGGAAACTGCGGGTCAGCGCGTGCGTGCGCTGCCGCGTCGGGCGAAGAACACGTAGAGGCCGAGCACGATGATCGCGCCGATGATCGAGCCGATGATGCCGGCCGGCTGCAGGAACCCGCCGTTCGGATCGCTGCCGAACAGCAGGAATCCGAGGAAGCCGCCCACGAACGAGCCGACGATTCCGAGCACGATGGTCATCAAGATGCCCATGCTCTGCTTGCCGGGGATGATCGCCCGGGCGATGAGACCGGCGATGAGGCCGATGATGATGAGGCCGAGAATTGTCCAGAGCATGATTTCCTCCTCCATTGCGAGTGCCCGGGGGGCGGGCACTCATGGTGCGTCCGTCACGCTAACAACCACCCACTCGACAGGCCCCTGCCCCTACCCCTCGCACCGTTCAGCCGCTAATATCCGCGCCGACAGCTGTCGGTGACCGTACCGAGGAGGGCGGTTCAGTCCCTCGAGCGGTGCACGCCGCTGTCCCGGCGCTGAATCGTCACGGGCACCGCGACGGCGGCCGAGATGCACAGCACGCCGGCGATGAAGATCAGCCCGGGAAGAGTGGGCGACGCGAACGAGACGCCCACGAGGTACATGCCGCCGAGCAGCAGGATGGCGTACAGGGCGAAGAGCATGGTCGTCTCCGATCGTCGAGGTGAACGGCTCCTTCCTACGCGGATCCTGGTGACGGGCGATCGGGGGTTGACTTTCGTCGTCGGGCCGAGGGGACCTGCGGATCGTGCTGGCGGGGCGGAGGCGCGGGCGTGAGAATGTGCGGCATGAGACTCGTCCAGATCGCCCAGCACGCCGACGACCCCGACCGTGCCGCCGACTTCTACACGGTGCTGCTCGACGCGACCCCCACGGCGCGGTTCGACCCGCCGGGGCTGGTCTTCTTCGACCTCGACGGCGTGCGTCTGCTGCTCGATCGCAACGCCCCGTCGTCGCTGATCTACCTCCACGTCGACAACGTGCACGAGACGCTCGAGCGCCTGGACGGCGTCGTCGACGTCGCCACGCCGCCGCACGTGATCTTCGCGCACGAGGACGACCGCCTCGGGCCGCGCGGGCACGAGGAGTGGCAGACGTTCATCAAGGACTCCGAAGGCAACCTCGTCGGGCTCGTCGCCTTCCAGCGCGCGTGACCGCGACGCGGCATCCGCTCACGCGCGAGAATGGGCGGGTGGATGCCCCGTTCCCCGCCCTCACCGAGATGCCCGCTCCGCAGTTCGTCATGTCGGCGGAGGGTCATCGCATCGCGACCTACTCGTGGGGCGACGACGACGCGCCGGCCGTGCTGTGCGTGCACGGCTTCGCGTCGAGCTGCCGCGACAACTGGGTGAGCACCGGTTGGGTGCGCGACCTCACGCGCGCCGGGTTCCGCGTGCTGGGCGTCGACCAGCGCGGTCATGGCGCCAGCGACAAGCCGCACGAGCCGGAGGCGTACGGCATGGAGGCGCTCACGGCCGACCTCATCGCCGTGCTCGACACCTACCTCCTCGGGTCCGTGCTCTACGCCGGCTACTCGCTCGGAGCCCGCGTGGGATGGCAGCTCTCGGTGAACGCACCCGAGCACGTCGAGCGCGCGGTGCTCGGCGGCATCCCGGACGGCCGCCCGCTCGCCCGCCTGCAGATCGAGCAGGCGCGCGCGTACGCCGAGCACGGCACTCCCGTCGAGGACCAGGTCACCCGCAACTACGTCACGCTGGCCGAACGCGTGGCCGGCAACGATCTGCGGGCGCTCGTCGCGCTCGCCGAGGGCATGCGCCTGGGCGACGCCGACCCCGATCCCGCGCGTCCGCCGCAGCAGAAGGTGCTGTTCGCGACCGGCTCGGAGGACGCCATCCTCGAACGCTCGCGCCGTCTGGCCGAGGCGACGCCGCACGGCGAGTTCGTCGAGCTGCCCGACCGCCACCACTTCAACGCGCCGGGTTCGCGGGTCTTCCGGGCGTCGGCCGTCGAGTTCTTCACGCAGCGCTGACCGCTCCGCGGGGCACGTGCGACGCGGCGGGGCAGTCTGCCACGGGTCAGGCGTCGGCGACCGGCATCCTGCTCATCTCGATGTGATCACGGTGCGCAGTCTGCAGCCGCGACGGCGTAGCCTGGAGGGGTGAGCGCCTACGTCTCGGCGTTCGAGCTGTTCTCCATCGGTGTAGGACCCTCGAGCTCCCACACGGTCGGTCCCATGCGGGCCGCCCTCGACTTCGTCGTCCGTCTGCGCGAGCAGGGTCTCCTCGGCTCCGTCGCACGCGTGACGTGCACCCTCTACGGTTCGCTCGGGGCGACCGGCATCGGACACGGCACCCCGGATGCGATCGTCGCCGGCCTCATGGGCCTCGAGCCCGAGACCGTCGACCCCGACGCGGTCCGCTCCGCCTGGAGCGCGTGGCCCGAGGGTCGTGTGCTGCCGCTCGCCGGCAGCCACGCGATCGCCTTCGCCAAGGACGACGTGATCTTCGAGCCGCGAACGCGACTTCCCGGGCACCCGAACGCCATGACCCTCGAGGCATGGTCGACGTCCCATGCGTCGAGGGCGATGAAGATCGGGAAGGATGCCGCGTCCGCCGCGGTGCGCGAAACCGGCGCCGCCTATGCGCTCGGCGCCGCGCCGACCGCGCAGGCGGTCGAGGTCGCCGGCGACGACGGCCTCGTCCTGCGCGAGACGTACTACTCGGTGGGCGGCGGCTTCATCCGCCGCGACGGCGAGCCTCCGCGTGTGCGGGCGGCGAGCTTTCCACTCGACTATCGCTCGGCAGAGGAGCTCCTGGCGCTGTGCGACGAGCACGGCCTGACGATCGCCGAGCTCGCGCGCATCAACGAGGAGGCGCTGCGCGACGACGAGCACATCGCCGCCGGCCTCGACGCCATCTGGGACGCCATGTCCGGCTGCGTCGAAGCGGGTCTTCACGCCGACGGGGTCCTGCCGGGCATCCTCAAGGTGAAGCGTCGCGCGGGCTCGATCCGCGAACAGCTCGTCGACGCCGAGGCCGACGGTCGCCGCGAGCTCCCAGGCGAGTGGCTGGGCGCGTTCGCGCTCGCCGTCAACGAGGAGAACGCGTCGGGCGGGCGCGTCGTGACGGCGCCGACCAACGGCGCGGCCGGCATCGTCCCCGCCGTGGCCATGTACTGGTGGAGATTCCTCGCCGACTCCGGGCTGGGCGCGGGCAACGCCGTCACCCCGTACGGCGAGCTCGTCGGCAGCGCCCTGCTCGGCTACGACGGGCATGCGACCCCGCCGGAGGAGGCGGCCGCGTGGGACGACCTCACCGTCGCCGAGGCGAACCGGCGGCGCGGCATCCGTCGCTTCCTGCTCACCGCGACCGCGCTGGGGTCGCTCTTCAAGGCGAACGCCTCGATCTCGGGCGCCGAGGGCGGCTGTCAGGCCGAGGTCGGCTCGGCGTGCGCGATGGCGGCGGGCGGGCTCACCGCCGTGATGGGCGGGACGAACCGGCAGATCGAGAACGCGGCGGAGATCGCGATGGAGCACCACCTCGGCCTCACGTGCGACCCGGTCGGCGGGCTCGTGCAGATCCCATGCATCGAGCGCAACGCGATCGCGGCGTCGACGGCGGTGACGGCCGCGCGCCTCGCGCTCCGCGGCGACGGCTCGCACTACGTTTCGCTCGACGCCGTCGTCGAGACCATGCGTCAGACGGGCATCGACATGTCGCACAAGTACAAGGAGACGAGCGAGGGCGGTCTCGCCGTCAACGTCATCGAGTGCTGACCCTGAGTCGGTGAAGTCGTTGGCACTCTCGGTATGAGAGTGCTAATCTGATCACAGTTGAGTCGAGTCGACTCAACTCTTGATCAATCGACACATCGCACAGAAGGAGCACACAATGGCAACCTACGACCCGTTCCGCGACTTCGACCGCTTCGCGTCGAGCCTGCTGGATGCCCGCCGCGGTCCACGGCGCATGCCGATGGACCTCTATCGCGACGGCGACCACTACGTGCTGACCGCCGACATGCCGGGCATCGACCCCGGCTCGGTCGACATCGACGTCGACGGCCAGCTGCTGACGATCCGCGCCGAGCGCTCGCTCACCACGGGTGAGGGCGTGAAGTGGATCACGCGCGAGCGCGAAGCGGTGAGCTTCCTGCGCCAGCTCAACCTCGGGCAGGGCATCGACACCGAGCGCATCACGGCGGACTACAGCAACGGCGTGCTGAGCGTCACGATCCCGGTGAGCGAGAAGGCCAAGCCCCGCAAGATCGAAGTGCGGTCGGATGCCGGTGCGCAGACGATCACCGCGCAGGAGACCCGCGACGAACCGCAGCCCATCGAGCAGTGACGACCGGCTGAGACGCCCGACGCCCCGCATCCTCAGTGATGCGGGGCGTCTCTCGTTCCGACCCTTCGTCTCACCCGCCGGATCGCGAGCGGCTCACCCTCGGGCTCCGACGCCCAGCAGCTTCAGCCGCCGCTGCGGCGCCCGCGCCGCACCCGCTCGAGCGTCTCGCCCGCGGCGACGAGAGCGAGGAGCGCCGACGCGAGCACGGAGAGCGTCAGTGCGTCCAGCGGCACGAGGGTCGCGGCGACGCCTATCAGCACCGCCAGTGCGATCGCGCCCGCCACCTGGCTCCGCGCCCACCGCTTCTCGAGGACCCAGCGGAACAGCGTCGTGCCGATGAGGAAGAGAAGCGGGCCGCCGAGCACGCCGAGCGCCGGAGCGAGTCCGTGCTCGTGCGGATGCGACAGCGCCTCCTTGTCGCCGACGCTGAGCATCACGACGCCGCCGATGATCGCGAGGTGGATCCACGTGTACGCGGTGCGGGCGAGCCGGCCGGGCTCGTCCGACGCGTCGATCGCCTCCGAGCCGATGCGCTCACCGTGGTCGAAGTAGATCCACCAGCATGCCGCCGCCGCGACGAAGGCCGCGCTCATGGCGATGATCGTGTCGGCGGACGACTCCTTCGCGACGAACGCGAAGCCGGAGACCAGGAGGCCCTCGCCGAGGGCGATGAGCACGAAGAGCGCGGTGCGCTCGGCGATGTGGGGGCCGGACAGGTCCCACGCGCCGATGAGCACGCGGCCGCGGCCGGGGACCGGGAACCCCAAAGCGGTGCCGAGCAGCTCGAGGCCGAGCGCCGCGATCCAGAGGGGCAGCTGCCACGGGAGGGGGAGCAGGGCGCCGACGATCCACAGCACGCCGCCGGCGACGGTCCAGACGAGCACCAGTGCGAAGTCGCGGGCGACGGGCCGGTCATGCCGTGCCGTCGCCCACACGATGAACCCGGTGCGCCCCACCTGCAGGACGACGTACGCGACGGCGAAGGCCCAGGCCCGCTCGCCGAACGCCTCGGCGATGGCGACGCTCATGACGAGCGCCACGAACGCCAGAGCGATCACGGCGCCGCGCACGGGAAGGGTCACCGGGTCGAGCCAGTTCGTGACCCACGTCGTCGAGACCCACGCCCACCACAGCGCGCAGACCATGATGACGCCCTCGAGCACGCCGAGACCGGTCTGGTTCTCGTACAGGTACGTCGACAGCTGGGTCAGCGCGAAGACGAAGACGAGGTCGAAGAACAGCTCGACGTAGGTCACGCGGTCGGTGCGCGGCGAGTCGACGGGCCGCATCACGTCGCGGCTCATCCCGAAGGGCATGCCTCATCCTGGCACCACGGGTCGCGAAGCGGGGCGGCGATGTCGTCGCCGTGCCCGCAGTCGTAGGCTGTGCGCGTGGTGGAGTACGTCGTGCCCGCGCCGAAGCGGCGCCGCGGCCGGCCGCGCGCGGGCGAGTCCGACGCGCGCGAGCGGATCCTGGCGGCGGCCATCGACGAGTTCGGCGAGGCGGGCTACGACGGTGCGACGATCCGCGGGATCGCCGCGCGCGCCGGCGTGGACTCCGCCCTGGTCCACCACCACTTCGGCACGAAGGCCGACCTCTTCGGTGAGACCGTCGGTGCGCCGATGCGACCCGACCTCGCGATCCCCGAGATCCTCGCCGGCCCGCGGGATGAGGTCGGCGAACGGATCGTCCGGTACGTCCTCGACGCGTGGGAGCAGCCCGACGTGCGCCGGCGCGGCGTCGTGCTGCTGCGCCACGCGATCGGCAACAAGCTCACCACGCCGCTCCTCGCCGGCTTCCTCTCTCGTGAGCTCCTCGCGCGCATCGCGCGCTCCCTCGAGGTGCCCGACGCCGAGCTGCGGGCCGCGCTCGCAGCGTCGCAGGTGGCGGGCATACTGATCGCGCGGTACGTTCTGCGGCTGCCGGCGCTGTCCGAGGCATCCGTCGACGACATCGTCGGGCGGGTCGGACCGACGCTGCAGCGCTATCTGTATGACTGATCACCAGCGAGAGGACCCCATGACCTTCCAGGCATATCTCGACAACATCGAGGACAAGACGGGGCTGACTCCGCGACAGTTCGTCGACCTCGCCTCCCAGAAGGGGTTCGGTCCGGGTAGCAAAGCGGGCGAGATCGTCGCCTGGCTCGGCGAGGACTACGGCCTAGGGCGCGGTCATGCGATGGCGCTCGTGCACGTCATCACCAAGGGCCCGCAGATCAGCGCGAAGCACGTGGGCACCGGCACCGCGCACTCCGATCCGTCCGACATGCTGTGGCTCGACGGCAAGGCGACCAATCCCCGCGCGTAGGTCTTGACCCCGCGGGCTGGCGGGCGAATAATTCATCGCGTGATGAATAAACAGCCGGGGAATGCGGTCGAGGTCCGCGGCCTGCACGTGCGCAGGGGCACCACCGAGGTGTTCTCGAGCCTCGACTTCGACATCCCGCGCGGCCAGATCACCGGCCTCATGGGGCCGTCAGGGTGCGGCAAGACGACGCTGATGCGCTCGATCGTCGGCGTGCAGAAGGTCGCCGGTGGCACCGTGACCGTGCTCGGCTCGCCTGCCGGGACCGCCGTCCAGCGGCGACGCGTCGCCTACGACACCCAGGCGGCGTCGGTGTACGGCGACCTCACGATCGAGCAGAACCTCCGCTACTTCGCGCGCATCATCGGCGCCCCGCGGTCCGACGTCGATCGCGTGATCGACACGGTGGGGCTGAGCGGTCAGGCCCGCCAGACCGTCGACTCGCTGAGCGGCGGCCAGGAGAGCCGGGTCTCGCTCGCGGTGGCGATGCTCGGCGCGCCGGAGCTGATCGTGCTCGACGAGCCCACCGTCGGGCTCGACCCGGTGCTGCGATCCGAGCTGTGGGACATGTTCCGCGGCCTGTCCGACGCCGGAGCCACGATCATCGTGAGCAGCCATGTCATGGACGAGGCGCTGCGGTGCGACCGGCTCATCCTCATGCGCGGCGGCCGCATCATCGCCGACACGACACCGCAGGGGCTTCTCGCCGAGACGGGGCAGACCGATCCGGATGCCGCGTTCCTCACGCTCATCGAGCGCGACGCGTCCCGCGCCGGGCACCATCCCGCCACGCGGCGCGAGGTGCGCGAGGAGGCCGGTGAATGAACGGCATCCGCACCCTGGCCACCGCCGCGAGGATCCTGCGCCAGCTGACGCACGATCCTCGCTCCATCGCGCTGATGCTCGTGGCGCCGAGCCTGCTGGTCGGCCTGTTCGCGTGGCTGTTCAGCGACCAGGACGGCGTGTTCGACATGTACGGACCGCCGATCCTCGCGCTCTTCCCGTTCATCATCATGTTCCTGATCACGTCGATCACGACGCTCCGCGAGCGTCGCTCCGGCACGCTCGAGCGGCTCATGACCACTCCGCTCGGCAAAGCCGACTTCATCGTCGGCTACGCGCTGGCCTTCGGTCTCATGGCCATGCTGCAGGCGGTCGTGACCGTGTCGTTCGCGGTGTGGGTGTGCGGACTCGAGACCGAAGGGCCGGTGTGGCAGCTCGGCCTGGTCGCGGTGACCGACGCGGTGCTCGGCATGGCACTGGGGCTGCTGGCGAGCGCGTTCGCGCGAACCGAGTTCCAGGCGGTGCAGTTCATGCCGCTCATCGTCTTCCCGCAGATCCTGGTCGGCGGCCTGTTCATGCCCCGCGAGGACATGCCCGAGGCCCTCTACGTGATCTCGGACTTCCTGCCGCTCAGCTACGCGATCGACGCGATCAACGCCGTCACGGCGGGCGACGAGGGGTGGGACGTCTACGGACCGCTGCTGGTCGTCGCCGGATTCCTCGTCGGCGCTCTCGTGCTGGCGTCGCTGACGCTCCGGCGCCGCACCCCCTAGCGGCCCGGCGCCGAGGGGTCGCAGATCACCGTCGCACGTGTGACCGAACGGTCATTCGTGACTTCCCGGCGTGGGGTCAGCAGCCGGGCTGCTTCTTGCGGAGCTTGGCCGTCAGGTCGCGCAGCTGCGCGAGCTCGTCGTCGCTCAGCAGCGACATCCGGTCGGCGATCGCCCGGCCGTGGGCGCTCGCGAGCCGGCGGAACGCCGAGGCACCGGCATCCGTCGCCCGCACCAGCGCGCCGCGACCGTCGTCGGGATCGGCGCACTTCTCGATCAGGCCCCGCGCCGCCATGCGGTCGACGAGGCGCGAGACGCTCGGCTGACTGATGAGCATGTTGGCGGTGACGTCGCGCAACCGGGCCGTCATGTTCTCGCCCCGGGTGACGGTGAGCAGCACGTCGTACTCGGCCTGATTGAGGGTGTCTTCGTGGAAGTCCTCGTTGATGTCGCCGAAGACCTCGTGCTGTGCGCGGAAGAGACTCTCCCACGCGTCGATGGCGAGGCGGCGATCCGTCATGTGCACCAGATTACGACCAAAGGGCACCCCTAGGCTGGGCGCATGGGGACAGTCGCGTCCATCGTGCGGGACGCACGCCGTCGGCGGCGTGCGCTCGTCGCCGGACTGATCGCGCTCGCGCTCGGCGCGGGGATGATGCTGGCGGGCGTGCTGCCCGCGCGCGCCGACGTGAACGACTTCGTGTTCGAGAGCCTCGACGTCGAGTACCGACTCGACCGCGCCGAGGACGGTTCGAGCACGGTGACGGTCGTCGAGACCTTCGTGGCGGTCTTCCCCGAGTTCGATCAGAACCGGGGCATGCAGCGGCGACTGCCCGACTCGTATCTCGGCGCTCCGCTGCATCCGGAACTCGTATCGCTCACCGACGGCGACGGCCGTCCGCGCGAGAGCGAGGTCGAGTCGGAGGACGGCTACTACGTGATGACCTCGCGCGCGGGCGACTACGTGCACGGGCGGCAGACGTACGTCTTCACGTACACGCTCGACAACGTCACGCGCTTCTTCGACGACACGGGGGTCGACGAGTTCTACTGGAATGTCAACGGCACCGAATGGCAGCAGCCCTTCGGCCGCGTGACCGCGCGGGTGACGCTGCCGTCCGACCTCGCCGATGCCCTCACCGGGTCGCAGGCCTGCTACGTCGGCTACGAGGGATCGACGCAGACGTGCCCCATCTCGTCGGACGGCGACGGGGTCGAGGCATCCGCTTCGCCGGTCGAGCCGTTCCAGACGATGACGATCGCGGTCGCGTTCGATGAGGGGACGTTCACGCAGTTCGACCCGTCCTACCTCGCGTCGCCGTGGGGATGGCTGCAGGCGATCGCCGGACTGGGCATGGTTGGCGCGATCGTGTTCGCCGGCGTCATGCGCTCGCGGCATCTGCGGGACGAGCCCGGGCGCCCCGTGATCATCGCGGAGTACACGCCGCCGCGCGCGGTGGACGCGCTCGAGAGCGCGGTGATGCTCGGCCACATGACGAAGGCGATTCCGGCGGAAGTGCTCGAGCAGGCCGTCGTCGGCAGCATCCGCATCGTCGAGGGCGAGCGCAAGTTCTTCGGCGGCGCGAAGCTGCGCGCCGTGCTGATCGATCCGTCGAGGGCGGACGGCGACGGCCGGATGCTGCTGGACGGCCTGTTCCCGTCCGGTGCGCCCGGCGAGGAGTTCGAGTTCGGACGCACCGACACGCGGTTCTCGTCGGCGGCGCAGAGCATCCTCAAAGCCGCGAACCAGGAGCTGGTCAACCGCGGCCTGCGCCGCGAGGTGCCTGCTCGTGTGAGGGTGCTGCCGCTGCTGGCGGCGATCGGCGCGGCGGTGCTGATCTTCCTGACGGGGTTCGCCGCTCTTGACAACCTTGTCTACCCGCTCGTGCCGATCCTCATGATCGTCGGATCGGTGCTGGCGACGATCTGGGTCGGTGGGATGGTGTCGCGCAAGCCGCTCACGGCCGCCGGCGCCGAGACGCGCGACCACCTCCGCGGGCTCGAGCAGTTCATCGAGTGGGCGGAGGCGGACCGCATCCGCATGCTGCAGTCGCCGCAGGGCGCCGAGCGGATGCCGGTCGACACGACCGATCCGCGCGTCATGCTGCGGCTCTACGAGACGCTGCTGCCGTACGCCGTGGTGTTCGGCCAGGAGAAGGACTGGGCGCGCGAGCTCGCCGTGCTCTACGGCGAGGGGAACTCGCCCGGCTGGTACTCGGGCACGAGCGGGTTCAACGCGGCGTCGTTCTCGTCGGGCATCTCCACCCTGTCGTCGAGCACCGCGTCGTCGTCATCCACGTCGGGCGGCTCGAGCGGCGGCGGCTCGGCGGGCGGCGGGGGCGGTGGAGGAGGCGGCGGCGGCGTCTGAGCGCTGCCCGGAGTCCGAGGCCTGCCGGGAGTGGGCGGGCGTGGCAGGTCGATGCGTCCCCGCGCGAGCGCCGAAACCGTCTCGGAGAAGTCGCGGAAGCGATGGCGCCTGGCCGCGCGCCGCAGAGGCACAGAGTAAGGGCCGGTCGGAGAGGCTACCGACCGGCCCTTGTCCCTTGCACCAAGAGTGTCCTGCAATCACATGCGGGTAGCTGCCACAGCAAAACAGCTAACCGTTGAAAGCACTCTATAACGGAGAGGTAACGACGACAAGTGATCAGCGTTATCTTTTCGTGATTCATTTCCGGGCGAGACACGATCCGTGAGTCAGATCGTCCTTGCTCAGCTCGAAGGACCGTCCGCCGTCGTGTCCGCGAGCCTGCATCCCGAGGCTTAGGCGCCCGGCCGGAGGCCTTTCCGAGCACGCGCCGTGGCGCATCTTGCGGTTCGGGCGAAGCCTCGGGGTTCTCTTGCGCAAACGTTGCGTATCCCGTGCGCGAATCGGGAGTTGCGTTTTCCAGACTGTTCTCATCAGGCCGAAGCGAACCGCAGGGCCGCAGAGAACCGGGCCCCAGACCCGCAGATCCCTTGGGGGGAACAGACATGAAGAAGTCCATGAAGGGCACGATCGCCATCGCCGCCGGAATCGCACTGCTGCTCGGCGGCAGCGGATCGCTCGCCTACTGGCAGGGTTCGGCTCAGGTCAGCTCCGCCACCGTCCAGACCGGCGAGCTGAGCGTCGCGCTCACCTCGGGTGCTACCTGGCAGGTCAAGCGCGGCAGCACGACGACCGACATCACGAGCACGCTCTCCTCCTTCAAGATGGTCCCGGGCGACACGGTCGTCTACACGGTGCCCTTCCAGACCAAGGCGAACGGCACCAACCTCACCGCGGGCGGCGCTATCAACTGGGGCGGCTACGCCGCCGTCCCCGCGCACCTCACGTCGAGCGTCGCCGGCACGTACAACAGCGCCGCCATCTCCGGCAGCGCCTTCACCGTCGCGAGCGGCACGGCCAACGGCCAGCTCGTATTCACGCTCACCTGGCCCTTCGGCACCAGCGCCACCAACGACACCGCGGCGTCGACGATGAACCAGAGCTGGAACCTGGGTGCGACCACCGTCACGGTCACGCAGACCGCCAACGGCGCATCCTGATCCAGCGCTCCTGACCGAAGGGGGCGGGCGGCGACCCGAATGCCGCCCGGCCCCTTCTCCACCACAGCACCACCCACCGCCCCGGACGAACCGCACAGATAGGCAGACGGATGTCGCGCAAGAAGGCAAAGGCCCCGCTGGGGATCGCCGGACTGATCGCCGGTGTCGTCGCGGTCGCGGTCGTCATGGCCCCGGGCACGCTGAGCTACTTCGTGTCGAGCACGCAGACGCAGGCCGTCTCCGTCTCGTCCGGTGGGGCCGCACTCGTCATCACGGGCACCGGCGGATCCAGCACCGGCGTCTACCCGGGCGGACCGGCGCAGCTCATCGCGACGCGCACGATCGCGAACACCGGTGACGTGCCACTGAGCCTCGCCTCGACCTTCTCGGCCACCGGCGGGCTCGCCGCCAGCGTCATCCTCACCGTGGGCGTGCAGTCCGGCGCCTGCGCCGCGACGCCGCCCGCTACGTGGCCGGCGGACAGCGGACGCTGGCAGGGCACGACCGCCGCGTCCACCACCGCCGCCGACACCACGCTGGCGCCAGGGGCCGCGCGCACGATGTGCGTGTGGCAGAGTCTGGATGCGAGCGCACCTAACGGCACGCAGGGCCAGACGGCCGCCGCGGCCATCACGATCACCGGCACCCAGATCGCCGCGCCCTGATCCGGCGGGCACCCTCGTCGCCCACCGGCCACAGACAGCACAGACACCGCCCACCACGACCGAAGGCACATCATGACGAAGCGAGCGAAGCTCATCACGGCGCTGGTCGCCGCGATCGGCCTGGTCGTCGTCACGCCCCTCGCCGCCGTCGCCTACTGGGTCGTCACCGCGCAGCTCGCCGTCACGGCACAGGCCAGCACGTTCTCGATCGCACCGTACGCCGTCGCACCGGCATCCGCTTCCTCTTCGTCGACCTTCGCCGGATGGAAGACGACGCAGTACTACACGGCGCCGCTCGCGAACAACGGAACGACGCCGTGGGCCGGCCAGACCGTCGCCCTGAGTGCGGGCACCGGGTTCGGCCCCGCGGCCGTCGCGAACGCGCAGGTCGCATTCAAGGCTGACGCGGCGGTCTGCCAGAACGACGCCACCTACACAGGCGTGACGCCCAAGAGCGTGCTCAGCGCGTCGACGTGGTCGTCGAGTGCGGCCGTCGCTCCTGGCGCGAGGGTCTATGCGTGCATCAAGCTCGACATCGCCGACACCGACACCCGCACGCAGTCGGGGCAGGCGGCGCCCGCGCAGACCCTCCGGCTCACGACCACCGCTTCCGCCGCCCAGAACAACTGGACCGCGGACGAGCAGTCCGCGCTCACCCTCTCCAGCACCGGCTGGGCGGCGTGCTCGACGACCGGCAACAGCGCGGTGCTGACGGCGCCGGTGCCTGTCCCGCCGGGGGTCTACACCGCGACCCGTGCCGACACCGGCGCCACGTTCTTCGTCACCGCGTCGCCGAACGGCAAGTCCGTCAGCGTCTCCAATCCGACGATCCTGATCGGCGACACGGCAGAGACCTACGTCACGATCAAGAATGCGCAGGGCACCGTGATCGCCTACGCCAACGTGATCTTCCGCTCGCCGCTCTTCAACAAGAGCGTGGTGTGCGCATGAGCGCCGTGACGACGGACCGGTCGCACGCCGGCACTGTGGAAAACCCGATCGACGCCACCGGGGGTGCGATGCTGGACGACATGACGGATGCCGCGGCCCCCGCGTCCCGTGCCGAAGGGCGCCGCTCCGACGACGAGCGCACGTCCGTTCCGCGCATGATCCTCACCGGGTTCTCGTGGGCGATCCTCGCGCTGGTCGCCCTCCTCGCGATCGTGGTCGTCGTGGTGCCGTTCGTGACCGGGTCGAAGCCGTACACCGTGCTCACGGGCTCGATGGCGCCGCAGTACCCGCCGGGCACGCTGGTCGTCGTCAAGCCGGCGGGCATCGACGAGATCAACCTCCGCGACGTGATCACCTATCAGCTCGAGTCGGGGCGTCCCGAGGTCGTCACGCACCGCGTGGTCGCGGTCGGCGCCGCTGCGGACGGTGAGCCGCTGCTCATCACCCGCGGCGACGCGAACGATGCCGACGATCCCGACCCGGTGCGCGAGGTGCAGATCGTCGGCAAGCTCTGGTACTCGGTGCCCTACATCGGCTGGATCAACAACGTCGTGACGGGGGAAGCGCGCGCGTGGGCGATTCCGATCCTGGTCGCCGGGCTGTTCGTGTACGGGCTCGTCGCGATCGCGATGGGGTTCCGTGACCGGCGACGGGCCAAGGCGGCTCTCGCCCGAGGCACCCGGCGCGACGCGGGCACCGAGGGCGACGCGGACACCGAGGGCGACGCGGGCGACGCCGGCGACGCCGTGACCCGCGACGACGCCTGAGCCACGCCCGAGCCCTGCCTGACCCCGGGTCAGTACCAGTCGGTGGCCTGCGAGTGCCCCCACGCGCTGCACGGCGACCCGTAGGCACGCGCGATGTAGTCCAGGCCCCACGCGATCTGCGTCGTGGCGTTCGTCTGCCAGTCAGCACCCGCGGTGGCCATCTTGCTGCCGGGCAGCGACTGCGGGATGCCGGTGGCACCGCTCGACGCGTTGTAGGCCTGGTAGTTCCAGCCGGACTCCTTGGTCCACAGCGACTCGAGGCACGAGAACTGGTCGGCACCCCAGCCGTACTTCGCCGAGGCCATCCGGGCGGCGGTGGCCTTCGCGCCGTCGACGGTGTTCGCGGCGGCGGCGGCCCGCGCGGCCTCGGCGGCCGCCTCCTCCGCCTCGCGCTTCGCCTTCGCGGCGGCCTCCTCCGCGGCCTTCTTCTCGAGGGCGGCATCGAGCCGCGCGCGCAGCTCGGCGACGCGCGCCTCGACCGCCTGCGTCTCGTCGACGAGCTCCTCTGTGGCCGCAGGGAGGAGCAGCACGGGAAGCAGCTCCAGCTCCGCGAGTCGCCCGGTGGCGTCGAGCAGCGGCACGACATCGACGGCGGTGCTCTCCGCGCCGAGGTCGAGCCCCGCGGTCGCGATGTCGGACTGCACGGCGCCGGCGGCGGCGAGCGCCGCACGCCCGGCGCCGACCGCGTCACGGGCGTCGGAGGTGATGTCGCGCAGCGTCTCGCTGCCCGCGGTGGCCTGGATCGCCGACGACGTCCCGGCGCCGGCGGGCGTCAGTGTCGCGGCGGCGGCCTCGACGGCCTCGGCGGCGAAGGTCGGAGTCGCCGCGGCGAGTCCCGCGGCCGAGACCAGGCCGAGCACGAGGCCGGTGGCGACGGAGAGAGAGGCGAGACGGTGGGAACGGGGCGCGCGGGCAGGCGCGGAAGAACGGTTCTCGAGCATGGGGGAGCGATCGATCCTTCGGGTGGATCCGCGCCGGCAGACGGGCACGGTGCGCCCTCGGGTCGGACGCCGAAACATCGAGTCTGCGTGGCTCTTCTGGACGAATCCGCTGTAGTCCCTGGCAGAACCGTGGGAGCGCCGATCCGGAAAAGTCCCGATCACGCGGCTGCCGCGATGTCTCAGGCGAGCGGATGCCGCGCCCCGCGGCATCCTTCCTCACCATCGCAGGCCACCCCCGCTACGCTCGCCGCATGGTCGTCAGTCAGTCTCGCCGCGCCCGCGCGTCGCGCCGCCGCGCACGTCGCGTGGCGGCCGCCGACAACGACCTGACGGCGGAGGAGTGGGTGTCGATCCTCGAAGCGTGGGGGGCGTGCGCGTACTGCGGCTCCGGCGACGGCCCGTTCCAGCGGGACTGCGTGCTGCCGATCTCGCGCGGCGGCCGGTACACGTTCGAGAACGTCGTGCCTGCCTGTCGCTCATGCAACGCCAGCAAGTGCAATGACGAGGTCACGGGCTGGCTGCGTCGCAAGCGGCTGGACGAGCGCGCTTTCCTGCTGCGGCACGTCGAGATCCTGCGGGCCTGGCGGGTGAGCTCGTGACCATCACCATCCGCCCGTACGAGGCCCGTGACTGGGCCGACATCTGTCGCATCCACGACGCCGCGCGCCTCGACGAGCTCGGCGGCGCCGGACTGCTCGACGCCTACCTCGACCTCGAGGCGACGTACGAGAACGAGGGCCTCTTCGACGACGAGGTCTGGGTCGCCGAGGCCGACGGCCGCGTCGCCGGCTTCCTCGCCGGATCCGGCGGTGAGATCACGTGGGCCTACGTCGATCCGGCCCTGTACCGTCGCGGCGTCGGCCGCGCGCTCGTCCAGCACGTCCTCGACCGCGCGACCGGACCGGTCGAGCTCGAGGTGCTCGAGGGCAACAGCGCCCGCGCCTTCTACGAGGCGATGGGCTTCGTCCTCGAGACCACGACGACGGGCAAGCTCGCCGGCAACGAGGGGTTCCAGGCGACGGGCCACACGCTGGTGTGGCGTCCGGCCGCGGCATCCGGCTGATCCGCGCGTGACCGCGCGTCGCCCGGCGCGCGCCGCCCGCGCTCAGCCGGCGGCGAGGTGCCTGATGCCCTGAAGGACGGCCTCGTGGGTCGTGGGCGAGCCGAGCACGCGGAAGTGCCCCGCCGTCGGGACGGCCACGTTGGTCGCGCCCTCCAGCGCGCTGCCTTCGGGGATGTGCGCGTCGTAGGGGCCGAACACCGACACGATGCGGCCGTTGATGGACGTCTCGCGCCCCAGCATCATGATCGTCTCGTCGCCGGGCAGGAACGCCCGGATGCTCGGGTCGAAGAACAGGCGTGCCCGCCGCGCGCCGCCGAAGGGCGTGGCGACGGCGACGAGCCCGATCATGCCGAGGGGCGGTCCGCCCGTCGGGGGAGTGGCGCTCGCCGCGGCCTCGGCGGCGTCGCCCCCGGTGGACGCCTCGACGGCGGCAGCGGTCGCGGCGCCCGAGGTCACGAGCAGGTGTTTGGCGATCAGGCCGCCCTTGCTGTGGGCGACGAACACGCGTCCGGCGGCGGGTGTCTCGCCGCGGGCGAGCAGCCGGCCGAGCCGCTCGGACGTCTGCGGGATGCTCCGCCGGTTGACGCCGAGTCCGTGCACCACGACGACCCGGTGGCCTGCGGCGGCGAGGGCGTCCCCGAGCGGACGCAGGAAGGTCCAGTGCTCGTAGACGCCGGGAAGCAGCACGATCTCGGGCAGCTCCGCCGACCCGCGGCGCCACGCGTCGGGGATCGGGCGGGGTCGCCAGAAGGTCCACGGGAACGAGAGCACCGCAAGCTGCCGCTTCGCGGCGTAGAGGTAGTCGGCGGCCCACCACAGCGCCCGCCGCACGGGCGAGGGCCGGCTGCGCGTCATGCGCGAAGTCTACGGGGCGGGGTGTTCGCCCCGGCCACCGGTTCATCTGTGCGAAACGGCTCCTCCGCGCAGGGTCGAAGGTCGCTTTCGCACAGATGAACGCACGCCGTCGACCGGGAGCGCGTCACACCGGGGCGGTGGTGCCGCGCACGGCGACGATCGCGGACTCGACCACAGCGGCGGCCAGCGCATCGATCACCGGCTCCGGCTGCCACTGCAGCGGACCGTGCACGGCGATGTCGGCGAAGCCGTGCACGGCGGACCAGCACGCCCACTCGGCGTAGAGGCGGCGCTCGGGAGCCAGCGCACCCGCGGCGACCATGGCGTCGAGGGCGTCGAGCAGCAGCTGAAAGGGGGCCACCACCTCGTCGTCGAGCGTCACGATGCCCTCGCTGGCCTGCGGGTCCTGCGTCGCGAACGCGAGCTCGAACCAGCCCCGCTCGGCGCGGGCGAAGTCGATGTAGGCGAGTCCGACGCGCCGCAGGCGGTCGACGGATGCCGCATCCGCGGGCAGCCCGGGCGGGGTGGCGTCCACGCGCGCGACGATCGCCCGCGCGAGCGCCAGCTGCGCCTCGGCGGCGACGGCGCGCACGAGGTGCTCGCGGTCTTCGAAGTGGCGGTAGGCGGCGTTCGGCGAGACCCCTGCGGCGCGGGTGACCTCGCGTAGCGAGACGGCCGCCGGGCCGCCGGTGCGCGCGAGGCCGAGACCCTCCTCGACGAGCGCACGTCGGAGGTCTCCGTGATGATAGGTCCGCGTCTGCGCAGCCATTGCATAGCCTCGCCTTGATGTGTACGGTGTGAACATTAATGTACACGGTGTCTACATCGAACGTAACGGCACGCGTGACGCCCATCCGCCGCACACGCAGAGAGAAGTCTCATGAGTCAGCCGACGTCCGCTCCGCAGACGAACGACGATCCGCTCCAGTACTCGCCCGGGCCGCGCACCGTGCGGGCGTTCCACCAGGTCCTCGCGAACACCGCGCTGGCGAACGTGACCTCCAGCTTCCTGTGGTTCGCGCTGACGTTCTGGGCCTACCTCGAGACCGAGTCGGTGCTCGCGACGGCGATCATCGGCGGCTCGTACATGCTGCTCGTCGCGGTCTTCGGTGTCGTGTTCGGCGTGATCGTCGACCACATGAAGAAGAAGGCCGTCATGGTGCTGTCGAGCGTCGTGACGCTGTCGACGTACCTCATCGCCGGTGCGCTGTTCCTCGCCTTCCCCGAGAGCGTGCTGATCGACTGGGGTGGCCCGTGGTTCTGGGTGTTCGCAGGGGTGATCCTGGTCGGCGGCGTCGTGGAGAACCTGCGCAACATCGCGCTGTCGACCACGGTGACGCTGCTCGTGCCGTCCGACCGCCGCGACAAGGCCAACGGTCTCGTCGGGGCGGTCCAGGGCATCGCGTTCATGGTGACGAGCGTCTTCTCGGGCCTGTCCATCGGCCTTCTCGGCATGGGCTGGACCGTGATGATCGCCATCTTCGCGACAGCGGTCGCCCTCATCCACCTCCTCTTCGTGCCGATCCCCGAGCGCGGTGTCGCCCACGTCGAGGGTGAGGCGCCGAAGGGCTTCGGGTTCAAGGGAGTCATCCCCGCGGTGATGGCCGTGCCCGGTCTGCTGGCGCTCATCCTGTTCACGACGTTCAACAACCTCGTGGGCGGCGTGTTCATGGCACTCATGGACCCGTACGGCCTGACGCTCTTCTCGGTCGAGGTGTGGGGCGTGGTGCTCGGCATCACGAGCATCGGGTTCATCGTCGGCGGCGGCCTGGTGGCGAAGTTCGGGCTGGGCAAGAACCCCGTGCGCACGATGCTGCTCGTCAACATCGGCATCGCGATCCTCGGCATGACCTTCGCGATCCGCGAGTGGTGGTGGCTCTACGCCGTCGGCATCCTCATCTTCATGTGCCTCATGCCCATCGCCGAGGCGGCCGAGCAGACGATCGTCCAGCGGGTGGTGCCGTTCGAGAAGCAGGGGCGCGTGTTCGGCTTCGCGGCGAGCGTCGAGTCGGCCGCCGCGCCGATCTCGGCGTTCCTCATCGGTCCGCTCGCCCAGTTCTGGCTGATCCCGTACATGGACTCGCCCGCCGGCCAGGACTCGCTCGGGTGGCTGCTCGGGCCGGGCGAGGCGCGCGGCATCGCGCTGGCCTTCCTCGGCGCGAGCGCCCTGCTGCTGATCGTCGTGATCCTCGCCTTCGTTTCGAAGCCCTACCGCGAGCTGTCGGCCGCGTACGCCGCGGCCCCGCCCTCGCTGACCACCGACGAAGCGGAAGCGCCGCCCGCCCTCACGCCGAAGTCGTGATGAGCGGCACGCGGTAGCGGCGCCGGTACACCGCCGGCGTCAGGCCGGTGATCCGCTTGAAGAGCCGGCGGAAGAACGCGGGATCCTCGTACCCCACGTGCCATCCGATCGCCTCGACCGACTCCTCGGAGCGCTCGAGGCGCCGCTTGGCCTCCTCGATGCGGATCCGCTGGACGTACGCGAGCGGGCTCACGCCGGTCGCGTCGGTGAACCGCCGCTTGAACGTGCGCTCGGCCAGGCCCGACCGCACGACCATCTGCTCGACCGGCGTCGCCACCGGGTAGTTCGCGCTCAGCCACTCCTGCGCTTCGGCGACCACCGCGTCGCCGTGGTCCTTGCGCCCCTCGAAGAGCATGTACGGCGCCAGTCCGTCCTGATGCCACTGCAGGGCGAACATGCGGGCAGCCTCCTGGGCGACGGATGCCCCGGCGAAACGTCCGGTGAGATACAGCACCAGGTCGTGCCACGTCGTCGAGGCGCCCGAGGTGATGAGCTCGTCGCGGCTCCCCGCGACCATCAGCGCCCGCTCGGGGTGGATGCGCACGGCGGGGTACTCGGCCTGCAGGTGCGGTGCGTAGTCGTAGTGGACGGTGACGTCGCGTCCGTCGAAGAGGCCCGTCTCGGCGAGCAGGAAGATGCCCGAGCAGGCGGAGCAGAGCAGCGCCCCCTGCTCGTGCATGCGGGTCGCCCATTCGACGATCTCCGGGTACCGGCCCCGCTTCCAGCCGCCGGGACCGAGCACGATCGAGGGCACGATGACGATGTCGGTCCGGTCGAGCCGCGCCACGCTCTCGGCCACCGGCACCGGCACGCCGCTGACCCCCATGAGCGGACCGGCTGCGGCGCCGACGATCTGCGCGCGGAACGGGGGCGGCGCGTCGGTGCCGCCGATGCCCATGAGCGCGAAGGAGTTCATGACGTCGAGCACCCCGAACATCGTCGCGACGCCCGTGTCGGGCAGCGCGATCACCGACACGCTCAGCGTGCGCTCCGCGGTCATCGAGCCTCCTCGACCCACATCGTGGCACGAATGGACCGACCGAGGGTGCGGATGCCCCTGAACCGGCGGGCGCGGCATCCCGAGCATGGAAGGACAACGATCAACGGAACCCGAAAGGACCGAATCATGGAGACGACCACCATCGACGAGACCGCGCTGCAGGCCTTCGTGCTCAAGGCCGTGGACGACCTCGCTGCCGGCTACCTGGGGGTGATGGTCAGCATCGGGTCGAGGCTCGGGCTCTACCGCGCGCTCGCCGAGTCCGGCCGGCTGACCTCGGCGGAGCTCGCTCGCCGCACCGACTGCGCCGAGCGCTACGTGCGCGACTGGCTGTCGTCGCAGGCCGCCGCCGGCTACCTCGTCTACCACCCCGAGGAGCAGACCTTCGAGCTGACGCCCGAGCAGGCGCTCGTGCTGGCGGACGAGTCGAGCGCGGTGTACCTGCCGCCCGCGTGGAACGTGCCGGCGGCGATGTGGTCGGACGAGGCGAAGGCGCTCCACTCCTTTCGCACCGGCGAAGGCATCGCCTGGGGGGATCACGACCCCCGACTGGCGCACGGCACCGCCGCGTTCTATCGCAACGGTTACCGTGCGAGCCTGACCTCGGAGTGGCTGCCCGCGCTCGACGGAGTCGTGGCCGCCCTCGAGCGGGGGATCGCCGTCGCCGACGTCGGTGCCGGCCATGGGCACACGACGGTGCTGATGGCGGAGGCTTTCCCGAACTCGCGGTTCCACGGGTACGACAGCCACGTGCCGTCGGTCTCGGAGGCCCGGCGCAACGCCCGCGAGGCGGGCCTCGAGGAGCGCGCCGTCTTCACGCAGGTGCACGCCGACGAGTACGAGCAGCGCGGGTTCGGGCTGATCTGCTTCTTCGACGCGCTCCACGACATGGGCGACCCGCTCGCCGTGCTGCGCCACGCCGAGAAGGCGCTCACGGCCGACGGCACGCTGCTGCTGGTCGAGCCGAACGCGGCCGACCGGCTCGAGGACAACCTCACCGTCGTCGGGCAGACCTACTACGCGGCATCCAGCATGATCTGCACGGCGCACTCGCTCTACGATGGCGGCGAGCTCGTGCTCGGCGCGCAGGCGGGCCCCGCACGCCTCACGGCGGTGCTGAACGACGCCGGGTTCTCCCGGGTGCGGATCGTGGCGGAGACGCCGTTCAACCTCATCATCGAGGCGAAGCGCTGACCGGCATCCGGCACGGGCTCCGGGCTACGCTCGGACCCGTGCCGGACGAGCTTCAGGATGCCGTGGTCGTCGAGTTCCCGCTGCGCGGCGAGGGCTGGGTGGCCGTCACCACTCCGGCGGCGCGCGTGCCCAGTCACGGCGTCGACCTCCTCGGCCAGCGGTACGCCTACGACTTCGTCAAGGTCGACGATCGGCCCGGGATCCACGTCCATCCGGCGTCCACCTTCCGGGCGTCCACCGTCGGCGGCCGCACCGACGAGTGCTACGCGTGGGGTGCGACCATCCACGCGCCGTTCGACGCCGACGTCGTCGCGGCCGTGGACGGGGTCGCGGAGCGGTCGTGGATCAACCCGTTCCGCGAGGCCGCCCGCCAGATCTGGAACGGCATCACGTTCCGTCCCGAGAAGATCCCCTCGATCCTCGGCAATCACGTGATCCTGCGCGCGGGTGATGTGTACGCCGGCTTCGCCCATCTCGCACCCGGCTCGCTCGCCGTCGCTGCGGGGGATCGCGTGCGCACCGGAGACGTGCTCGGGCGCGTCGGGCACACCGGCAACTCGACCTCGCCGCACCTGCACTTCCAGCTGATGGACTCGGCCGACCTCATGGCGGCCCGGGGTGTGGCCTGCGCCTTCGCCGCCTACGACGTGCGCGCCGAAGACGGATGGCGACGGGTCGAGGGAGGCATTCCCGGACCGCGCGAGCGCCTGAGGATGCTCGCCGAGTAGCCCGAACCAGCACAGGTCGCAAGCCCCTCCGGCGCCCCCGGTCGCCGGGGCTACCGTCGCTTCACCACGACCGAGCGGAGCCCCATCATGTCGCACCCCAACCTTCCTCCCATCGTTCCCGGCGACGGCGACGACCTCGTCGACGACGGCCGGTCCCGCGACGGCAGCGCGTCCGGCGACGACCGCGACCGCGGTGTGGGCGTTTTCGCGACCGGCGACGACGGAGCGCCCACCCTGCTCACGGGCGACGACGATCGCCCCCTCGATCCGGATGCCGACGACGACGCACTGTCGAGTGCCGACGCCGACGAGCGCGCCGCCACCGAGGGCACTCTCGACGGCGACGTCGACGACCGTCCGTGACGCCGGCCGCCCTCGCCGCTGGGATCCGCGACAGGATGGACCCATGACCTCGATCCCCACCGTGACGCTGAACGACGGCCATCCGTTCCCGGAGCTGGGCCTGGGCACCTACAACCTGCGCGGCGAGGAGGGCACGGCGGCGATCGTCGACGCCATCGACTCCGGCTATCGCCTGCTCGACACCGCGGTCAACTACGAGAACGAGCGCGAGGTCGGCGAGGCCGTCCGTCGCAGCCCGGTCGACCGCGACGAGCTCACCGTGACCTCGAAGATCCCCGGACGTCACCACGGCTACGAGCAGGCCATCGACAGCATCCAGGGGTCGCTGGGCCTCCTCGGGCTCGAGCGCATCGACCTGCAGCTGATCCACTGGCCGAACCCGAGCGTCGGCAAGTACGTCGACACGTGGCGCGGCATGGTCGAGGCCCGCGAGCGCGGGCTCGTCCGTTCGATCGGCGTCTCGAACTTCACCGAGGCGATGCTGACGGAGCTCATCGACGCCACCGGGGTGACGCCGGCCGTGAACCAGGTCGAGCTGCACCCCTACTTCCCGCAGGGCGCGCTGCGCGCCTTCCACGCCGAGCACGGCATCCGCACCGAGAGCTGGAGCCCGCTCGCCCGTCGCAGCGAGCTGCTCACCGAGCAGCTGCTGCAGGAGCTTGCGGTCGTGCACGACGTCACCCCCACACAGGTTGTGCTCCGCTGGCACGTCCAAATCGGGAGCACGCCCATCCCGAAGTCCGCCGACCCCGACCGTCAGCGCGAGAACGCCGACGTCTTCGGCTTCACGCTCACCGACGACCAGGTCGACGCGATCTCCGCCCTCGAGCGCGGCCGCCTGTGGGGCGCCGATCCCGACTCGCACGAGGAGATGTGACCGCGCCCGTCGGGTGAGAGCCGAGCGGATGCCGCGCCGGCGGCGTGCGGTACACCCGGCGGCGTGCGGGAACCCCGGCGCCGTGCGCTGCACGGCGCCGTGCGCTCAGCGCTGCCGGGTCAGCCAGTCGGCGAACGTCTCGGTGCCGAGCACCGCGCCCGCACCGGGCAGCGCGAGCCCGGACCGCATGCCCTTCATCTGCTTGCCGGGAAGGCTGATCGCGGGGATCCAGTCGCGGTGACCGCCGTGACGAGCGAATGCGCGCACCATCTCGTCGAGCTTCTCCTCGCGGGGTCCGGCGAGATCCGCGGCCCGGCCCCGCGCGTCGGCGGACGCGAGCGACACGAGGTGCGCGCCCACCTCGCGCGCGGCGATCGGCTGCACCCGCGCGCGCGGCGCCACGTGCAGCGGCCCGATCCGGGCACGGTCGTACAGCTGCGCGGCGAACTCGTGGAACTGCGTCGCCCTGACGATCGTCCACGGCACGTTCGACGCCTCGACGACCTTCTCCTGCGCGACCTTGCCCGCGTAGTAGTCGTACGGCATGCGGTCGACGCCGACGATCGACGGCAGCACGAAGTGCCCCACCCCGGCGCGCCCGGCCGCGGCGATCAGGTTGCCCGTCGCCGCGGTGAAGAACCTCGTCGCCTCGTCGGCTGACAGCGTGGAGACGTTGGCGGCGTCGATGACGGCGTCCACCCCCTCGAGCGCGGCGTCGAGCCCCCGTCCGCTCACGGGGTCGACTCCGGCGCTGCGGCTGAGCACGATCGGCTCGTGGCCGGCGGCGCGGGCGGCCTCGACTGCCGGTGCGCCGACGGTGCCGGTGCCCCCGGCGATGGCGATTCTCATGTGTGTGGCGATCCCTTCCGGAGCGATCCTCCCGCTCCTGCATCATCGACGATGCGGGAGGCCAGAATGTGAGGTGCGGGCTCACGTCCGGTGCGGCTGCGTCGTCGAACGTGCGAGAGGAACGGGTGACATGGACGATGTCGAGGTGCTCGAGCGCGAGCGGCGAGGACTGCTCGGGCTCGCCTACCGCATGCTCGGCACCGTGACCGATGCCGAGGACGCGGTGCAGGAGACGTATCTCCGCTGGTACCGGCTCACCGACGCCGAACGGGCCGCCATCCGCAACCCGGCGGCCTGGCTCACCCGCGTGGCCGGCCGGGTCTGCCTCGACATGCTGGGCACCGCCCGGGCGCGCCGCGAGCGATACGTGGGCGAGTGGCTGCCCGAGCCCGTGCCGGGGGAGTCCCCGATCGCGGCATCCGCTCCCGTCGATCCCCTCGACCGCGTGACGCTCGACGACTCGATCTCGACCGCCCTGCTGGTCGTGCTCGAGTCGCTCACGCCCGCCGAGCGGGTCGCGTTCGTGCTGCACGACGTCTTCGGCGTGCCGTTCGCCGAGATCGCCGAGGCGGTGGGCCGCACCCCCGATGCCGCGCGCCAGCTGGCGTCGCAGGCGAGGCGCCGCGTGCGCGAGCGCCGCCCGGGAGCCGCCAGCCGCGAGGAGCACGATGCCGTCGCGCGAGCCTTCGCCGCGGCGACCGCGACGGGCGACCTCGCGGCGCTCGTCGCGCTGCTCGATCCGGACGTCGTGCTGCGGGCCGACGGCGGGGGTCTCGTCTCGGCCGCACGCAAGCCGGTGCACGGCGCCGATCGCGTGGCGCGGTTCCTCCTCGGTCTGCCTCACCTGCTGCCGGAGGCGCAGGTGGCGCCGACCGTCACCGCCGACGGCCTCGCTTTCCTGGTCACCGTCGACGGCAGGGCGGACGCCGTGATGTCGCTCACCGTGGCCGACGAGCGGATCACCGACGTGTACATCGTGCGCAATCCCGAGAAGCTCACCCTCTGGCGCTGACGGCGGGATCGCACCTCGGGTTAGCGTGGAGCCATGCCGACGACGCCCTTCGACTCCCTCGACGACTTCATCGCTCTTCCCCGGACGGAGGCCCTGGCGCTGTCGCCGGACGGGCGGACGGTCGTGCTCACGGTCGCCGCCCTCAAAAAGGACGGCACCGGCTACGACCGCTCGCTCTGGAGCGTCGCCGCCGACGGCACCGGCTCCCCGCGCCGCCTCACGCGCTCGGCGAAGGGCGAGGCCGGGGCCGCCTTCACGGCCGGCGGTGACCTGCTGTTCGTATCGGCCCGCCCCGACACCGAGGGCGACGCCGACGACGAGTCGGGCCAGCTGTGGCTGCTCCCCGCCGCGGGCGGCGAGGCGCGGCCCGTCACGAGGCTCGCCGGCGGCGTCGACGGCATCGCCGCGACCGCCCTCGCATCGGACCGCGTCGTGGTCGCGGCATCCCTCCTCCCCGGCGCCGACTCCCTCGAGGCGGAGGCCGCCCTTCGGGCACGGCGCAAGGAGAAGAAGGTCTCCGCGATCCTGCACGAGACCTATCCGGTGCGATTCTGGGACCACGACCTCGGCCCCGCCGAGCCGCACCTGCTCGCCCTCGACGTCGACGCCCTCGCCGACACGATCGCCGCAGCGGTGGCCGACAGTGCCGCCGAGGCGCAGGAGCGGACGGATGCCGCGGCCGACGCCGCTGGCGCGTCAGAGCCCGCGAAGGCCGACCCGAAGCCGTACCCCGCCACGCTGCCACGCCCGCGCGACCTCACGCCGAAGCCGGGCAGGTCGGCGGACCACGCCGAGGCCGCGCTGACGCCGGACGGCCGCACGCTCGTCGTCTCGCTCGACCGTCGCGAACAGCGAGGAGGGAGGAGGGTGATCGTCGCGATCGACACCGACAGCGGGGAGCGCACCACTCTCTTCGACGAGGTCGACGTCGACTTCGAGATGCCCGTCGTCAGCCACGATGGCGCGCGCCTTGCGTTCATGCGGACCGTGAAGAGCACGCCGGCGGGACCCACCGACTACGAGCTGTGGATCTCGGGCATCGACGGCGCCGGCGCGCGCCGCATCGCCGAGGACTGGGACCGCTGGGCGACCTCGCTCCAGTTCGACGCCGACGACACCGGCCTCATCGCCACCGCCGACGACGACGGCCGCGGGCCGGTGTTCCGGCTGCCGCTCGACGGCGGGGCGGCGGAGCGACTCACCGACGACGACTTCGCGTACGCGAACGTCCTGGTCGACCGCGCCTCGGGCGACCTCGTGGCGCTGCGCTCGTCGTGGGTCGTACCGCCGCATCCGGTGCGCATCGCGCGCGACGGATCGATCACCGCGCTGGCGACCCCGGCGGAGCCGCCCGCCGCGCCCGGCACGATCACCGAGGTCGAGACGACCGTCGAGGACGGAGCCCGGGTGCGCGGATGGCTGCTGCTCCCCGAAGGCGCCTCGGCCGAAGCGCCCGCCCCGCTGCTGCTGTGGATCCACGGCGGCCCGCTCAACAGCTGGAACGCGTGGAGCTGGCGCTGGGCGCCGCTGCTGGCGGTCGCGCGCGGCTACGCCGTGCTGCTCCCCGACCCGGGGCTCTCGACCGGGTACGGACTCGACTTCGTCGCGCGCGGCTGGAACAGCTGGGGAGGCAAGCCGTACACCGACCTGCTCGCCATCACCGTTGTCGCGGAGGCGCGCGCCGACATCGACGAGTCCCGCACGGCGGCGATGGGCGGCTCGTTCGGCGGCTACATGGCCAACTGGGTGGCCGGTCACACAGACCGCTTCCGCGCGATCGTGACCCACGCGAGCCTGTGGGCGCTCGACCAGTTCGCCGGCACCACGGACAGCTCCGACTACTGGCAGCGGATCTTCACGACCGAGGCGATGGCCGAGAACTCACCCCACCGGTTCGTCGGCGACATCCGGACACCCCTGCTCGTCGTGCACGGTGACAAGGACTACCGCGTGCCGGTGGGCGAAGGACTGCGGCTGTGGTCGGAACTCGCCGAGCACCATGCCGACGACGACGGGCGCATGGCGCACCGGTTTCTGTACTTCCCGGATGAGAACCACTGGATCCTCAAGCCGCAGCACGCTGTCATCTGGTACGAGACGGTGTTCGCGTTCCTGGGCGAGCACGTCCTCGGCGCGGAGCCGAGTCGGCCGGAGCTGCTCGGCTGAGGCATCCGATCCGGTCAGGACCCGTGCCGGATCTCGCAGTCGCTGCCGGGCGAAAGGATCGCCTCATGCCCGTCGTCGAACCGGACGACGAGGAGCGGGGTCGCTTCGTGCCCCCGGATCTCGATGACCTCGCCGGCCCGCTCCGCCGCTCCGACAGTTCGACCGTGGATGATCACGCGATCGCCGACGCTGGCTTGCATTCGAACCACCTCCTGGCGCACACGATACGACGGGCGTCGTCGAAGCGATAGGCGGCCTTCGCTAGAGCTGTGCCCCGTTGTCGTCGCGGTTCTCGAGACCGACGTTGCGTCCGCGCCAGGACTCGTACGCGATCAGCCAGCCGATCGAGACGGCGAACGCGAGGAACAGGCCGACCAGAAGCTGGCCCCAGATCATTCCGAACACGATGCCGACGGCGAAGATCAGCGCGGTGCCGAAGGCCCACCCGGAGTGGCCCCTGGTCCAGCGCTTGCGAGGTGTGGTCATGGCGACAGCCTAGAGGGCGGTGCGGCCTACGACTCCGGAGCGTCGAGGGCGATCATCCAGTCGATGCCGAAGCGGTCGGTGAGCATGCCGAACTTCCCGCCCCACGGAGGGGTGTCGTAGGGCATGACGACGGTACCGCTCTCGGAGAGCTTGTCCCAATAGCCCTGGAGGGCGGCCTCGTCGTCGCCGCTCACCGACACGGACATGCCCGCCGGGGCGCGGTACTCCATGCCGGACGGCGTGTCGGCCGCCATGAGCACGAAGCCGTCGGGGCTCGTGAGCTGCGAGTGCATGACGAGGTCGTTCTCGGACGGGTCCTGCACCATGCCCTCGTACTCGCCGAAGGTCGAGATGTCGAGGTCGCCGCCGAACACGTCCTGGTAGAAGGCCATCGCGTCGCGGGCCTGGTTCTTGAACGAGAGGTAGGGGTTGAGGCTGGGCATTTCGTCACTCCAGTTCGTCGGGAGTATCGGGGAGGATGCCGCGCCCGGCCGCGTGGCGAGTCTCAGTGTCGTCCGGGCCTCCGACATCCACAAGAGCCCCGCGCGTGTCCGGTTCAGGACGTCTTGGGGCCCTCCCCGGCCCACGCGATCGCGTCGTCCAACGCGTCGACGGCGAAGATGCGCAGCTCGCACGGGAAGAGGAACGAGATGCCGTGGATGATCTCGCCGATCACGGAGTGGTCGGTCACCAGGGCAATCCGCCCCCACACGTGCGCCGGCTTGCCCTCGAGCCTCGCGTCCTGCCAGAGGGCGCCGAGCGAGTACCGCTCGAACTCCTCGCCCAGCACGAAGACGAGGTTCACCTTGTCTCCCCGCTCGATCGCGGCGTCGATCGCCGGGTCGAGGACGGCTTCGTAGTCGGATGCCTCGACGGCGCCGACGGCGCGGAATCCGAGCACGCTGTCCGGAAGGCCCTGCAGAGTCTCGATCATCGCCCCATCCTGTCGTGCCGGGCCAGCCGGGCGCCAGCATCGGCCCCGCGTGTCAGCGGTCGCGGTGATCTTCGGGGTGAAGGCGCGGCGCCTTGCGCGGCTCGCGGACGCCGCTCGCGTACAGCAGGCGGACCACCCGCTGACGCTGACCGGCCCACGGCGCGAGGAGGCGCAGCATCCCGTCGTCGTCAACCCTCTCGCCGGTGAGGGCGTAGCCGACCTCGTGCGCGAGGTGGAAGTCGCCCACGCTCACCGCGTCGGGGTCGCCCAGGGCGCGGATGCGGGTCTCGGCCGAGGTCCACGGGCCGATGCCGGGCTGGCTGACGAGCACCCGGTCGACGGCCTCGCCGTCTTCGGCGGCGAGCACGGCGTCGACGATCGCGTCGCCCCGACGCGCCGTGCGCACGACCGTCTTCGACTGGGGCGGCTCGAGACCGGCGCGGTGCCAGGCCCAGGACGGAACGTGCCTCCAGCCGTCGACGGTCGGCGGGGCGAACATGGGCCGCGGCGTCGGGCCCGGCGCGCGCTCGCCGCACCACGTGAGGATGCGGCGCCACGCGGCGAACGCCTGCATGCCCGTGATCTTCTGCTCGAAGACGGCGCACGCGAGCGCGTCGAAGACGAGTCCGGTGCGGCTCAGCCGCAGGTCGGGATTGCGGCGGTGGGCTTCGGCGATGAGCGGATGCCGCGACCCGTCGAAGGCGGAAGGGTCGTCGTCGGCGCCGCAGAGAGCTGGCAGCTGCGCGAGCGCCCACTCGCGGCCCGGCCCCCACGCGGCGCCGCGGATCACCCCGCGGTGCGTCTCGCGGATCGCGAGCGTCGCCACGCCCTCCGGCGTGCGGCTCGCCCGCCAGATAACGCTGCCCGCCACGGTCATGGTCGGGTCGTTCGCGCCGCGCCGCAGGAACAGCACCGTGCGGTGCAGATCGAGCGGATGCCGCGGCCGGTACTCGGTCTCGAGCGGCCGGCCGGCATCGGGTCGCGGGTCGCGCGTGCCCGCGGACAGCGGGAGCGGCGCGACGGAGGTCATGCCACGACGATACGCCCCGGCCTCCGACATCCCCAGTCCGCGGATGCCGCTCGTCGCCCCTCCCATCGCCTGAATCCGACGAGCGACGGGCGGCCGCGAAGAGTCAGAAGCGGTCGGGCGAAGGCGTGCCGTGGCCGTAGCGGATCACGACGTCGGCGTGGCGGTCGAAGCGGTATCCGACGCCGCGCACCGTGCGGACGATGTCCTCGTACCGGCCGAGCTTCGCGCGCAGGCGACGGACGTGCACGTCGATCGTGCGCTCGCCCGGCGCGTCGTCATCGGACGCCTGCCAGAGCGACGTCACGAGCTCGGTGCGCTCGATCGTGCGGCCCTCGCGGAGCACGAGGTACTGCAGCAGCTCGAACTCCTTGAACGTGAAGGCCGCCGACTCGCCGTCGATGAGCACGCGCTTGCGCGAGATGTCGACGACGACGCCGCCGGCGGCGCGGTCCTCGTCCTCGGGCTCCTCCTGCTTGGTGCGGGCGATCGCGGACGGCTCGTGCAGCGCGAGGCGCACGACATCGACATCGCGGCCGCCCGACCCGACGGGGGCGAGGGCGACGGTGGCGTAGGTCTCGGCGTCGGGGGCGAGCTCGCCGAGCGTGCGACGCAGGGCCTCGACGAGGACGCCGAGATTGACACCGGATGCCGCGGCCTTCGCCTCGTCGATGCCGACGTAGAGCGCGAAGCCGCGGGGTGCGGTGCCCGGCGGGAGGGCACGCTGCGCGGGGGCGGCGGGGGCGGCGGGAGCGGGGGCGGGCGTGGCAGGAGCGTCGACGGTCGGGACCGGACGCGTCACCGCGCGGAGGTGACGGACGGGGGCGGTGGTGGGGCGGTCGAGGAGTGCGGTGTTCGACATGATGATGGTCCTTGCGGAACAGGAGCCCTGCCGTGGGTACGGCGCAAGAGGACTCGGATGTGCTGATGCCCGGTGAGGCGGGTGCCCTGGGCAGTGCCCGGTGAGGGCGGCCCTTCGTCGGGCGATGTGCGAGGCGTCCGGGTCTGCGTGATCGACGCAGGAAATCCCGGGGCTTCGGGGGACTCGCTCAGCCGTTGTTCAGAAGCGGCGGGCGGGTCCGGCGGGTCACCGTGCTAGTGGCACATTCGACAACACATGGCAACGCGGCCGGCCATCATCATGCCGGCAGCTCCGTTCGCCTCCCAGGCGGACAGTGAGCGTGCGTTGTCAGTCATGTGGCCGATTATGACGGAGTGGGTCGTAAGGCGTCAAATCGCTCGGCCCCGGCATCCGGATCATGACGAAGTGTGACACTTTGCTCACTCGACGGGACGAGCGGTCTCATCGCGCGAAAGATGAGATTTGTTGGTTAATTCCACAAATCGCTTGCGCATCCTCGACGAACGTGCCTAACATGCCTGTCGAAGCGTTTCCGCGAAGCGTTTCGAATGAAAACTTCCGACAGACGACGAGGTCGACGTGGCGAACATCAACGAGGTGGCCGAGGCCGCCGGGGTGTCCATCAGCACCGTCTCGTACGCCCTGAGCGGAAAGCGTCCCGTCGCCCCCGACACCCGCCGGCGCATCGAGGAGGCCGTGCGCGAGCTCGGCTACAGCCCCAACGCCGGTGCCCGCATGCTGGCCGGGTCGCGCACGCAGATCTTCGCCCTCACCGAGCCGCTGCGCAAGGACACCCACGCCCCGACCCACATGGCGTTCGTGCTCGCGACCGCGGTGGCTGCGCGGCGCAACGACTACGACATCCTGCTGCTCACCGACGAGCAGGCGCACGCCGGCATGAGCCGCGTTGCCGCCAACGGCCTCGTCGACGCGATCCTCGTGCTCGACGTCGCGCCGGACGACGCGCGCGTCGACCTCGCCCGGCAGATCGTCACCCCGACGGTGTTCATCGGCATCCCCGACGACAACGAGGGGCTCATCTGCGTCGACCTCGACTTCGAGGCCGCCGCCGCCCAGGCGGTGGACCTGCTGGTGGACGCGGGGCACACCTCCATCGGGCTGGTCGGCCAGGCCGAGGCCGCCTACGTGAAGTCGAACTTCCCCCCGAGGGTGCGCGCGAGCGTCCTCGCCCGCGGGGGGCACCGCGGCGTGACGGTCGCCTACGGCACGACCGGGAAGAAGCGCGCCGACCGCGCCGCCGCCCGCCGCACCGCCGGCGACCTGCTCGACGCCGGCGCCACCGCTCTCATCCTGCACTGCGCGGAGGAGGCGCACGCCGCGGTGCTGACCGAGCTCGAGGAGCGCGGGCTGAGTGTGCCGGGCGACGTCTCGGTCATCTCGGTCGGCGCATCCTTCGACACGACCGCGCTCGCGGCGGCGGTGGACTCGATCCCCCTCGTGCCCGAGACGTCGTGCGACCTCGCCGTCGAGCTGGCGCTCGCCACGCTCGGCGCCGATCGTCCCGAGCCCGGGGTCCGGCTCATCCCGCCCACCTACAGTCCGCATGGCACGATCGCCGCACCGCCGGGCTCCTCGACGTCGGAGGCCGCGGCGCCCTGAGCCGAGGCATCCGATCCCGCGTTTCGCCGCCCGTCATCGAAGCGCTTCGATCACAACTGAATCCCCCGCACCGACCAATGCAGGTCATCCAGAAAGGAGTGCCACCGATGGCACGAATCACACGCAAGAACGCACGACGCGGCCTCGCCGCGATCGGCGCCCTGACCGTCGGCGCGATCGCGCTCGCGGGCTGCGCCGGCGGCTCGTCCGACTCCGGCGACGGCGACACCCTCAAGCTCTGGCACTACGAGGGCGAGGACAGCGCGATGGCCAAGGCCTGGAACGAAGCCATCGCGATCTTCGAGGAGGAGACCGGAGCGACCGTCGAGTTCGAGCAGAAGTCGTTCGAGCAGATCCAGAAGACCGCCAGCCAGGTGCTGGACTCGGATGCCGCGCCCGACCTGATGGAGTTCAACAAGGGCAACGCGACCGCGGGCTTCCTCGCCTCGACCGGCCTCATCGCCGACATCTCGGACGCCGTCGACGAGTACGGGTGGGCGGACAAGCTCGCGCCGTCGCTGCAGACGACCGCGAAGTACTCCGAGGACGGCGTCATGGGCGGCGACGCCTGGTACGGCATCCCGAACTACGGCGAGTTCGTCGGCGTGTATTACAACAACGACGCGTTCGCGGAGGCCGGGCTCGAGATCCCGACGACGTACGACGAGTTCGTCGACGTGCTCGACGCCTTCGTGGCGCAGGGCATCACGCCGCTGGCCGAGGCGGGCGCCGAGTACCCGCTCGGGCAGCTCTGGTACCAGCTCGCACTGTCGCAGGGCGACCGGCAGTTCGTCAACGACTACCAGCTCTACGAGAACCCGGTCGACTGGCAGGGTCCGGAGTTCACCTACGCGACGGAGACCCTCCAGGACTACGTCGACAAGGGCTACATCGCATCCGACGTCTCGTCGGTGAAGGCCGAGGACGCGGGGGTCTCGTTCATCAACGGCACCGCGCCGATCTTCGTGTCGGGCTCGTGGTGGTACGGCCGCTTCGTCGAGGAGGCCGGCTTCGACTGGACGCTGCAGGCCTTCCCGGACTCGCAGCTCTCGCTCGGCTCGTCGGGCAACCTCTGGGTCGTTCCGGAGAACGCCGCCAACAAGGAGCTCGCGTACGAGTTCATCGACATCACGATGCGCCCGGAGATCCAGGCGATCATCGGCAACAACGGCGGCGTGCCCGTCGCCGCCGATCCGGCCGACATCACCGACCCGAAGAGCCAGGAGCTGATCGCGGCGTTCAACGGCGTCCTCGACCAGGACGGGCTCTCGTTCTACCCCGACTGGCCGGCCGCGGGCTTCTACGACGTCATCGTCCAGCAGCTCCAGGGCCTCGTCACCGGCACGCAGGACGCCGAGACGACCAACGCCAACCTCGGCACCGAGTACGAAGCAGGAACAGCGGACTTCCGCTGACCCGACCGGCGGTGGGCGGCGGCAGCGCCGCCCACCGCCCGACAGGAGTCCCACCATGTCCGTCATCACGCGCGCCGAGCCCCGCACCCGCACGAGGCTTCCCGCCGACGAGCCGTCGATCCCGCAGCGCCGCGGGGGAACCGCGGGGTACTGGCTCTACCTGCTTCCCGGGTTCGTCCTGCTGCTCGTCATCGTCGTCATCCCGCTGCTCTTCAACGTCTACCTGACTTTCACCGAGTGGCGCGGCGTCCGCACGCCGGAGTTCATCGGGCTCGAGAACTGGGCGGAGATCTTCACCGACCAGAAGTTCTGGACCTCGTTCGCGAACTCCATCTGGATGGTCATCGCGATGGTCGTCGTCCCGACGATCGTGGGCCTCATCGTCGCCGCGCTGCTGTTCGACGTCGTCGGACGCAAGTTCGGCGGCAAGGTCGGCAGCTTTCTGCGGGCCACCTACTACCTGCCGCAGATCCTCCCCATCGCCGTCGCCGGCATCGTCATCGGCTGGCTCTTCCGGCCGGGCGAGACCGGGGCGATGAACCAGATCCTGAGCGTCGTCGGCATCCCCGCCGTCGACTGGCTCGGCCAGATGCCCTCCGCGCTGCTCGTGCTCATGCTCGTGCTCGTGTGGGTGCAGCTCGGCTACCCGATCGTCGTGTTCATGGCGGCGCTGCAGCGCGTCGACCCTGAGCTCTACGAGGCGGCCGAGCTCGACGGCGCGAACTGGTTCCAGCGCTTCGGCGCCATCACGCTCAGCATCATCAGGCCCGAGGTCTTCGTCGTCACCCTCACGTGCACGATCGCGGCGCTGAAGGTGTTCGGGCCCGTGTACGTGATCACGCAGGGCGGACCGGCGGGCGCCACGCTCGTTCCCGCCTACTACGCCTACACCGAGTTCTTCACGAAGCGCGACATCGGCTACGGCGCGACCATCGCGACGGTCCTCACGATCCTCGTCGTGATCGTCTCGATCATCTTCATCCGCGTTCAGAACTCCCTGGAGCGCAAGGAAAGGGCGGGACTCTGATGGCCGCGACGACCGCAATCATCACCGGAGGCAAGACCCGCGTCCGCCCCCGCGGCGGCATGACCAAGAAGCGGGCTCTCGACTGGGTGCTCCTCGCCGCCGTCATCGTCGGCGCGCTCATCGTGCTCGTGCCCTTCTACCTGATCCTCGTCAACGCCTTCAAATCGCCGGTCGACTACGCCACGTCGGGGCCGTTCGCCCTTCCGCAGGCGATCGACTTCACCGGCATCCAGGCCTTCTGGGAGCGCGTCAACTTCCCGCAGAAGGTGTGGAACTCGATCTTCATCTCGGGTCTCGTGGCGGTGCTCGCCGTGCTGATCTCGGTGCTCAACGCGTTCGCGATCGGCATCGGGCGCGTGCGCGGCCGCACCTGGATCGTGCTGCTGTTCCTCCTCGCCAACCTGCTTCCGCAGGAGGCGCTCCTCTACCCGCTGTACTACATGTTCAAGTCGGTGGGCCTGTACGACAACGTGTGGTCGGTCATCATCGTCTTCACCGTCGTCCAGGCCGCGTTCGGCACCTACCTGCTGGCATCGGTCTACGGCACGTTCCCGAAGGAGATCCTCGAGGCGGCGTCGCTCGACGGCGCGACGAGGTGGCAGATCCTGTGGCGGGTGGTCTTCCCGATCAGCCGTCCGACGCTGTCGGTGCTGCTCATCTTCTTCTTCATCTGGACGTGGAACGAGTTCCTCATCCCGCTGACGTTCCTGCCGTCCAACGCCAATCAGACCGTGCCGGTGGCGATCAGCGTGCTCACCGGCGATCGGCTCATGGACGTCACCACCACCGCGGGGGCGGCGCTCATCAGCATCGTCCCGACGATCATCTTCTTCCTCATCTTCCAGCGCACCCTCACGCGCGGCATCACCTCAGGAGCGGTCAAGTAATGAAGTTCACCGACGGGTTCTGGCAGCTCCGGCCCGGAGTAGAGGCGCTCTACGCGCAGGAGGCGTACGACGTCTGGCAGACCGACCGCACGACGGACGGCGCCGGCCTGGTCGTGACCGCCCCGACGACCGTCATCGCCAAGCGCGGCGACACCCTCAACCGTCCCGTGCTCACGGTGACCCTGTCGTCACCGCTGGAGGGCGTGGTGCGGGTGCGCATCGCCCACCACGAGGGCGGCCGGTGGCACGGAGGGTTCTCCCTGCCCGGCGCGGTGGACGGCGGGGCGGGCGAGGCCGCCGTCACCGCCGGAGGGGGCGGGACGCTCACGACGGGCGGGCTCACCGCGCGCATCGCGAACGGCGCGCCCTGGTCGCTGTCGTTCGAGCACGACGGCCGGGTGCTGACCTCGAGCGGGCACAAGTCGCAGGGCTACGTGAAGCTGCGGCCGGATGCCCAGGTCGACACCGGCATCGTCGGCAATGCCCGCGCCGACGAACCCGCCCCGGTCGAGCGCATGTTCGTCCACGAGCAGCTCGACCTCGGCGTCGGCGAGTTCGTCTACGGGCTGGGCGAGCGCTTCGGACCCGTCGTCAAGAACGGCCAGAGCGTCGAGATCTGGAACGCCGACGGCGGCACGTCGAGCGAGCAGGCCTACAAGAGCGTCCCGTTCTACTTGACCAACCGCGGCTACGGCGTGCTCGTCAACGACCCGGGCCACGTGTCGTTCGAGATCGGCTCGGAGGCTGTCGAGCGCGTGCAGTTCTCCGTCTCCGGGGAGGTGCTCGAGTACTTCGTGATCGACGGCCCGACCCCGAAGGACGTGCTCTCGCGCTACACCGCTCTCACCGGCCGCCCGCCGGTGGTGCCGGCGTGGTCGTACGGCTTGTGGCTGTCGACGTCGTTCACCACCGACTACGACGAGGCGACCGTCACCTCGTTCATCGACGAGATGGCCGCGCGCGAGCTGCCCGTGTCGGTGTTCCACTTCGACTGCTTCTGGATGCGCGAGTTCAACTGGTGCGACTTCGAGTGGGACCCGCGCACGTTCCCCGACCCCGACGGCATGCTCCAGCGACTGCACGACAAGGACCTGCGGGTCTGCGTGTGGATCAACCCGTACATCGGGCAGCGCTCGCCGCTGTTCGCGGAAGCCGCCGAGCAGGGCTTCCTCGTGAAGCGCGCCGACGGCTCGGTGTGGCAGTGGGACCTGTGGCAGGCAGGCATGGGCCTCGTCGACTTCACCAACCCCGCCGCGACCGAGTGGTACCAAGCGCACCTGCGGCGACTCGTCGACCAGGGCGTCGACTGCTTCAAGACCGACTTCGGGGAGCGCATCCCCGTCGACGTCGAGTGGGCGGACGGCGCCGACCCGCAGCGCATGCACAACCTCTACACCCAGCTCTACAACGAGGCCGTGCACGCGGTGCTCGTCGAGGCGCGCGGCGAGGGCGACGCGGTGCTGTTCGCGCGATCGGCCACCGCCGGCGGCCAGACGATGCCGGTGCACTGGGGAGGCGACTCGACGTCGACCTTCTCCTCGATGGCCGAGACGCTGCGCGGCGGGCTGTCGCTCGCCTACAGCGGCTTCGCGCACTGGAGTCACGACATCGGAGGCTTCGAAGGTACTCCGGATGCCGCGGTCTACAAGCGCTGGACCGCGTTCGGCCTGCTCGGCAGCCACAGCCGCTTCCACGGCTCCGGCTCCTACCGCGTGCCGTGGGCGTTCGACGAGGAGGCCGTCGAGGTCACGCGCGTCTTCACCCACCTGAAGATGCGGCTCATGCCGTACCTGTTCCAGGCGGGCGTGGACGCGGCATCCGACGGCGTGCCCCTGCTGCGGCCCCTGCTGCTCGAGTTCCCCGACGACCCCGCCGTCGTGCACCTCGACCGGCAGTACATGCTCGGCGGCGACATCCTCGTGGCGCCGGTGTTCTCGGCGTCGGGCGAGGTCGAGTTCTATCTCCCCGAGGGCGAGTGGACGAGCCTTCTGACGGGAGAGACGGTGACGGGCGGAGGCTGGCGCCGCGAGACGCACGGCTTCGACAGCCTGCCCCTGTACGCCCGCCCGGGAGCCGTCATCCCGTGGGGCGCGCGCTCGGATCGGCCGGACTACGACTACCTCGACGGTCTCGAGCTGCGGGTGTTCCCCGGCGGAACAGGCACGCGCGAGGTGACGGTCACCACACCCGACGGCCGGGCGCAACAGTTCGTCGCCGATCTCGCGGAGGTGACACGATGACACCCGTGACCTCCGCGACGATCACCCAGGGCAGCCCCGACTACCGCGATGCGGGCCTCGTCTTCCCGCCCGGCTTCACGTTCGGATCGGCCACCGCGTCGTACCAGGTCGAGGGAGCCTTCGACGAGGACGGGCGCGGCCCGTCCATCTGGGACACCTTCAGCAAGACGCCCGGCAAGGTGTGGAACGGCGACACCGGCGACGTCGCGTGCGACCACTATCACCGGGTCGAGTCCGACCTCGATCTGATGAAGGAGCTCGGCCTCGGCGCCTACCGCTTCTCGATCGCGTGGCCGCGCATCATGCCGACGGGCACAGGGCCGGTCAACCAGGCGGGCATCGACTTCTATTCGCGTCTCGTCGACGGCCTGCTCGAGCGCGGCATCCGCCCGGTCGCGACGCTCTACCACTGGGACCTGCCGCAGGCACTGGAGGATGCCGGCGGCTGGCCGGCGCGCGCGACCGCCGACGCCTTCGAGCGATATGCCGAAGTGATGGGCGGCGCGCTCGGCGACCGCGTCCACACGTGGACGACGCTCAACGAGCCGTGGTGCTCGGCCTACCTCGGCTACGGCCAGGGGGGTCACGCCCCCGGCCGTCACGAGCCCGCCGCAGCGCTCGCCGCAGCGCACCACCTCAACCTGGCGCACGGACGTGCGGTGCAGGCGCTCCGCGCGACGTCGACCGGCGACCCCGACTACTCGGTCACGCTCAACTTCCACGTGCTCCGCGGCGTCGGCGACGGCGCGGGCGAGGCGATGCGCCGTATCGACGGCCTCGCCAACCGCGTCTTCACGCACCCCCTGCTGAAGGGCGAGTACCCGGCCGATGTGCTCGAGGACACGGCATCCGTCACCGACTGGTCGTTCGTCCAGGACGGCGACCTCGCCGCGATCCACCAGCCGATCGACGTGCTCGGGGTCAACTACTACTCGACGGCGACCGTGCGACTGTGGGACGGCGTCTCGCCCAAGCAGATGAACGACGGGCACAAGGGCGCTGCGGGCGGCACGGCATGGCCCGGCAGCGACCGGCTCGTCGAGTTCGTCGAGCAGCCGGGCCCGTACACCGAGATGGGCTGGAACATCGCGCCCGAGGGCCTGGAGGAGCTGCTCCTCGGGCTGAAGGCGGACTTCCCGGACCAGCCGCTCATGGTGACCGAGAACGGCGCCGCCTTCGCCGACGCGGTGGCCGAAGACGGCTCCGTGCCCGACCCCGAGCGCCTGGACTACCTTCGGCGGCACTTCACCGCCGCGCACCGCGCCCTCGAGCAGGGCGTCGATCTGCGGGGGTACTTCGTGTGGTCGCTGCTGGACAACTTCGAATGGGGCTACGGCTACGCCAAGCGCTTCGGAATCGTGCGCGTCGACTTCGACACCCTCGAGCGCACCGTCAAGGACAGCGGCCGGTGGTACTCGCAGCTCGCACGCACCGGAGTGCTGCCCGCCTGACCTGAGCGCCGGCCGGGAGGTCGCTCCGCGAACGCCGCGACATCCCGGCCGGTCGGGCCCTCGTGGGGGAGGGCGGGTTTAGCCTGTCGAGGTGACCGACCTGCGCTTCACACACGAATCGGATGCCTCGCGCTACACGCTGCACCGCGGCGACGACCTCGTGAGCGTCCTCGACTACCGCGACGACGGTCGCACCGTGGCGATGACGCGGGCCTACACCGTGCCGTCCTTCCGCGGCCACGGCTACGCCGGCGAACTCGTCGACCGCGCCGTCGCAGAGCTCGAGCGCGCGGGTGGCCGCACCGTGATCCCGGTGTGCTGGTACGTCGCGGACTGGTTCACCGCGAACCCGGGCCGCGGCGACATCCTCACGTCGCGCCGGTCGGCCTAGGCTGCGCGGCCGACCGCGGCTGACTCACCTTGTCAACCCCCTGACGCCCGGCTCCGCGCCGCGCGAGGGTGGAGGCTGACGAGAGGAGCGAGTCATGGACCGTGACCTGCCCGAAGGGGTGATCGACGCCGACCCGCCCGGCGGCTGGGATGCCGTCGGCGACATCGAGGCGCAGGAGCGCAGTGCGGAAGCCGCCGACGCGGAATCGCTTCTCACCGACGCGACGCTGAGCCCGGACGACCCGATCGAAGGGGAGGCGGCCCGTCAGGGCGCCGACCCCGACCTCGGCATCTCGACCGAGCGCGGGGAGGAGGAGCCGTGAGCACGACGGGGAACGAGTTCGAGCAGCCCGGGGTCAACTACCCCGACCGCCAGGATGCCGCAGGCGCCGAGGCGACCCCCGGCGCGGGAGAACCGCAGCGCGATGACGCGACGGACGCCTCTCCCACGAGCGGCGGGCACCTCGAGGCCGCCGACGAGGGCGTCGGTGCGGCGCCGACGACGTCCGACGGGCCCGCGCAGGATGCCGAGCCGGCCGCTGCCGCCGCGGCTCCACCCTCGCACCAGGCCATCGGCATCGGCGTGGTCGACGGCTCCGATCACCACGGCCAGGACGAGGGCCGCGACACGCTGACCGTCGGCGAGGCCCAGCGCACGGATGGCGGGCTCGGCTCCGAGCAGGAGCAGCGGCTGCCTGCCATGTCGCAGAACGACGCCTCCGCGCTCGACAAGGTGTCGGGGATCGTGGCGCAGACGCGCGCTGACGTCGGCACCGAGCCGGTGGAACGCATCGCCGAGGTGCTGCATCAGCGCCTCGAGCAGGCGGGCGTCGACCTGCCCGACGGCGACGTCGACGAACTGGCACGCCAGATCTCGACGGGCGACGCCGCCGCTCCGGACCGGCCCTAGACCTCGAAGCCCGCCCCTTCGTGGGGCGGGCTTCGTCAGGTCAGGCGACCGCGCACGCGGTGGCGCAGGCCTCGGCGGCCCGCGCGCGGGCCCCGATGGGCCGTGCCCACGCGGCGCGCTGCAGGCGCGGAGCGAAGGCGACGGACGGGCGGGACACGGCGCCTGCCTGCGGCACAGCGGCGGCCTGCACGGCGACGGTCTGTGCCGCGGCGCGGCTGCGGATCGCCACGAGCAGCGCCTGTTCGCGGTCGCGCGACCAGGTCTCGTGGCGGTACTGCTGTTCGGCGGCGGTGACGAGCGAGAGCATGGTTTCCTCCGTTGATTCCGATGAGGTCAACGTACGCCGGGGGTCGGACATTGCCGGCGTCGCGGGAGGTGGCAGGAATCCGCTCGAACGCGGCAGTCCTCAGCCGTCGCCGACGAACGCCCGGATCTGCTCGGCGGCGGGCGCGGCATCCCGGATCAGCGTCTCGTGCCCGTGCCGCGCCACCTCGCACAGCCGCGCATCGGGCATGGCGGCCACGAGGCGCACGCACCACTCCCGCGTGGCGACGAGGTCGTTCTCGCCGCGGAGCACGAGCGTCCGCGCCGCGACTTCCGCGAGGATGTCCTCGGGGCGGTGGGCGAGCATCGCACGGAACTTGGCGCGCAGGTTCGGGCCCGCTCGCACATACTCGCGCGCGCCGAGCGCGATGACGCGCGGGCTCTCGACCGCGATGTCGCGCAGCAGGCGGCCGAGCTGCTTCGGTGCGGTGCGCGCGGCGGGGTCGACGGTCGGGCCGACGAGCACGAGGGAGGCGACCGCCTGCGGGTGACGCGCGGCAAGCTCGAGGGCGATCTGGGCGCCCATCGAGTGGCCGATCACGACCGCCGGACGATCGACGTGCGACCGCAGGTACGCCGCGACCAGGTCGGCGGTGCGCTCGATCGTGAGCACGCGGCGGGGCTCCGGCGCCTCCCCGTAGCCCGGGAGATCGATCGCGACGACCTCGGCGGCGTCGTCGAGGTGCCCGACGAGATCGGCGAACACGCTGCGGCCCATCCCGATCCCGTGGACGAGGACGTAGACCGGCTCGCCGTGGCCGCGGCGCTCCACGACGAGCGTCGCGCCGCCGAAGGCGAACTCGCGCGCCCGGCTCACGAGGCGAGCGTGGCGGACGGCGTCACGCGGCGCCGGGCTGATCGCGCAGCCCCACCCGGTCGGGGATGTCGAACTGCACCCGGCGCAGCCATTCCGGATCAGGCCAGGGACGCGAGGCCGGCAGCGCGCGCAGTCGCGCTCGGAGCGCGGCGGCGGATGCCTCCACCGGAAGCACCCGCGACGGCGCCCGGTTGGCGAGCGCGCCGAGCCACCAGTGCCGCCACGTCCCCTCGATCGACTCGGGGCCGGCCACGACGTAGTAGTCCGGCATCACGGCGTCGCCGGCGGCGAAGAGCCCCAGCAGCGTCTCGACCTCGACCTCGAGCGTGCCGAGCGTGGCGCGCTCCTCGTACAGCTCCACCCACGCCGCCGCGACATGCTCCAGCGGGTCGGCGTCGTGGACGACGTACGGACAGGATGCCGCGGCCACCACTCGCGTGGCGACGGCGGGGTCCGCCTCGCGCAGCGAAAGGGCCAGCAGGGCCGGCACGTCGGCGAGGCCGCTGAGCAGCGGCTCGCTGTCGGCGCCCACGATGGCCACGACGGTGGATCGCGGGGCGGGTTCCGAGGAGTGCGCCATATTCCACGATACGTCCGGCCGGCGCGGTCCGGGCGGCACGCGGCCGGGGTGGCGGCATCCGCTCAGCGAGCCTCGAGCACGATCGTCGAGAGGTCGGCCCCGAACGTGAAGCGCGTGTCGACGCTGCCGCCCCGCAGCACGCCCGGGAGCCAGCGCGCGGCGTCCGCCCGCATCCGGCCGTAGGGCACCTCGGCGAGGGGGAACCAGCGCGGGGAGAACCCGTCCGACCCCGTGGGCGTGCCGGTGAGGCGACGACAGACGAAGACCGTCGCACGCTGCGACCACGCCCGGCGGGTGGGGAAGTGGTGGTCGACGACGCCCGCTTCGCGGAGAGCGGATGCCTCGGCCTCCGCCCCGACGACGTCGCGGACCGCCCGCAGCGCGGCGTCGCTCGGCTGCTCCTCCGTCTCGAGCGCGCCCGTGATGCCGGCGACGCGGCCCCGCTCGCGCCCCGCGAGCACGTCGCCGAGCAGCACCTCCAGACCGCTGCGGCCGGAGCGCACGACGAAGACGGTGGACACCTCGGGTAGGGCCATGTCAGCACGATACGCCCGGTGATCGCGCCATCCGATCACCCTCGCCCGGCCTGCCTCGACGACGATGTCGGCGGACGAACGTACCGTGTGAGCATGCGGATCCTGCACACCTCGGACTGGCACATCGGGCGGTCGTTCCACGGCCACGCCACGCTCGACGCGCTCCGCGGCGTGCTCGACGCCCTCGTGGCGCAGGTGCGCGTCCACGAGGTCGACGTGGTGCTCCTCGCGGGCGACGTGTTCGACTCCGCCGCGCCCGCCGCCGCCTGCTACGGCGTGCTCACCGACGCGCTCGCCGCGCTGTCGGGAACCGGGGCGACGGTGATCGTCACGAGCGGCAACCACGACTCCGCCGCGAGGCTGGGCTTCCAATCGGCGCTGCTGCGCGACGGCGTCCACGTCGTCACCGACCCGCTCACCGTCGGCACGCCGATCACCGTGGCCGACGACCACGGGCCGGTGCACTTCTACGGCATCCCGTTCCTCGAACCCGCCCTCGTGCGGCATCTGTGGCCCGACGCCGAGCTCCGTTCGCAGCGGCTCACCATGGAGCACGCGATGGGCCTCGTGCGCGCCGACGCGCAGACCCGGGGCGGGCGTTCCGTCGCCATCGCGCACTGCTTCGCCGCGGGAGTCGATGCCACGCCGGGCGTCGAGCGCGAGATCCGCCAGGGCAGCCTCGACGTCGTGCCGCTCGCCGCCTTCGACGGTCCCGACTACGTGGCCCTCGGGCACATCCACGGCCGGCAGCAGCTGTCCCCCCGCGTGCGGTATGCGGGCGCCCCGCTGCACTACAGCTTCGGCGAGGCCGACAAGCCGCGCGGCTCGTGGCTCGTCGATCTCGACGCCGACGGGCTCGCCGGGGCGGAGTGGCTGGAGCTTCCCGTTCCCCGTCGGCTCGTGACGATCCGCGGCACCCTCGACGAGCTCCTCGGCGACGAGGCGTTCGCCTCCGCCGCCGACGCCTGGGTGTGCGCCCAGTACACCGACGGCACGCCGCAGCCCGACCCGATGCGCCGGCTGCAGACGCGCTTCCCGTTCTGCGCGACCGTCGTGCACACGCCGGAATCGGTCCGGGGGGACGGCGGGCTGACCTACTCGCGCCGCGTGCGCGAGGCTCGCAGCGACGCCGAACTGGTGGACGCGTTCCTGGTCCACGTCCGCGACGGTGAGGGGGCTTCCGCGCGCGAAGCCGAGGTCGTGCGCGACGTGATCGACGAGCGCTCGCTCGCGGAGGCGACCGCGTGAGGCTGCACCGACTCGAGCTCACGGGCTTCGGGCCGTTCCGCGAGCGGCAGGTCGTCGACTTCGACGCCTTCGCCGACGACGGCATCTTCCTCATCGCCGGCCGAACGGGCGCCGGCAAGTCGAGTGTGCTCGACGGCGTGACGTTCGGGCTCTACGGCGGGGTCGCGCGGTACGACGGCTCAGACCGACGGCTGCGCAGCGACCACTGCGCGCCCGAGGACCCGACGAGCGTGTGCGTCGAGTTCAGCGCCGGGGGCCGTCGCTGGCGGGTGACCCGATCGCCCGAGTACGAGCGGCCGAAGCAGCGGGGCTCCGGCATGACGACCGAGCCCCACCGGGCACTGCTCGAAGAGCTCGTCGACGCCGAGTGGATCGGCCGCGCCGCCCGTCCCGTCGACGTGGCGCGCGAGCTCGACGAGATCCTCGGACTCAGCCAGCAGCAGTTCCTCCAGGTCATCCTGCTGGCCCAGAACCGGTTCGCCGAGTTCCTGCTGGCCAAGAACGACGATCGCCAGAAGCTGCTGCGCCGCCTGTTCGGCACCAAGACCTACGAGGGCTACCAGGCGGCGTTCGAGCAGCGCCGCAAAGACGCCGAGCGCGAGCTCGCCGCAGCCGGCGACGGTGTGACGCTGCTGGTCGGCGAGGCGGAGCGGCTCCTCGCCGTCGACGGGCTCGCCGGCGACGCACCGGGCGACGCATCCGACGACGCCGCGGGGAGACTGGCCACGGCCGGCGTGGGCGTGCAGCGCGCCCGTTATCGTGCCGAGACCCTGGCACGCCAGCGCGACGCAGCCGATGCCGCTCACCGGTCGGCCGAAGAGGCGCACGCCGCGGCGAAGACCATGCGCCAGAAGCAGGAGCAGCGCGCCCGGTCGCGTGACGCGCTCGCCGCGCTCGAGGCGGCCGAACCGCAGATGGCCGCGGATCGAGAGGTCCTCGCCCGTGCGCTCGCGGCGGAGTCGCTGCGCGCGACGATCGACGCGGCGGCGAGGGCCTCGGTCGAGGCCCGCGCCGCGCAGAAAGGCGTCGAGCACGCGCTCGACGCCTGGTCGCGGGGGGTGGCCGACGCCGGCGACGTCCTCCCGGACACGCGAACGCTGGAGTCGCTGATCGAGCGACTCACCGGCGACCTGGCGGTGTGGACCGCAGCCGCCGAAAGCGAGCGCGACCTCGACCGTCTGACGAGCGAGCTCGCCGACGGCGCCGCCCAGGCGGCCGACTTCGACGAGCTCCTCGCGGGGCTCGACCGGCTGCGTTCGGCCTTCCCCGGGCGGCTTGCCGAGCTCGACGAGCGGTTCGCCGCCGCGCAGAGCGCTGCGGGCGTGGCCGAGACCGCTCGCTCGCTGCGGGCGACAGCTGCAGAGCAGCTCGCCGCCGCACGCGAGGCCGAGCGGCTCGGCGCCGTCGCGCGCGACGCCGAGGCCGTCTACCTGCGCGCGAGCGGCGACCACGATCGCGCCCGCGCCGCCGTCACCGCGCTCCTGCGGCGCAGGCTCGCCGGGCACGCCGCCGAACTCGCCGCCGGGCTCGTGGACGGCGAGCCGTGCGTGGTGTGCGGCGCGACCGAGCACCCGAGCCCCGCACCGGTCTCCGACGATCCCGTGTCCGACGAGCAGGTCTCGACGGCCGAGCGCGCGCGCGACGCGGCGGCCCGCGCCGAGGCGACGGCCGCCGATGCCGCTCGTCAGTCGAGGGAGGCGCACGCGGCAGCCGCTGCGCGCGCAGGCGGCGAGGGTGTGGAGGCGCGGGCACTCGCCCTGGCCGAGGCAGAGGCATCCGTCGCCGCCGCCTCCGAGGCGGTCGCCCTGCGCGACCGGCTCACGACCGAGCGCGCCGAACTGGTCGCCGCCGAGGCGCAGGCAGCGAAGGAGCGCGACGCGCTCGCGGCCGAACTGGCCTCGTCGCGCGAGCGGCTGGCCGCACTGGCCGCCGACATCGCGTCGACGCAGCGCACCGTCGACGACGCGCGCGGCGAGTTCGCCACGGTCGCCGCACGCATCGCCGAGGCGACGACGCGCCGCCGACTCTCCGCTGCGCTCCTCGAAGCGCTGACGGCGGCCGACGCGGCACACACGGGCGCCGACCGGGCGGAGGCCGATTGCGCGGCGAGGGTCGAGGCGTCGGCGTTCGCCGGCGTCGACGACGCGTCGTCGGCGCTGCGGTCCACCGAAGCCCGCGCCCGGCTCGACGCACGCATCCGCGAGCACGAGGTGTCGCTGCGCACCGAACGCGACCGGCTGCGCGACCTCGAGCTCGACCTGGCCGGTGCTCCGGAAGAGCCGGTCGACCTCGCCGCCGCCGCGGCCGAACTGGTGGCCGCCCGCGAGCGATGGAGCGCCGCGGTCGACAGCGCCGCGCATGCGTCGCAGACGGCGGAGCGGCTCGACGACCTCGTCTCGCGCGCGCTCACCGCCCACGACGCCATCGGCGCACTCGCCGGCGACCACGCGGTCATCGCGCGACTCGCGAACACCGTCGCCGGTCGCGCCCCGAACACGCACCGCATGACCCTCGAGTCGTTCGTGCTCGCAGCCGAGCTCGAAGAGATCGTCGAGGCGGCGAATCTGCGCCTGTCCGACATGTCGTCCGGGCGGTACCGGCTCCAGCACAGCGATGCGCTGGCCGCCCGCGGCGCCGCGTCCGGTCTCGGGCTCCAGATCATGGACGCGCACACCGGCATGCCCCGCCCCGCGCAGTCGCTGTCCGGAGGCGAGACGTTCCTGGCGTCGCTCGCGCTCGCACTCGGTCTGGCCGAGGTCGTCACCGCCCGTGCGGGCGGGGTGCGCCTCGACACGCTGTTCATCGACGAGGGCTTCGGCTCGCTCGACGACGACACCCTCGAACTGGCGATGCGCACGCTCGACGAGCTCCGGCAGGGTGGACGGACGGTGGGTCTGATCAGCCACGTCGCCGCGATGAAGGACCAGCTCCCGGCGCAGCTCTCCGTCGAGGCGACGCCGCACGGGCCGAGCGTCATCATGCAAGACGTCGCCGCCGGCGTCTGACAGAGGATCGCCGCCCGGCCGGTCGCCATTGCCTCGCTCGATACGCCGGAGTATCGTTCGCGCCAGGATCGTTCCTGGGGGATCCGATTCAGGCCCGACCACCGGCACCGTCCGGTCGCGGCAGCGCGCCGCCCTCCACTCCCGCCACACCGTCGTACGGAGTCCATTCACATGCGCACGTCACACCGGGCGCGTCGCGCCCTTGCCACCCTGGCCGCCTCCGCGGTCCTCGTCACGACCGGCCTGTTCGGCGCTTCGGCCGCCCACGCCGCACCGCTCCCGCCCGACAACGTCACGGTGATGGCCGCCCTCGGCGACTCCATCACGCAGGCCTCCATGACCTGCAGCAGTCTGGCGAACTGCCCGAGCAACAGCTGGGCCACCGGGTCGACGGCATCCGTCAACTCACATCTGCTGCGACTGCGGGCGACCGCCGCACCCGACAACGCCGCGGGCTTCAACAACGCGGTCGCCGGCGCGGCATCGGGCGCGCTCAACGCGCAGGCGCAGAAGGCGGTGACGCAGGGCGCCCGGTACGTGACGATCGAGATCGGCGCCAACGACGCCTGCACCAAGACCGCCGCAGCGATGACCCCGACGGCGACCTTCAAAGCCAACGTGCAGGCCGCGCTGGCGACGCTGTCGGCGAGCTCTGCCGCTCCGCAGGTGTTCGTGGCCAGCATCCCGAATCTGCAGAGGATGTACGACCTGAACAAGTCGAGCTTCAGTGCGCGCCTCACGTGGGGGCTGCTCGGGATCTGCCAGTCGATGCTCGCCAACCCGACGAGCACGAAGGCCGCCGACGTGCAGCGGCGGGCAGCCGTGCAGCAGCGGGTGAACGAGTACAACCAGGCGCTGGCAGAGGCGTGCGCGGCATACGTGACGTGCCGGTGGGACGGCGGCGCCGTCGCCGCCTACGCCTTCACCAGGGCGGACATCTCGACGCGGGACTACTTCCACCCGTCGCTGGCCGGACAGGCGACGCTGGCCGCGATCACCTGGCCGAAGACCCAGTGGGCGTCGTAGAAGGGTGACCGCGGAGACGCCGAGGGCGGGCCGGTCCACCGACCGACCCGCCCTCGCCACCTCCTGCTATTCGGAGAGGTGCTGCTCCGCAGCGCCGTACACGGCGTCGTAGAAGCGCGCGGCCTGCTCCTCGGAGAAGGGTCCGGACTCGCCGGCGATCGAGGCGATGAAGACGTCCCTGCCCGCCTCGCCGCCCAGCAGGAGCGCCTGGCCGATGGAGACCAGCGTCTCGTCGGGGTAGATCTGGTCGATCAGCTCAGGCGTGATGCTCGGGTCGACCTCCTGCATGAGCGCGGTGATCTCGGGGCGCACGGCCTCCAGATAGGCCGCTTCGTCGTACGCGCCGGCGGGAGCGTCGGTGCCGCCCTCGCCCTCGCCCTCGGCGGACTCGTCGTCGGTGCCGGCGTCGGCGGACTCGGACTCGGACACGGACGGCGACGGCTCTGCGGCGCCGGTGCTCGAGAAGCTCCCGATGGTGAGGAAGACGGCGAAGGTCAGCGCGCCGATCCAGGCCAGGCCGCCCAGCACCGAGATGGCGATCGCGCCGATGCCGAGACCCTTGCCGCCCTGCTTGCGGCTCGCGAGCGTCACGATGCCGAGAACCAGGCTCACGAGCAGCAGCACGCCGCCGAGCACGGCGAGGATCAGCGACACCCACGCGAGGGGGATGAACGCGGCGCCCACGAGAGCGAGACCGCCGATCGCGACGGCCAGGGCCGTCCAGCCGAGGGTGCGCGGGCGGTCGGCCGCGGAGACCGGAGCCTCGGGCGCCGTGCCGTAGGGCGCGTCGGCGACGCCGGCCTGCGCGTAGGGCGGCTGGCCGTACGCCTGGTCGCCATAGGCGGCCTGCGGCTCGGCGGGCCGGCCGTACGCGGGCGACCCGGCAGGCGGGTAGGCCTCGGTCGCCTGGAAGTCGGCCGGCGGGTAGGCCTGCGTCGCCTGCACGTCGACGGCGTCGGCTGCCGGCGGGTACACGTCGGTGGACTGCGCGTCGGCTGCCGGCGCATACGCCTCGGTGGGCTGCGCGTCGGTCGCCGCGCCGACGTCCTGCGCGTCGGCAGCCGGCGGAGCCGGCGGAGCCGGCGGCGCGGGCGGTGCGGAGTCCACGCCGGTGGTGTCGGCCGCCTCCTCGGGCTGTGGGGGAGTGGGGTCGGAGGGAGTCGACATGGAGATCCTTGCTGCGGAGTCGGTGGGGGAGAGCGCGACGGCAGGAGACGCCGGTCGCGGCCTCCCAGACTATCTAGGCTGATGACGTGAACAAGAGCACGCTGTGGACCATCGTCGGAGTCGCCGTCGCGATCGTGATCGCCTGGGTGCTGGTGAACGTGCTCTTCTCGGTGCTGTGGTTCCTGGCCAAGCTCGTCGTCGTCGCGATCGTCGCGGCGATCGTCTTCTTCGTGCTGCGCGGGATGTTCTCGCGCAAGGAGTAGCCGGGGCCGGCGCAGGTCCGGCTAGACGCCGTACTCGGCGCGGACGACCTCGCGCAGCTGGTGGCTGCAGGCCGTCACGGTGGCTCGCCAGTCGGTGATCGCGTTGTCCTGCGCACGATCCGACACCGCTTTGAGCACTCGGATCGGCACGCCGAACTGCTCCGCGACCCACGCGTATGCGTAGGTCTCCATGTCGACCAGCCCCGCCCCGAGCGGGCGGATGACCGACACGGCCTCGGAGTCGTCCACGAAGTGGTCGCCCGTTGCGATGGTGACGCCCTCGCGGCCCAGCTCGACCCGCGGGGGGAGCGACACGTGCTGGCCGACGATGCCGTCGATGTCGGTCACGTCGTGCTGGATCGCCGCGTCGATGTCGTAGACGGCGGCCTCGAGCCGGGCGTCGATGGCGCCCGCGGTGCCGACGACGACGATCTCGTCGTACGCGCGGGCGTCGAGGGCTCGCGTGAGGGCGTATGCGGCCTGGAGCTTGCCCGGACCGGTCACGAGCCGGTCGAAGCCGGGGAGGTCGGCGGGGAACGCGACGAGTTCGGCCTCGAGGGCCGCGACGAGGAGCTTCACCCGTCCATTCTCCCCGCCCGCGCCTGGGCACCTGCCCCGAACCCGCCGCAGCGCCTTCTCGCACCGCCGCCGTCACCGCCGGCGCAGGGCCATCGGCCCCGTCACCTCGCCCCGGAGCTCACGCACCCAGCGCGTCCGCGTCGTGCGGAACTCGGCGCGCGTGGCGAAGCGGTACCCGTACGCGACGGCCCGCACCCAGACCGGTCGCCGTCCGTCGAACGGGTCGCGGTCGAGGAGGCGCAGTGTCGGGGCATCCGCTTCGAGCAGTCGCAGCAGGAACATCGAGAACCAGTCCTCGAGCGACCGCCCGAGCGGCAGGAACCACATCAGCCAGTCCAGCCGCAGATGGTACGGAGCGAACTGGCGCGGCACCCGCCGCACGTCGCCCGGCTTGCCCTTGAACGAGTACTCGTGCCAGGTCGCGGCATCCGGATCCTCGTCGAGCGTGCCCTCGACGACGTACTCGATGCGCTCCTTCGTGACGGTGCCGAACGCTCCGTACGCATTGGCGAGCTGCCAGCGGTTGAACGAGGCGTTCATGAGCTGTCGGTGCGCGAACAGGTTCCGCAGCGGCCACCAGCTGATCGCGGCGTAGAGCAACGCGACCGCACACGTGACCAGCAGCCAGGGAAGCGGCATCCCGTCGATCACCCACGGCGGATCCTGGGGTGGCGGGGCGACCGGCGAGCCGATGCCGGGCAGGCCGACGGCCGAGAATGCGAGCACGACGGTCGCCCAGTTCAGCCACGCGAAATTGCCCGTCACGATGAGCCACAGCTGGGTCGCGATGACGATCGTCGCGGCGACAGCGCCGACGACGGCGGGCCACTGCCCAGGCACCCACAGCCCCAGCAGCGGCGCGAACAGGAACCACGGCACGATCAGCTGCGCGAAGTGGTTGCCCAGGACCTCGCCCCGGTGGAACCACCGCGGCAGCAGGTGCGCCTGGCGGCTGAGCGGACCGGGCATGGGCTGCGTCTCGTGGTGGAAGGTCAGCGCGGTCAGGTCGCGCCATTCGCGTCCGCCCCGGATCTTGACCATCCCGGCGCCGAACTCCAGCCGGAACACGAGCCACCAGAACAGGACGATCACGACGGTGGGCGGGGGCTCGGCGCCCGACCCGAGGAACGCCGCCAGGAACCCGGCCTCGAGCAGCAGCATCTCCCAGCCGAACCCGTAGAACGTCTGCCCGATGCTGACGACCGACATGTAGCCGAGCCACAGGGCGAGGAAGCACGCCATCGGCGCCCACGGCGTGAAGAGCTGAGGGATGCCGCACACCAGCGCCGCCCCGACGACGATCCCCGCCCAGCACAGCGCCGCGAGCCGCCGGTCGGTGTACGTCGCCCAGCGGAACACGGTCGGGCGGAGCATTCTCCGCCCGCGCTCGGACGAGCGCGCCCACGCGAGCAGCTCGGGGGCCGGGAGCAGGCCGTGCTCGCCGAGCAGGGGCCGGAACTGATTCAGCGTCGAGACGAACGCGAGGACGTACAGCGCCGCGATGCCCCGCTCGAGAACCTCCCGGGCGAAGCCGAAGTCGACCGCTGCGAAGCCGTCCACGGCGTCACGTCCGGAAGAGCTCTCCGGGCTCGACGCGGAGCCCCTGCATGTCGTGCAGCGCCTGGCGGGCGGCGTACCACCCGGGCATCCCGGTGACGCCGGGCCCGGGAGGAGACGCCGCCGACGCCAGGTAGACGCCGCGCATGGGCGTGCGCCACGGCGTCGGCGACACGGTCGGCCGGCGGATCGCCTGCGCGAACGTGAACGCGCCGCCCAGGATGTCGCCGCCGATGTCGGCGGGGTTGTACGCGAAGCGCTGGGCGGCGGTCATCGAGGCCGTGGCCAGGATGCGGTCGCGGAAGCCCGGGGCGAATCGCTCGACCTGCCGCGTGATGAGCTCGGTCGCGTCGAGCGTCGAGTCGGCGGGCACGTGGATGTACGTCCACAGCACGTGCTTGCCCGCGGGCGCCCGGCTCGGGTCGAACACGGTCGGCTGCACCGTGAGCACGTACGGACGGTCGGTGACTGTGCCGCGTGCCACCGCGTTCTCGCTCGCCTCGACCTCTGCCCGCGTGCCCCCGAGGTGCACGGTCGGTGCGAGCGCGACATCGGGGTTCGCCCACGGCACGGGGCCGTCGAGGGCGAAGTCCACCTTCGCTGCGGCCGCACCGTAGCGGTACCGCCGGATGGCCCGGGCGTACCGTGCGGGGATCTCGGGGTGGGTGAGTGCGAGACGCGGCGACGTGTCGAGCAGCAGCACGTCGCCGCCCGCCGGGTCTCCCCAGTCCAGGCCGTCGAGCGTCGACACGAGCGTGCCCGTCTCGACCTCGCCGCCGTGCGCGCGAAGGTCGTCGGCGAGCGCGTCGGCGATCCGCTGCGCGCCGCCGCGCGGGAACGCCCAGCCGTCGCCGGCGTGGCCGTGGGCCGCCAGGAACAGCCCCGACGCCGACGCGCCGACGCTGGGCAGGCGCGAGTTCGAGTGGGCGAAGACGCCCGCGAGCAGCGCGTTCGCCTCTTCGGTCGCGAAGGTGCCGCGTCCGAGCGACGAGCCGAGCTGCAGGGCGCGCAGTCCGTAGCGGACGGTGGTGACCGGATGCCGCGGCCAGCGCAGCAGCTGCGACCCGGTGAAATCGACGACGGCATCGAGGTGGGAGCTGAGTGGCCGGAGCGCCGCCAGCCACATGCGGCCGTCGCGGCCGAGACCCGCCGCGGTGCGCTCGATGTCGCGCCACGCGATCGCGGCCCGTCCGCCGTCGAGCGGCTGCGCGTAGGACGCTTCGGGGCGGATCCAGTCGATGCGCTCTCCGAGGCCGAAAGCCCGGAAGAACGGCGACGACAGGGCGGCCGGGTGCACCGCCGAGCACACGTCGTGCACGAAGCCCGGTCGCGTGAGCTCAGCGCTTCGCACGCCTCCGCCGACGGTGTCCGACGACTCCAGCACCCGCACCGCGTAACCCGCGCGGGCGAGCGCGACGGCGGCCGACAGCCCGTTCGGCCCGCTTCCGACGACGGTCGCGCGTGGTGCCATGGCCCCATCCTCGCACCCGCTCGCGTGCGTCGGTGGCCCGGTTGCCGGCAGCCGGCTGGAGCGGTAGACAGCGGCGCGGCGCGCCCGCGCGGCGCACTTCCTCGCCGACCGCGCCCGCGGCAGGATGAAGGTGCGGATCCGCCGCGGGAAGAGGTGCGACATGCAATCGGTGCTGCTCGATACTCCGGCGGGGATCACCGCCCGGCTCGGCTGGGATCCGAAGATCCCCGAGCACGACCGCAAGCGGGCGCTCGCGCGCGAGATCGTCTCGGCGCAGCTCGGCGTCGATCCGAAGGCGGTGCGCGTCGAGCGCGAGGCTCCCGGCACGTTCGGCTTCCACACCCAGCTGGTCGCCGAGGTGGAGGGCCGGGAGGTGCCCCTGCGCATCCGCAACGCCAACTTCCGCGCGGCGACGGTGGTCGCGGTCGCCGACCCCGCGATTCCGCTCGGACTCGACCTGCGCGACGCCCACCCCGACGAGCCGACCCTCCACCAGATGAAGCGCCACTCCCACCTGCTGGAGGAGGACGACCTCGGCAAGCTGCTCGCGCACTGGACCCGCGTGCAGGCCGTGCGCGACGCCGATGGCCGCGGCGCCCGCGTCGCCGCCGACCACGTGCGCCTGGACAGCCCCCAGACGAAGGGCTGGATCCCCGATCGCCGCGTCTACTACCAGCTCGCCGATCTGTCGCGCGACAGCTGGATCATCACGCTCGCGTACGGCGCGGCACCGGCCTGAGGGCCCGGACAGCGGAGCGGATGCCTCGGCCGAGGCATCCGCTCATTCTTCGACGAGTTCGGGCAGAGCCGCCTTGAGCTCGGCGATCCACGCGTTCGCGTTGCCGTCGGACGGCGCGCGCCAGTCGCCCCGCGGTGACAGCGAGCCCGCCGGCGACACCTTGGGCCCGTTCGGGATCGCGGAGCGCTTGAACTGCGCGAACGCGAAGTAGCGGCGCAGGAACACCTGCAGCCACTTCGCGACCGTGGGCAGGTCGTAGGCGTAGCGGTCCTCGTCGGGGAAGCCCGGGGGCCACGCGCCTGCCTGCGGGTCGCCCCACGCGGCCGCGGCGAGGTACGCGATCTTCGAGGGACGGAATCCGAACCGCAGCACGTGGTAGAGCGCGAAGTCGTGCAGCGCGTACGGGCCGATGCGGTCCTCGGTGGACTGCATCCGGCCGTCCTGCGTCATCGGCACGAGCTCGGGCGAGATCTCGGTGTCGAGCACCGACTGGAGCACGGCCGCCTCGGCGTCGTCGACGCCCTCGCGGTGCGAGATCACCCAGCGGATCACGTGCTGGATGAGCGTCTTGGGCACCCCGGCGTTGACGGCGTAATGGCTCATGTGGTCGCCGACGCCGTACGTCGCCCAGCCGAGCGCCAGCTCCGACAGGTCGGAGGTTCCGATGACCATGCCGCCGTGCTGGTTGGCCAGCCGGAACAGGAAGTCGGTGCGGATGCCGGCCTGCACGTTCTCGAACGTCACGTCGTAGACGGGCTCGCCGCCGGCGAAGGCATGGCCGATGCCGTGCAGGATCTCGGTGGCGGCGGGACGGATGTCGATGGTCTCGATCGTCGCGCCGACGGACTCGGCCAGCGCGATCGCGTTCGACTTGGTGTGCTCGCTCGTCGCGAACCCGGGCATCGTGTACGCGAGGATGTCGCCGCGCGGGCGGCCCATGCGGTCCATGGCCCGCGCGACCACGAGCAGCGCGTGCGTCGAGTCGAGGCCGCCGCTCACGCCGATCACGGGCTTCGGGCCCCCGATGGCCTGCATGCGCTGCACGAGACCGGAGACCTGGATGTTGAAGGCCTCGTAGCAGTCCTGCGCGAGGCGGGCCGGATCGTCAGGAACGAACGGGAAGCGGTCGAGGGTGCGCCGCAGCCCCACGTCGGCGGCGGGCGGATCGAGCTCGAAGTGCACCGTGCGGAACTGCGGGTCGTACGTGCGGCGGTTGTCGTCGAACGTGCCCTGGCGCAGCCTGTCCTGGCGCAGCCGGTCCAGGTCGACGTCGGCGACCGACCGGCGCGGGCCGTCGGGGAACCGCTCGGTCTCGGCGAGGAGGTTGCCGCCCTCGTAGATCATGGTCTGCCCGTCCCACGACAGATCGTTCGTGGACTCGCCCATGCCCGCCGCGGCATATGCGTAGGCGGCCAGGCAGCGCAGCGACTGCGACTGGCACAGATCCTTGCGGTCCTCGGCGCGCGCGATCGTGATGGGGCTGCCGCTCAGGTTGAGCAGCACCGTGGCCCCGGCGAGGGCGGCGGCCGCCGACGGCGGGATGGGGACCCAGACGTCCTCGCACACCTCGGCGTGCACGACGAGGCCCGGGATGTCGAGCGCCTCGAACAGCAGGTCCGGACCGAACGGCGCCTCGAGCGCGCCGACGCGGATGTCCTCGCCGATCTGATCGTCGCCCGGCGCGTACCAGCGGCGCTCGTAGAACTCGCGGTACGTGGGCAGGTAGCTCTTGGGCGCGACGCCGAGCAGCTCGCCGCGGTGGATGACCACGGCGCAGTTGTAGAGCCGGTTGCGGTGGCGCAGCGGCGCGCCGACCACGAGCAGCGGGAGCAGATCGGCGGATGCCTCGACCAGTCGCTCGATCGCCGCCTCGACGGCATCGAGCACGGCGTCCTGCATCACCAGGTCCTCGATGGAGTAGCCGGTGAGGCAGAGCTCGGGGAACACCGCCACCGCGACGGCGTCGGCGTCGCACTCGCGCGCGGTGTCGAGGACGGCGTCGGCGTTGGCCGCCGGATCGGCGATCGTGAGCGGGATCGTGCAGGCCGCGATCCGCGCGAACCCGTGCCGGTAGGCGCTCTCGAAGGGGAGGCTCATAGGCCCAGTCTGTCAGGGCGGGCCCGCCGCCGGGGGGATCGGCCGTGGCCGGAGGTGTCGGATGCCGCGGCTAGTGTCGGGGGGACGAAAGGCGGGCATGCGATACATCGAAGACGAGGGCCGGATCGTCTGGAGTGCGAGCGACCTCAAGGCCGCGGCAGAGTGCGAGTTCGCGTGGCTGCGCGCCATCGACGCGCGACTGGGCCGGGTCGCGGCGGTCGAGGAGCCCGAGGATCTCACGCTTCAGCGCGCGGGCCGGCTCGGCACCGCGCACGAGCGTCGCGTCCTCGACGACTACGTGCGCCGGTACGGCGACCGCGTCGTCGAGATCCCCGAGACGCGCTCGTCCGATGCCGCCGCGCTCGCCGCTGCCGTGGCGCTGACCGATGCCGCGCTCGCGTCCGATGCTGCCGTGGTCTACCAGGCCGCCTTCGCCACGAGCGACTTCGTGGGCTTCGCCGACTTCCTGGTGCGCGACGCCGACGGCCGGTGGATCGTGCAGGACACGAAGCTCGCCCGGCACGCCCGTGTGACCGCGCTCATGCAGCTCGCCGCGTACGTCGACCAGCTCGACCGTCTCGCGGTGGCACGCGCCGGCACCGTCGAGCTCCTGCTCGGCGACGGCAGCGTCAGCGAGCACGAGGTCGACGACCTCCTGCCGGTCTTCCGGCTGCGGCGCGACCGCCTCGCAGCCCTCATCGCCGACCGCCGGCTCGAGCTCGGTCCGGCGGGCGAGGCGATCGCGTGGGGCGACCCGCGCGGCGACCTCGACGTCGTCGCGTGCGGGCGCTGCGCGACGTGCGACGCCGAGGTCGTGGCATCCCGCGATCTGCTGCTCGTCGCGGGCATGCGGCCGGTGCAGCGTCAGCGGCTGCGCGCCGCGGGGGTGCGCACGATCGAGGCGCTCGCCCACGCGCCGGCCGCCCCGGCGGGGATGAACCCCGACACGTTCGCCATGCTGCGCACCCAGGCGCGCCTGCAGCTGGAGAGTCCCGCCGGCACGCCGCCGCTGGTCGGCGCCGCGCAGGGCCATGCGGGACCGCCGCCGCTCCCCACGTTCGAAGTGGTCGCGCCGACGGCGCTCGGCGCGCTGCCGCGTCCCGACCACGGCGACCTGTTCTTCGACTTCGAGGGCGACCCGCTGCACACCGAGCCCGGCACGCCGGGTCGCGAAGGCGAGCCGACGCAGTGGGGCATCGACTACCTCTTCGGCTGGGTCGACGACCGCGAGCAGTACACCGCGCTGTGGGCCCACTCGTTCGCCGAAGAGAAGCGCGCCCTCGAGACCTTCCTCGACATCGTCGCCCTGCGCCGGCAGCAGCATCCCGGCATGCACATCTACCACTACGCGCCTTACGAGCCGTCGCACCTGCTCGCGATGGCCGCCCGCCACGGCGTGCGCGAGACCGACGTCGACCGCCTGCTGCGCGACGGCGTGTTCGTCGACCTTTACCCGATCGTGCGCCGGGCGCTCCGCGTCGGCTCGCGGTCGTACTCGATCAAGAAGCTCGAACCGCTGTACATGGGTGACGAGGTGCGCACGAGCGATGTGCAGAAGGGCGACGACTCGATCGTGCGGTACGTCGAGTCGCGCGCCTTCGCCGCCGACGGCGATGCGACGGCCGCGCAGCTCATCCTCGACGACCTCGCCGACTACAACCGCTACGACTGCGTCTCCACCCGGCGCCTGCGCGACTGGCTCGTCGACCGGGCGCGCGACGCGCAGCTGCGCCCCTCGCCCAATCCCGAGCCCGACGAGCGCGCCTATGAGCCGTCGCCGCGTGCGACCGCGCTCGAGGCGCTGGCCGCTCAGCATCCCGCCGACTCGGCCGACGCCCAGTCGCTGCGGCTCGGCGCCGCCGCCATCGACTACTACCCGCGCGAGTCCAAGACGTTCTGGGCCACGCACTTCCTGCGGCTGCGCGAACCCGTCTCGCTGTGGGAGGAGACCCGCGACGTCGCCGTGATCGACCCTGCGCGCTCGCGCGTCGTCGAGGACTGGCACTTCGCCGAGAGCGGTCGCGGCGGCGAGCGGCGCACCGTCGAGGTGCGCGGCGAACTGGCTCCGGGCACACGGCTGAGCGAAGGCACGAGCCCGTTCGCGCTCTACGAGCTCCCGGCTCCCTACCCCTTCGAGGGGTCGCCGCGCTGGATCCACTCCTATCGCTCGGTCACGGTGCTCGAGGTGCTCGACGACGGCGCGCTCATCGAAGAGACCGCGGTCGACGGCGTCACATGGTCGCGCCTGCCCATCGCCCTGACGCCGATGGCGCCGCCCTCGGCGGGCAACCAGCAGTCGGCGATCGATGCGTGGGCCGACGCGGTCCTCGACGCGGCGCCCGCGTTGCCCGCCGGCCCCGCGACCGACATCCTGTGCCGCCGCCCGCCCCGAACGCTGACCGGCGGGCTGCCGGCGTCGGCCGGCGACGACGTCGACGCCATCGTCCGTGCGGTCGTCGATCTCGACCGCAGCTACCTCGCCGTGCAGGGCCCTCCCGGAACCGGCAAGACGTACGTCGGCTCGCACGTGATCGCACGCCTCGTCAAGGAGCGCGGCTACAAAGTCGGCGTCGTGGCGCAGGCGCACGCCGTCGTCGAGAACATGCTCGAGCGCATCGTCGCCGCGGGCGTCGCGAAAGAGCTCGTCGGTAAGGCGCCCAAGACCGAACGCGAGGAGTACTGCTTCACGCCGCTGCGCAAGAACGGCGTCGCCGAGTTCACCGCCGAGCGCGCCGAGTCCGGCTTCGTCGTGGGCGGCACGGCGTGGGACTTCAGCCACGAGGGGCGCATCGCCCGCGGAAGCCTCGACCTGCTGGTCATCGACGAGGCGGGCCAGTTCTCGCTCGCCTCGACGATCGCCGTCTCGCTGGCCTCGCCCCGTCTGCTGCTGCTCGGCGACCCCCAGCAGCTGCCGCAGGTCAGCCAGGGCACCCATCCCGAGCCGGTCGACACGTCGGCCCTGGGCTGGGTGATGGACGGCGCCGACGTGATCCCGCCGGAGTACGGCTACTTCCTCGCGCGCACGTGGCGCATGCACCCCGCCGTCGCCGCGCCGGTCTCGCGGCTGTCGTACCGCGGGGAGCTCGCTGCGCATCCGTCGACCGCGCTGCGCGCCATCGAGGGCGTCGAACCGGGGCTTCACCCTGTCGCCCTCCGCCACCGCGGCAACGCGACGCAGTCGCGTGAGGAGGCGGCCGCCGTGGCCGAGATCGCCCAGCGGCTGATCGGGCGCGCGTGGTCCGACATCCGGGTCGACGACGAAGGCGTGAGCACCCCGGTCGCCGCGCGTCCGCTCGAGCAGCGCGACATCATCGTCGTGACGCCGTACAACGCGCAGCAGATCGCCGTCGAAGAAGCGCTCGCCGCCGTGGGCTTCGGCGACATCCCGGTGGGAACGGTCGACCGCTTCCAGGGGCAGGAGGCCGCCGTCGCGATCGTGTCGCTGGCCGCGTCGTCCGGGCGCGACGCGCCGCGTGGCCTGGAGTTCCTCCTCCTGCGCAACCGGCTCAACGTCGCCATCTCGCGGGCGAAGCACACGGCCTACCTCGTCCACTCACCGGCGCTGCTCGACGATCTGCCCTACACGCCCGAAGGCGTCGCCCGCCTGAGCGGGTTCGCCCGGCTGGTCGGCCGCGACTGAACCCCGCGTAGACTCGCGCTCACCGCGACCCAGGAGGCATGCATGGCCGATGAGGCACCCCGGCAGTTCGAGATCGATCTGCCGCCCGAGCACATCGGCGGCGCATACGCCGACTTCGCCAATGTCTGGCACACCCCGACGGTCTTCGTCATGGACTTCCTCACGCTGGCCCAGCCGCCGCGCGATCAGGTCGACCCCGAGACGGGCGAGCACCACACGATCGTCCCCGCCCGCGTGGTCAGCCGCATCCGCATCCCTCCCGAGCAGGTGTTCGAACTCGCCAAGGCGCTCACCCAGCAGCTGGAGTTCTGGGAGCAGGAGACCGGTCGCCGCAACCCGCAGGACCCGCTCCTCGACACGTGACCATTAGACGGCTCTCGGGGGCATGTCAACCCCCGTACGACCGTCAGTTCGGCCGCGTAACCTGTCGGTGCGTCGCATAGGCGCGGGTGCGGCATTCGTTCGGCGAGGGGCGGATGCCGCACCTTTTCTCTGCCGTATCACGCCCGCGCTCCCACCCTCTTCCACGGGGAAGGGGGTGCGACATGACCACGATCGCCCAGGATTCCCGGTCCGTCGGTGGGGTGACCGCGACTGAGGCCGCAGCCGCTCCGCGCCGGCGCGGGGTCGTGTTCTGGATCACCCGCTACCTGCCGGCCGAGATCGTCGGCACCGCCGCCATGGTCATCGCCGGTCTCGGCGTCACGGTCTGGACGGACAACCCCGCGATCATCGCCCTCGCTGCCCTTCTCGGCGAGATCGTCGGCTTCTACGCCGTGCTCGCGGCGACGATCTTCATCGAGCAGTCCGGCATCGCCCGCACGCGCCGGGCGGCGGCCGCGCGCACGATGATGCTGCTCGTCGCCGAGTTCGGCGTCGCGGAGCTGCTCGACACCCTCCTCATCCGTCCCGCCCTCCTCGCGGCGGGAGTGTGGCTGTTCCCGGACCCGCTGTGGGGGCTCCTGGCCGGCAAGATCCTCGCCGACGTCATCTTCTACGCGATCGCCGCCGGCGCCTTCACGATCACCGCCCGGACGGGGCTGCGGGACGGAAGCCGCGACCAGGAGCGTGCGACATGACCGAGGCGCTCACCCGCACGGACCACCGGCGTACGCGCGAGCTGATCGAGCGGCGCCGGGCCGAGGCATCCGCTCTCCTGTCGACCGACGCGGCCCGCGCCGCGCTCGCGCTGCACGGCACGCCGCTGCTCCTGCTCGATCCCGAGAAGGTCAGGCGGCAGTACCGCCGCCTCACCGACGCGCTGCCGTTCGTGCGGTTCCACTACGCGGTCAAGGCGCTCGCGCACGACGCGGTGATCGCGGCGCTCGATGACGCGGGATGCGGCTTCGACGTCGCGACGGGCGACGAGCTGGGCGTGCTGGTGCGGCGCGGCGTCGACCCCGCGCGCGTGATCCACACCCATCCGGTGAAGAAGCCGGCCGAGATCGCCGCCGCGCTCGACGCGGGCGTGCGCACGTTCGTGATCGACAACGAGGTGGAGCTGGAGAAGTTCGCCGGGGCGCCGTCCGACGTCCGCCTGCTCGTGCGCCTGGCCTACCGCAGTCCGCACGCGAAGAGCGACCTCTCCAGCAAGTTCGGCGTCGGAGCCTTCGAGGCCGCCGCGCTGGTGGCCACGGCCCTCGGCCGGGGCATAAGGGTCGCGGGGTTCAGCTTCCACGTCGGCAGCCAGCTCGACGACCCCGCGCGGTTCGCCACTGCGGTCGCCGAGACGCTGTCGCTCATGGACGAGCTCGAGTACCGGTTCGCGACGCGCTTCGAGGTGCTCGACATCGGCGGCGGCTTCCCCGCCGCGTACGAGACGCCGACCGCCTCGATCGACGACATCGCGGCCCTGCTGCGCCCCCTGCTCGCGCCCCGCGTCGGGAGCCTCGACATCATCGCCGAGCCCGGTCGCGTCCTGGTGGCCGACGCGATGACCCTGGTGACGAGCGTCGTCGGCATCGCCGAACGCGGCGACGGGCGCTGGTACTACCTCGACGACGGCGTGTACGGCTCGTACTCGAACGTGGTCGCCGAGGACGTCCATCCCCTCGTCCTCGCCGAGAAGGAGCTCCGCTCCGGCCCGTCGGATGCGGCGACCCACCGGTGGGCGACGCTCGGAGGTCCGACGTGCGACTCGTCCGACGTGGTCGCGCGCGAGGTGCTGCTTCCCGACCTGGCGGTCGGCGACCTCGTCGTGAGCCCGACCATGGGCGCCTACACCGCGGTGACCGCCACCCGGTTCAACGGGCGGGCGCTCACGCCCATCGCGGTCATGGCGCGCGGACTCACGACCGGCGAGGTGACGGCGGTCGGGGCATCCGATCCTCGCGCCGTCAGCATCGTCTGACGGTCAGACCGTGCCGTAGAGGCGGTCGCCGGCGTCGCCGAGACCGGGCACGATGTAGCCCTTCTCGTTGAGCCGCTCGTCCATGGCGCCGAGCACCAGCGTGACGTCGCGTCCCGCGACCTGCCTGTCGATCGCCTCGACGCCCTCGGGGGCGCCGAGGAGGCAGATCGCGGTGACGTCCTGGGCGCCGCGGGCGAAGAGGAACTCGATCGCCGCCCCGAGCGACCCGCCGGTGGCGAGCATCGGGTCGAGCACGAAGCACTGGCGGTCGCTCAGGTCGTCGGGCAGGCGTTCGGCATAGGTCGACGGCTCGAGCGTCTCTTCGTTGCGCACCATGCCGAGGAAGCCCACCTCTGCGGTCGGGATGAGCTTGACCATGCCCTCGAGCATGCCGAGGCCTGCCCGCAGGATCGGCACGACGAGGGGGCGCGGCTCGCTGATCTTGACGCCCGTCGTGGTGGTGACGGGGGTCTGGATCTCGATCGGCGAGACCCGGACGCTGCGGGTCGCCTCGTAGGCGAGGAGGGTCACGAGCTCTTCGGTGAGCTGACGGAAGACCGGCGAGGGTGTGCGCTGGTCGCGCAGCACCGTGAGCTTGTGGGTGATGAGGGGGTGGTCGGCGACGTGCAGGCGCATACGCCCAGGGTAGTGCGTGCGCGGCGCGCGGCCCGAGTGGAGTTCCCGTGCGACGCGGCGCTCTACGCTCGTGCTGTGACGTTCGACCCCGCCGACCTCGCCGCGATGGAGCGGGCGCTCGCGCTCGCCGCCGAAGCGGGGCAGCACGGCGACGTCCCCGTGGGGGCGGTCGTGACGGATGCCGCGGGCCGGCCGATCGGCGAGGGCCGCAACCTGCGCGAGGCGACCCACGACCCCACGGCTCACGCAGAGGTCGTCGCGCTGCGCGGGGCCGCGGCGTTGCTCGGGTCGTGGAACCTGGAAGGGTGCACCCTCGTGGTCACGCTCGAGCCGTGCGTGATGTGCGCCGGCGCGGTGCTGCAGTCGAGGGTGTCGCGGCTCGTGTTCGGCGCGTGGGACGAGAAGGCCGGCGCGGCGGGGTCGGTCTACGACGTCGTGCGCGACCGACGGCTTCCCTACCGCGCGGAGGTCGTGGCCGGGGTGCGCGAGGACGAGGCATCCGCTCTCCTTCGTGGCTTCTTCGACGCGAGGCGCTGACCTGTCAGGGGAGCTTCTCGGCGAGGAATCCGGCGATGGCGTCCCACAGCACCTCGTGCTGCGGATCGAAGTCGTGATTGACTCCCGCCACGGGGACGAACCGGACGTCCTTCCCCGTCTCGGTCCACGCGTCGACGAGCTGCTCCGACCACTCGAACGGCACGATCTCGTCCTCGGTGCCGTGGAGCACCAGCAGGGGAGCGGTCGCCCGGTCGATGAACGACGCCGATGAGACGTCGTTCCAGAACTCCGGCGACTCCTCCTCCGAACCGTACGTGGCCACGACGGTATCGAAGTACGGCGTGCCGGCGGCGTAGCGCTCGATGTTCTCCCAGGCCCACGCGCTCGCGGGGGCTGCGGCGACGAACGCGGCGGCGATCTCGGGGGCGACGACGGCCGCGTTGAGCGCCATCGTGCCGCCCAGGGAGTGACCCACGACGGCGATCCGCTCGGGATCGATCATCGGATCGGCCGCCGCGGCCCGGGCCGCGTTGATCGCGTCCAGCGTGCCGCCGACGTCGATGTCGAGCTCGTGATCGGGATCGTCGTCCGAGTCGCCGTAGTTGCGCAGGTCGGGCATCACCACGACGTAGCCGCGGTCGACCATCTCGTCCGCCCACGGGTCGTAGTAGCTCAGCCCGCTGTAGTCCTCCGTGTCGGCGCCGCCGTGGATGAAGACGATCGCCGGGCTTCCCACCGCGCCGGAGACGGGACGACGGATCACTCCGGTGACCACGAAGCCGCCGCTCTCGTAGGACACGATCTCAGCATGATCGCCGTCGAAGTCGGTCGTCTCCTGCACCACCTCGAACGTCGGATGCTCCGCCTCGGCGTCGATGAGCGTCCTGAGCGTCGCGACGCGCGAACCGGGCAGCTCCACGTCGATCGGCGACGGGTTCGGCGTAGCGCCGGTGCAGCCGCCGAGAGTCAGCGTGAAGAGCGTGATCGCCCCGGCTCCCCAGCGCCGGGCGTGGATTCCGTCGGGCATGGTGCCACCCCCGCAATCGATGAGCGCAGGATACTCCCGCGCCCGGTCTCGCGACAGATGCCTCGGGTGCGGAGGATCCGGGGGTTCGCACGACGGGCGTCGGGGGGCTCGCCCCCTGGGTCCGAACCCGGGGCCGGGCCTACCGTGACAGGCGTGACCCGCCTCATCGAACCCGTCCGCACCGCCCCGGTGCCCGCGCGCCCCGGCCGCGCGGGGCGCGCCGCGGGTCGCATCGGCTGGACCTTCGTCCTGCTCACGGCGCTCGCCGTCGTCGCCTACTCGGCGGTCCCGTACTTCACCGCGTCCCTGCACGACCTCGCGGGCGACGAGGTCGGCCTCGCACCCGCCTACGCCGAGGCGTCGCCGTTCGTGCAGGGCGCGCTGTACGTCCACATCGTCGGGGGTGCGATCGCGCTCGTTCTCGGGGCGCTGCAATTCTGGCGCGGGCTGCGCGAGCGCGCACCGCGTGTGCATCGCTGGATCGGGCGTGTGTACCTCGGCGGTGTCGCCGTCGGCGGCGTGGGCGGCCTCATCATCGCCCCCTCGAGCCCCGCCGGGTACGTCGGGCTCTTCGGGTTCGGCGCGCTGGCCGTGCTGTGGCTGGTCACCGCGTTCCGGGCCTATCGGGCGATCCGGCGCCGTGACGTCCCGAGCCATCAGGCATGGATGATCCGCAACTACGCGTTGACCTATGCGGGCGTCACGCTGCGCCTGTGGCTCCCGCTGCTGCTCCTCACGCCGCTGCTGCTCGGGCAGCCGTGGGAGTTCGACGCCGCGTTCGCGAACGCGTACGCCGCGGTGCCGTTCCTGTGCTGGCTGCCGAACCTGATCGCCGCGGAATGGCTGATCCGGCGGCGCGGACTGCCCTCGTACCGGCTCCCGCTGGCGCGGGCCTGAGTCACCGGGGCAAGTGCGGCAGCACCTCCTGGCCGATGTACTCGACCTGGCCGATATCCTGCAGGTCGAGCAGCTGCAGGTACACCCGCTGCGCCCCCAGCGCCACCAGCCGCTCGATCTTGGCGGCGATCTCGTCACGGGAGCCCACGATGTTCGTGTCGCCGCGCAGCTGGTCGACGGTGCGCCCGATACGCGCCGCGCGATGCTCGAGCTCGGAAGCGGATGCCGCGGCCAGCGTCGTCAGCGCGACCGAGAGCTTGAGCGTCGCAGGGTCGCGGCCGACGCGCTCGCAGGCGGCACGGACTCCCGCGAACCGCTCGGCGATCTCGGCCTCGGGCCGGAAGCCGATGTTGAACTCGGTGGCGAATCGCGCGGCCAGGTCGGGGGTCCGGCGAGGACCGGCGCCGCCGACGATGACAGGGACGCGCGACTGCACCGGCCGGGGCAGGGGAGGGGCATCCGTCAGCTCGTGGTGCTCGCCCGCGAACGAGTATGTCTGGCCCAGGGGCGTCTGCCACAGCCCCGTGATGAGTTCGAGCTGCTCCTCGAGCAGGTCGAAGCGCTTGGCGGGAAACGGGATGCCGTACGCCCGGTGCTCGCGCTCGAACCACCCGGTGCCGAGGCCGAGCTCGGCGCGCCCTCCGGACATCGCGTCCACCTGTGCGACCTGGATGGCGAGGATGCCGGGCTGCCGGTACGTCACCGACGAGACGAGCGTGCCCAGCCGGATGCGCGAGGTCTCTCGCGCCAGGCCCGCGAGCGTCGTCCAGGCGTCGGTCGGACCGGGCAGGGGATCGCCGTCGCCTATGCGCAGGTAGTGGTCGGACCGGAAGAAGCCGTCGAAACCGAGCCGCTCTCCCGCGCGGGCGAAGGCGAGCTGGTCGTCGTAGCTCGCACCCTGCTGCGGTTCGGTGAAGAGGCAGTACTCCATCGGTTCAGTCGGCGGAGCGGATGACGAAGTCCGACGTCGGGGGCGCGGGGTCGTCCCCGGGCCGGTAGATGTCGGGCTCGAGGTAGATCACCCGGGCGGTGGGCACGGCCTCGCGCACGCGCGTCTCGATGCGATCGATGTCGGTCGCCACCGCGGCGAGCGGCCGGTCCGACGCGAAGCCGAGCTTGGCCGCCACCAGCAGCTCATCGGGACCGAGGTAGAGGGTCTTGATGTGGATCAGCTTCTCGACCTCGGGGCCGTCCGAGATGGCACTGACGATGCGGTCGTGGTCGGCGGTCGTCGCGCCCTCGCCGACGAGCAGGCTCTTGGTCTCGATGCCGAGGGTGATGGCGATGATGATCAGCAGGGTGCCGATCATCAGGGTGCCCAGCGCGTCGAACAGGGGGTTGTGCGTGATCGCGGTCATGCCGACGCCGAACAGCGCGAAGACGAGGCCGATGAGCGCGCCGATGTCCTCGAGCAGCACGACCGGCAGCTCCGGCGCCTTCGAGTGCCGCACGAACGAGACCCAGGACTGGCCGCGGGCGCGGACGTGGTTGCTCTCCTTGATCGCCGTCCGCAGTGAGAACGACTCGAGCACGATGGCGATCACCAGCACCGCGATCGGGATCCAGTAGTTGGTCACCTCGTGCGGATGGATCAGCTTCTCGACGCCCTCGTAGATCGAGAACAGGCCGCCGACCGAGAACAGGATGATCGAGACGACGAACGCGTAGACGTAGCGCTCACGGCCGTAGCCGAAGGGGTGCTCGCGATCGGCGGAGCGCTTCGCCTTGCGCCCGCCGAGCAGCAGCAGGAGCTGGTTGCCGGAGTCGGCGACCGAGTGGATGGCCTCGGCGAGCATCGACGCCGAGCCCGAAATGAGCCAGGCGACGAACTTGGCCAGGGCGATGCCCATGTTGGCCAGGAACGCCGCGATGATCGCCTTGCCGCCGCCGGAAGCACTCATGCGAGCAGTCTACGGACGCGGCGGCCCGCCACCGGCGGGGGTTGCGCACGCCCCCGTCGCGGGTGTCGGGTGTCGGGTGGCGCTCAGTCGGCGGAGCGGATGATGATCGCCTCGGTCGGCGGCGCCGGGTGGATCGAGGGGCCGACGTAGCCGATGACGGTCAGGAGCGCATGACGGAACTCGGCCGGCCGCTCGAGGTGCGGGGTGTGGCCGACGCCTTCCAGCTTCAGTTCGGTCACCTCGCCGCCCGCGTCCGAGTACCGGGCGAGCACGTCGCGCATCTGGGTCACCATCGGCTGCGGGGGCGCGACCTCGTCTCCCGGCCAGCCGGGGACGATGCCGAGCTTCCCGAGGTTGTTGAACTCGTACAGCGAGGAGTCCGACACGATCGGGTCGAGCTCGCCGTGGATCCACAGCACGGGAGGCTTGTCGGCGAGGTCCACGACGCCCGACACGTCGAAGTGCTTCGGGGCCATCGTGTTGAGCACGCCGATCGTGCCCGGGGCGAAGCCCGGCCAGCTGTCGCTGTGGGTGCTGTCGCCCGGATAGTTCCCTGTCGCGGTAGACGTGGTGAGCATCGACTCGACCCACACGTCCTCGTTCTCGGTCGTGAACCCGGGCGCCACGTAACTCGAGCGGAACACGTTACGCGGGGACGTGGGGGCTTCGTCGGAGGTGTCGTGGTCGATCAGCCGCTGAATGAAGTCGGGGTTGCCGGCACCGCCGCCGCAGCCGGCATCGTCCTCGGTCAGCCGGGACCCGTCACGCCGGGTGGGACCGACGCCGTAGGGCGAGATCGGCGACTCGAGCGTGAGGCTCAGCGCGCCGTGGTCGAGCGCGTACTGCATGACGACGCCGCCGCCCATCGACCACCCGACCAGGTGCGCGCTCCGGATGCCGAGCGCCTCGAGCGCCCCGTGGACATCGTCGCTGAAGTCGCGCACACCGCGGGTGGCGTCGATCGGCGCGTGCTCGGTGCCGCCGTACCCCCGCAGGTCGATCGCGACGACGCGCAGATCGGTCGGCAGGTCCTGCATCAGCTCCTGCCAGAAGAGGGCCGACGAGACGTTGCCGTGGATGAGCACGACCGTGCGATCGGCGGGAGTGGCGTCACTGTCGCCCTCCCGCTCGAGGATGCTGACGTCCAGCCGCGGCGTCTCGATGACGCGTTGCGTGATGCCGTCGAAGAGGGTCATGGTCGGGTCCTCCGCTGTCGCGCACCGGGGACGCCTTCGCCCCCGCTGCCTCGACTATAGACCGCCTCCCGAGCGTCAGCCCCGGCCCCGCCCGACCCGCCGCGAGACCCTCAGCGCGACGAGCCCGCCGAGCAGCAGAGCGGCGGCCAGCATCAGGGCCGACGAGGGGTCGGCGCCGGTTGCCGAGAGCCCGTCGGGACCCGCGACGCTGGGCTGCCCCGGGGTGCCGGGAGCTCCTGGATCGTCGGGTGCGTCCACCGCGATCACGGTGATCGTGAAGCTCGCGCTCACCACCGCGAAGAGCACGACATCCTCCTCGGGAGCGGAGTCCTCCGCCGTGCACGTCACCGTGGTGGCGCCGACGGGGAAGTAGTCGCCCGTCGCGTGGTCGCACACGATCGTGTACGGCGGGACGCCACCGCTCGCCGTCGCGTCTTCGAACGCGACCGCGATCCCGGGCTCGCCGGGGAGCGCGTGGACGACGATGTCGTCGGGCACGTCGATCGCGAGCGGATCCACCGGGTCGGCCTCGATGAGGATGTCGACGAAGTCGGTGTGGGACAGCTCGCCGCCGGAGCCCGAGTTGCCCTGGTCGTCGATCTCGATCACGAGCCGCGCTGTGCCGACGAGACCCGCGCCGGGCGTGAACTCCAGCCCGGCCAGCGCCGCGTTGACCTCGGCCAGGGTGCCGACGAACACGTCGGTGGTGACGTCGGTGCCGTGCGGCCATGTGAAGGCGCCGTCGGCGGTGACGGGTCCGGCGATCGCGGCGACTTCGACCTCGAGCTCCATCAGCCCGGCGCCGACATCGGGATCCGTCGCCGACCCGGGAACCGCGACGGGCGTGTCGACAGTGGTGGCGAGGGTCGCGGGAAGCGTGAGGACCGGTGGGTCGTTCACGTCCGGGTCGTCGTCGCCCTCGGCGGCGATGGTGATGAGAGTGAAGCCGGTGTCGGAGAGCACGCCGCCCGTTCCCGTGTTGCCCTGGTCGTCGATCTCGACGACGACCCGGGCGATGCCGGTCTGCCCGGCCCCCGGCGTGAAGGACAGATCGGCCAGGGCGGCGTTCACCTGGGCGAGGGTGCCGACGAAGACGTCCGTGGTGATGTCCGCGCCGTGCGGCCAGGTGAACGTCCCGTCGGCCGTGACCGATCCGCCGATCGGGGAGACGTCGATCTCGAGTTCCATCAGCCCGGCCGCGACGTCGGGATCGGCGACGGAGGCGGTGATGCCGACCGACGTGCCGGGCTCCGTCTCGACCGCGGGGTCGATCGTCAGGACCGGCGGGTCGTTCACGGGCTGCGGCAGACCGATCGTCACCGTGTTGTCGGTGCTCGTCGACGCCGCGCTCGGGTTGCCGGCGAGATCCTGCGCTGCCCCGGCGAGGACGGTGGCGGTGAGGACCCCCTCGCTCGTGAACCCGCTCACGGCCACGGTGTAGGTGGCGGAGTCGACGGCCGTGATCGTCGCGGCGAGGGTGCCGCTGCCGCTGAACGCGAGCCCGAGGTCGGCGAGCGCGTCGAAGCCCGTGACGCCCTCGTCGAACGCGACCGCGAAGGCGATCGGGCCGAGGGTCGTGGCCGGGTCGGCCTGACCGGGTGCCTGATCGATGGTGACGGTCGGTTCGACGTCGTCCGGCGGCGCCACGACCGTCACGCTGTTGTCGGTGCTGGTCGAGGCGGCGTTCGGGTTGCCGGACAGATCGACGGCCGCCCCCGCCGGCACCGTCGCGGTCAGCACGCCCGGCCCGGTGAAGCCCGCGACCGCGACGGTGTAGGTCTGCGCGTCGAGCGGCGTGATCATCGCCGAGACGGTCCCGGCCCCGGTGAAGGCGAGGTCGACGTCGGCCGGGCCGGTGAAGCCCGTGACGGATTCGTCGAACGCGACCGTGAACACGATCGGGTCGAGCGTCATGACGGGGTCTGCCTGGCCGAGTGCCTGGTCGACGGTGACGGTCGGGTCGACGTCGTCGACCGGGATCAGGGTGATCGTGACCTCGTTGTCGGTGCTCGTCGACGAGGCGCTCGCATTGCCCGCGGCGTCCTCTGCCGCCCCCGCCACGACGTCCGCTGTCAGCACGCCCCCGCTCGTCATGCCGCTCACCGAGACGGTGTACGTATCGCCGTCGACGGGGACGATCGTCGCGACCGGTGTGCCGGTGCCCGAGAAGGCGAGCGCGACGTCGGCGTTCCCATCGAATCCGGTGACCGGCTCGTCGAACTGCACGGTGAACAGCACCGGTGCCAGCGTCGTCGCCGGGTCGATCTGGCCGGCGGCCTGCTCGAGCGTCGCCGTCGGCGCGGTGGTGTCGGGCTCGGGATCGTCGTCGTCGATGGTGACCGCGGCCGAGGCATCCGTCATCGTGATCTGGTAGCCGGGCGGATCGGCCGCCGGCCCCGTCGCTGTCAGCTGGTAGGTCTCGTCGGGCTGCTCGTACTCCGTGTCCTGGAGCGCATCGACGGGGATGTCCACCGTCGCCGCGTCCTCCGGCACGACGATCACCTGGTCGGTCTGCGCCGTGTAGTCGCTTCCGGCGACCGCGTCGGGCCCGTCGGCGGTCGAGACCGTGAGCTCGAACGCCGGATGCTCGGCGGGTGTGATCGTGGCGGTGACCGCGCCCGTCGACCCCTCGGGCACCGTCTCGTCGCCGAGCGCGACCTGGATCTCCTCGCCGTCGCCCACCTGCACCTGCACCAGCTCGACCCCGGGAACGTCGTTCGTGTCGACGTCGAAGCCGAAGAACGGCACCTCGACCCCCTCGGGCGGATCGCCCAGGTACTGCAGCGGAAGGCCGTTGTTGCCGATGTCGGTCACCAGGAAGCGCACGTCGCACAGGCTGTCGGCGAGCGGCGTCATCGCCACGGGGTCGCTCACTGCCGCGAAGGTGATCTCGTCGAGGTGGTAGTTCAGCCACTGCAGGTCGTCGACGACCCCCGCGAAGGCCGTGGCGTACTCGTTGGGGTTGCCGGTGGCGAAGGGGAGGGATTCGATGTCGTCCGGGACGATCGCGAGGAAGGCGTCGACGATCGTCTGGCGCCACGCGGGATCCGTGCCGGGGTCGAGATCGAGCGCATACTCGATGAGCTCCTCGAGGTCGTCGCGCAGCGCCATGCCGCTCGCGCCCTGGAAGTGGAAATACCCGCACGAGGACCACGCGATGACGATGAACTCCTCGCCGGGGCCGTCGACCGTCTCGTCGCCGTCGGGCTCGTCGTTGTCGTCGTCCGTGACCTCCCACGTGTCGGCGGGCGCGAGCACCACCTCGCCCCCCGGTGCGACGTCGTACACGGTCTGCGGCACGTCGGCCTCGGGGAAGTCGTTGAGGTCCTGCACGCGGATGTCGATGTCGTGCGTCACGGACCCCGAGCCCGAGCCGGGCACGATGTCGACGCTCAGCGTCTCGGGGTTGAAGCCCTCGTAGTAGTAGTCCTGATCGGGCGTGTAGCGCAGCAGGTCGAGCGCGGCGTTGACCTGGTCCGTCGTGCCGATGACCGCCGTTGCGAGAGCCGGGAGGTCGTCGTCGGAGTCCATGTCGCGCACCAGTGCGCCGCCGGGGAGCTCATAGACGACGTCGTCGTCGCTCCCGTCGTTCTCGGCGTCGTACTCGATGCGGGTCGGGTCGGTCGTGAAGTCGAGCAGACCGTGGCCGACATCCAGCTGGACGGCCGTGCAGCCGGTGAGGTCGTAGTCCTCGCCGAAGACGCAGTCCGGGTCCTCCGAGATCACCTCGATCTTGCGAAGGTCCTGCGAGATGAGGTCCTGCGAGTCGTCGAATTCGAGCACGCCGTCCGGCACGAGGGGGAAGGGGATGGGCGCGGGGAGCGGCCCGTCGGCGTTCGGCAGCATGTACAGCCGCGTGGGCGCGTCGACGAATTCGACGGCGGCGGATGCCGGCACCGCCGTGCCGAGCGCCGCGAGCACGCCGACCACCACGCCGACCGTCACCGCGCGCACACCGCGCTTCTCGTACCTCGTCGTACCGGTCATGGGCCCAACCCCCGGTGACTCGGGCGCGTCGCACCCCCACGGCGCGCCATTCGGGACACATCGTCCCAGTGACGGGCGGCCGGGTCAACAGTGCGACGGCCGCTCGTAGGATGGCGCCATGACCGACACGCCCGCCCTGCCCCCCATCGCGATCCTCGGAGCCGGCTCGATGGGCGGTGCGATCCTCCACGGGCTCGTGCGGTCCGGCCTGGCCGGCGGCGGTGTCACGGCCACCAACCGCAGCGCGGCGAAGGCCGCAGAACTCGACGGACTCGAGGGTGTGACGAGCATCGCGCTCGAGGCGCAGCCGACCGGCAACTCCGATGCCGTGTCCGCCGCCGACGTGGTGCTGATCGGCGTCAAGCCCGCGATGGTCCCCGATCTCCTGCGCGAGATCGCGCCTGCCCTGCGTCCCGGAACCACGGTCGTGAGCCTGGCCGCCGGCGTGACGATCTCGACGTTCGAGTCGATCCTCGGCGACGAGATCGCGGTGCTGCGGTCCATGCCCAACACGCCCTCGCTCGTGGGCCGCGGCGTGACCGGCCTCGCGGCCGGGTCGACCGCCGACGAGGAGGCGGTCGCCGTCGTCCGGCGCTTGTTCGAGACCGTCGGCTCCGTCGTCGAGGTGCCCGAGTCGCAGATCGACGCGCTGTCGACGATCTCCGGCTCCGGACCCGCGTACTTCTTCCTCGTCGTGGAGGAGTTCACGAAGGCGGCCGTCGGCAAGGGGTTCTCCGAGGCCGACGCCCGGCTCATGGCCGAGCAGACCTTCATCGGGGCTGCGGCGCTGCTGGAGGCATCCGATGTCGATCCTGCCGAGCTCCGGCGGCGCGTCACGAGCCCCAAGGGAACGACCGAGCGCGCCGTCGCCGTCCTGCATGAGGCCCGTCTCGACGAGGTCTTCGCCCGGGCGACCGATGCCGCGCTCGCTCGCGCGAAGGAGCTGGCCGCGGGCGCGTAGGCCCGCGCCGCGGTGCCGCTCAGCGGTCGAGTGCGGCGAAGCGCTCGATGTCGGAGTTCGTGCCCGACACGATGATGAGGTCGTGGTTGGTGACGACGGTGTTGGCCTCGGCGTAGCGGAAGGGCTTGCCGGGGCTCTTCACGCCGACGACGGTCACGTTGTACTTCGTGCGTACGCCGGATTCGTTGAGGCCGACGCCGCGGATGAACTTCGGCGGGTACATCTTGGCCAGCACGAAGTCGTCGTCGAAACGGATGAAGTCGAGCATGCGGCCGCTCACGAGGTGGGCGACGCGCTCGCCGGCCTCGCGCTCGGGGTAGATCACGTGGTTCGCCCCGACGCGGGCGAGGATCTTGCCGTGCGACTGCGACACCGCCTTGGCCCAGATCTGCGGCACCTTGAGGTCCACCAGATTGGCCGTGATGAGGACGGATGCCTCGATCGACGAGCCCACTGCGACGACGGCGACCTGGAAGTCCTGGGCGCCGATCTGCTTGAGGGCGTCGATGTTGCGAGCGTCGGCCTGCACGGTGTGCGTCACGCGCTCGGACCACTTCTGGACGAGCTCGAGGCTGTCGTCGATCGCGAGCACCTCGCGATCGAGCCGGTCGAGCTCGCCGGCGCAGGCGGCGCCGAAGCGCCCCAGCCCGATCACCAGGACGGGAGCGTCGCTGCGGATCCGTTCAACCAACGATGGGCCTTTCCACGGGCAGCGAGTAGAGCTGCGATCGGGACGACGCGGCCACGGCCGCGGCGAGAGTCACTGTACCAACGCGACCCATGATGATCGTGATGGCCATGACGTAGATGGCGCTGTCGGGCAGCTGCGCCGTGAGTCCGGTGGAGAGCCCGACCGTGGCGAATCCGGAGATGACGTCGAAGAGGACGTCGCCGAGGTCGGCCTTGGTGATCTGCGTGATGATGATCGTGGAGATCGCGACGATGGTGGCTCCCCACGCGACGACCGACAGCGCGACGCGCAGCACATCGCTCGGGATGCGGCGGCCGAACACCTGGTTCGAGGCGCGGCCCTTCGCCTCGGACCACACCGCGAGCGCGATCACCGCGAGCGTGGTGACCTTGATGCCGCCGGCCGTCGACGCGGAGCCGCCGCCGACGAACATGAGCATGCACGCCACGAGCAGGCTCGACTGATTGAGCTCGCCGATGTCGAGGATCGCGAACCCGCCGGATCTCGTCATGGCCGACAGGAAGAACGCCTGGAACGTCGTGTCCCATGCGTCCTGCGTGCCGAGCGTGAGCAGGTTGTCGTACTCGAGCACGAGGAAGGCGACGCCGCCCGCGAAGAAGAGGGCGACGGTCGTGATGAGCGTGAGCTTGGTGTGCAGCGACCACTTGCGCACGTGCCACAGCTGCCGGCGGAGCGTGTAGATCACGGGGAAGCCGATCGACCCGAGGAAGACGCCGAACATCAGGACGGTCAGGAAGAAGTAGTCGTGGGCGAAGGGCTCGAGACCCTCGGCGTTCGGGGTGAAGCCGGTGTTGGTGAAGGCCATGGCGGCGTAGAAGGGCGCCTCCCACAGCGCCACCTGCCACGGGACGCCGGCGACGAGGAGCCCCGGATAGAGCAGGATCGCGACGATCGCCTCGATCACGAGGGTCGACAGGGCGACGGTGGCCAGGAGCGAGCCGATCTGCCCGAGCTGGACGGTCTGCCCCTCGTTGACCGGACCGCCGTGCGTGCGCAGCGGGTTGGAGTCGCTCGCCGCGATCAGCTTCGCGCGCAGCCCGAGCCGGCGCGAGATCACGAGGCCGAGGATCGACGCGAGGGTCAGGACGCCCAGGGCGCCGATCTGCACGCCGACGAAGACGAGCACGTGCCCGAACGGCGACCAGTGCGTGGCCATGTCGACCGTGGCGAGGCCCGTCACGCAGATCGTCGACACCGCGGTGAAGAAGGCGTCCGCGAACGGGGTCACCTGCCGGTCGGCGGCGGCGATGGGGAGGGAGAACAGCCCCGTGAACACGAGGATCAGCGACAGGAAGATGATGATCGCGAACCGGGCGGGGGAGCGCTGCGTGAGATCGCGGAAGAAGTCGAAGACCTCGTGGCCCAGCGCTCGCAGTCGGCCGACTCCGGACACGCGCCTGCCCTCCGACATGCGGTGTCCTCCCTGAGATCACGGGTCCGGCGGAATCGTCCTCATGGTACTCCGCGGGGCTCTTGACTAATCTGAGCACATGGCGGACATCTTCGACGTGATCGCGGACGGCACGCGTCGCGACATCCTGCGACTCCTGCTCGATCGCGCCGCCGCGGGGGAGCGTGGCACGAGCGTGTCGTACATCGTGCACGAGCTCGGAGCGAGCCAGCCGACGGTGTCGAAGCACCTCAAGGTGCTGCGCGAGGCGCACCTCGTCTCGGTGCGCGAGGAGGGCCAGCACCGCTACTACAGCCTGTCGGCCGAGCCCCTCGACGAGGTCGACGACTGGCTCGTCCCCTTCCTCGGCGACGAGGACGCCCCGCAGTACGCGGGGTCCGGGCTCCCCGACTCGGCTGCGCACGCCGCGGACGTCGTCGGTCGGGCCGCAGCCTCGGCGAAGTACGCGATCGAGAACGCCCTGAAGAAGCTGCCCGGCCGCTGACACGGCGAAGCGGCCCCGGCGCACCGGGACCGCTTCGGCGAGCAGTCAGCGCCGCCCCGCCTTGCGGCGGAACAGCCAGCCTCCCCACGCGACCGCGAACACCAGGATCGCCAGGCACCACCCGATGCCCCACCACGCCTGGGCGTCGAGCGGCGTGCCCATCAGCAGCCTGCGGATCGTCTCGATGATCGGCGTGACGGGCTGGTTCTCGGCGACCCACTGCAGCCACTCGGGCATCGTGCCGACCGGCACGAACGCGCTCGACAGGTAGGGCAGGAACAGGATGATGAAGCCGTACGCGTTCGCCCCTTCCGGGCTGCCGCTCGCGAGGCCCAGGGCCGCGAACAGGTAGGTGATCGCGAGGATCCACAGCGCGATCATGCCGACGGCGCCGATCCAGCCCCACACGTCCGCAGTCGGGCGGAACCCGACGAGCAGCGCGACGCACACGACCAGCCCGGTCGCCACGAGGTTGCGGAGCAGACTGGCGATCACGTGACCGGTCAGCACCGCGCTCGCGCGCACCGGCATCGTGCGGAAGCGGTCGATGATCCCCGCCTTCATGTCGCTCGCGACGTAGACCGCCGTGCTCGAGGCGCCGAACCCGGCACACAGCAGGATGATGCCGGGCACGACGTAGTCGACGTAGCCGCCGGACGGGTCGATCGCGCCGCCGAAGACGTACGTGAACATCAGCATCAGCAGCACGGGGAGCATGATCGCCATCAGGAGCGATTCGCCGTCGCGCAGCGAGTGGCGCAGGCTCCGGCCGAGGAACACGCGCTCCGCGGTCAGGCCGCCGATGCGGGGGCGGAGGGCGGGCGCCGCCGGCGCCGAGGTCAGCGCGCTCATGCGATCACCTTCACCGAGGCCGGGCGGGAGTCCGGCGTGGTGAGCGCCAGGAAGACGTCGTCGAGGCTGGGCCGGCGCAGCGATACGACGCCCTCCGCGCCCGATTCGTCGAGCTGGTCGAGTGCGGCGCGCAGTCCCGAGACCGTGCCGTCCGTCGGGACTTCGTGCATCAGGTCGCCGTGGAGGTCGTGCAGCTCGACGGTGTCTCCGCCGATGCGCGCCTTGAGCTGCGCCGCCGTGCCGGTGGCCACGATGCGGCCGCCGTCGAGAACGGCGATGCGGTCGGCGAGGTGGTCGGCCTCTTCGAGGTACTGAGTGGTGAGGAACACCGTGGTGCCGGCGTCGGCGATGGAGCGGATGACGTCCCACAGTTCACGTCGGCTGCGCGTGTCGAGACCTGTCGTGGGCTCGTCGAGGAAGAGCACCTCCGGCGTCACCACGAAGCTGAGCGCGAGGTCGAGCCGCCGGCGCATGCCGCCGGAGTAGGCGCCCACGCGCTTGGCCGCGGCATCCGTCAGATCGAAACGGGCGAGCAGCTCGACAGCCCTGCTGCGTGCGGCGCGACCCGACAATCCGGACAGGCGACCGAGCATCGCGAGGTTCTCCGTGCCCGTGAGCATGTCGTCGACGGCGGCGGACTGCCCGGTGAGGCTGATGCGACGCTTCACTCCGTCGGGGTCTTCGGCGACGTCGACGCCGCAGACCGTCGCGGTGCCCGCGTCGGGGCGGTTGAGCGAGGTGAGCACGTTGATCGTCGTCGTCTTGCCCGCTCCGTTGGGACCGAGCAGCGCGAACACCTCGCCGCGCGCGACCGTGAGGTCGAGATCGTCGAGCACGACCTGCGTGCCGAAGGACTTGCGCAACCCGCGGATCTCGATCGCAGGGCCGCCGTGGGGGCTGGTCATGAGGCATCCCTCTCTTCTGTGTACGAGTGTCACGGCCTGTGTACGCCGCAAACTGTTTATGACAGTAACACACTGTTTACGCACTAAACAGTCCTAGACTGACGCCATGACCGATGCCACCGACATCGAGCTTCCGCGCGGGGTCGCCCTCGCGTGGGGCGTCGCCGCCAATCCACAGCGCGGGCCGAAGCGCGAGATGAGCGTCGAGCGAATCGTCGAGGCGGCGGTCGAGATCGCCGACGCCGAGGGACTGGCCGCGGTGTCGATGGCCGCGGTCGCATCGAAGCTGGGCTTCACCCCGATGTCGCTCTACCGGTATGTGAGCGCGAAGGACGACCTCGTCCTGCTGATGCAGGAGGAGGCGACAGGCGCCCCGTCCGACGCGACGCGCGAGGCCGGCGGCTGGCGTGAGCGTCTCGAAGCCCTCTATCGCGAGCAGCTCCAGCACTACCTGCGCCACCCCTGGGTGCTCGACATCCCCATCTCGGGAGTGCCGGCCACGCCCAACAGTGCCGCGTGGATGGATGCCGGGCTCAGCGCGCTCGCCGAGACCGACCTCACCTACGACGAACGACTGGCGGTCATGCTGCTCGTCACCGGCACCGCGCACTGGGCCGGGTCGATCCTCGCCGGCTACGCGCGCGTCGAGCGGGAGGGAGGGCTCGACGGCGAGACCATCACGCGGAACGAGGACGCCCTCTTCCGCTCGCTCATCACGGCGGACGCGTATCCCCACCTGCGCGCGGCCATCGAGTCGGGGGTCTTCCTCGACGAGTCCGATCCGTTCTCGTTCGCGCTCGAACGCGGTCTCGACGGCGTGGCCGCATACATCGCGACGGATCCGGCATCGCGGCGCGGAAGCAGCCCGACGTGGGTGACCCTCGACGACGGCGACATCGCCGACGACAAGAAGTTCCGTGAGGCGCAGAAGGCCGTGCGCGAGGCCGAGAAGGCGCTGCGCGATGCCCGCAAGATCGAGCGCCAGGTCGCGCGCGATGCCCGGGAGCGCCGTGCGCGCGCTCGCGGCGAGCGGTGACGGCGCTTTCCTGAACATCACGAGTCACACAGGTTTACACGCGTCCCTCCGCACCTCTAGAGTGTGCACATCACTCTTGGGGAGAGGAAACAGTCCCAGCTTTCTGGGGAAAGGGATTGAAATGCCGGAACTGCCCGACGTGCGCTTTCTGACGGTCGCCGAGGTCGCCGAGCTCATGCGTGTCTCGAAGATGACCGTCTACCGCCTCGTCCACTCGGGCGAGCTTCCCGCGGTCCGTTTCGGCCGCAGCTACCGGGTCCCGGAATCGGCCGTCACCGACGCCCTGCAACGGCCCATCGCCGACGTCGGCTAGACTGTCCCGAGGCATTTTCCGCATCTGCCCGTTCCCGGGCGCGCACGCGTCGCGCCCAGACCCCGACATTGTGAGGTTTTCCGTGGGTTCAGTCATCAAGAAGCGCCGCAAGCGCATGGCGAAGAAGAAGCACCGCAAGCTGCTTCGCAAGACTCGCCACCAGCGCCGCAACAAGAAGTAAGCGGCACCGACACCAAGCGCCTGTCCTCGGATGGGCGCTTCGTGTATGCGAGCCCGCTTCCGCGATACGAAAGGCCGTCATGCAGACGATCACCGTCCACCAGCTCCGCGAGAACCCCGGCACGCCCGTCGTCGACGTCCGCGAGACGTGGGAGTACGAGGGTGGTCGCGTGCCCGGCGCGGTGAACCTGCCCATGTCGACGCTCGGAGAGCATCTCGACGAGCTGCCGGACGGAGCGTTCGCGGTCATCTGCAAGGTCGGCGGCCGCTCGGCCCGCGTGGTCGAGGCCCTCAGCGCGCGCGGCTACGACGCGGCGAACGTCGACGGCGGCACGGACGAGTGGATCGCGGCCGGCTATCCCGTCGAGCAGTGAGTCCCGGGCGCTGACATGACCCGCCTCACCCTCATCGGCAAGCCCGACTGCCACCTGTGCGAGGTCGCACGCGAGGTCGTCGAGACCGTCGTGGCGGAGCTGCCCGAAGACATGGTCGACGTCGAAGAGCTCTCGATCGCCGACGACCCGGCGCTGCATGCGCTGTGGTGGGAGAAGATCCCGGTCGTCCTCATCGACGACGAACTGCACGGCCACTGGCGCGTGTCGCCCGACCGGCTGCGCGAGGCACTGCTCGCTCACAGCGTCGAGAGCTGAGCTCCCCGAGGGCGATCTCCGGCGTCAGCGGCGCCTACGCCGGTGACCATCGCGCGCACGCGCTCCGTCCACGGCCCCGGCTCGACCGACCTGCGGAAGCCGGCGCTCACGCGGGTGTCCGTGGGCTACGGCGCGAGGCGCGTCGGACCCCGGAACAGGTAGGTCACCTCGCGGATGGAGTCCTGACCGAGCAGCAGCATCAGCACCCGCGCGAGGCCCATGCCGAACCCGCCGTGCGGCGGGGCGCCGTAGCGGAAGAAGTCGAGGTAGAAGTCGAGGTGCTCGGGCTCGAGGCCCTTCTCCTTCGCCTGTTCGATCAGCACGTCGACGCGGTGCTCGCGCTGCGCTCCGGTCGTGATCTCGACGCCCTTGAAGAGAAGGTCGTACGACTTCGTCAGCCCGGTCTGCTCATCGCGCATGTGGTAGAACGCGCGGATCTCGGGGTGGTAGTCGGCGATGAAGACGAACTGGTGACCGTAGGTCTCCTCGACGTGCGCGGAGATCTGGCGCTCGCCCTCAGGGTCGAGGTCGCCGTCGGTGCGGGGGATGTCGTAGCCGCGGCCCTTCACGATCTCGCGGGCCTCGGCGAGCGGAATGCGCGGGAACGGGATCGTGGGCACCTGCACCTCGAGGCCGAAGAGCTCCTCGATCTCGGCGCCGTGCTTGTCCTTGACCGCCTGGAACGCGGTCTGGAGGAGCTCCTCCTGCATCGCGGCGACGTCCTCGTGCGAGTCGATCCAGCTGATCTCGGCATCGACGCTGGTGAACTCGGTCGCGTGGCGCGACGTGAACGACGGGTCGGCGCGGAATGCCGGGGCGACCTCGAAGATCTTGCCGAAGCCGGCGACCTGCGCCATCTGCTTGAAGAACTGCGGCGACTGCGCGAGGTACGCCGTCTTGTCCTCGAAGTAGGGCACCTCGAAGAGCTCGGCGTTGGACTCGGACGCCGAGGCCATGAGCTTGGGAGAGTGGACCTCGATGTAGTCGCGCTCGATCCAGTACGTGCGCATCGCGTGCTCGAGCGTCGTCTGCACGCGGAAGATCAGGTTGTTGCGCCGCTGGCGCAGGTCGAGGAACCGCCAGTCCATGCGCTTGTCGAGGCCGGAGTCGGCGGCGATCGGAGTCTCGGGCAACGCGGCAGCCGCGATGTCGAGCGCGCCGATCTTGATCTCGACGCCCCCGAGCTTGACGCGCTCGTCGTGCTTGAGCTCACCCGTGACGGTCAGGAACGTGCCCGTCGACAGGTTCGAGATGAGGTCGGTCAGGGCGAGCGCGCCGGCGTCCTGCTCGCTGCCGTCCTCGGCCGGGCGCGTAGCCGGGTTGACCAGCTGCACGGCACCCGTCTCGTCCCGGAGGATGACGAACTGCACCTTCTTCTGATCGCGGACGGTCTCGACCCATCCGGAGACGGAGACGGGGCCGTCGGCGAGGCCGGAAAGCTGGTTCACGAGGACGCGTTCACTCACGAGGGATCAGTCTACGTGGGCGATCCTGCGCCCCGTGCCCGGCCGATCGCCCGCGGGGAGGGCGGCCCTCCCGCAGATCCGGGGGTCAGCACCCAGGATCGGCACACGTGGCTCGCGTAGCGTCGAGGGAGCCGCCCCGGCCGGGCCGCGGCATCCGATCACCGAGAGCGAAGCCCCCGATGACCGAAACCTCCCCCGACACCTCATGGCTCTCCGCGCTGCTGGACTGGTCCGTCTCCCTCATGGACGTCATCGGTCCCGCGGGCGCCGGCATCGCTATCGCCCTGGAGAACCTGTTCCCGCCGCTGCCCAGCGAGGTCGTGCTGCCCATGGCGGGCCTCGCGGCGAGCTCCGGCTCCTTCACACTGTTCGAGGCGCTCGCGTGGACCACCGCCGGCTCGATCGTCGGCGCCTTCTTCTCTACGGCCTCGGCGCCTGGCTCGGCGTCGGCCGCCTGCGGCGCATCGCTGCGCGCGTGCCGCTGCTGCACCCCGAGGACATCGACCGCACCGTGGCCTGGTTCGAGCGGCACGGCGGCAAGGCCGTCTTCTTCGGGCGCATGATCCCGATCTTCCGCAGTCTCATCTCGATCCCGGCGGGCGTCACGCGCATGCCGGTGTGGCGGTTCGCGCTGCTCACCGCCGCGGGGAGCCTCATCTGGAACACGGTGTTCGTGATGGCCGGGTTCCTGCTGGGCGAGTCGTGGCACGTCGTCGAGCAGTACGTCGACGTGCTGCAGTACGTCGTGATCGGCGCCGTCGCGCTGGCCGTGGCGTGGTTCGTGTTCGTGCGCACGCGCGCCGTGGTCGCGGCATCCCGTCGCTCCGGTCCGGACGAGGGCGCAGGCGAGCGCGAGCTCGCCTCCTCGCGCACGGACTGACGCTCAGCGGCCCCACAGACCAGGCCACCGTAGACTGGTCGGGTGCCCGCCGATCGCCTCCATCTCGTGCGCCATGGGGAGGTCCACAATCCCCGCCGCGTGCTCTACGGGCGACTCCCCGGGTTCGGCCTCTCGACCGACGGACGCGGCATGGCACGGCAGGCCGCCGAGTACATCCAGGCCCTCGACCGGCCGGTCACCGCACTCGTGTGCTCACCGCTGCAGCGCACGCAGGAGTCGGCGGAGCCCTTCACCGAGCTCTTCGGGCTCGAGCCGCGCATCGACGAGCGCGTCATCGAGCCGACGAACGTCTTCGAGGGGCGGCGCATGGCGCAGGCCCTCATCAACCCGTGGAACTGGCGCCACCTGCGCAAGCCCGCGCTCCCGAGCTGGGGCGAGCCGTACGCCGACGTGGTGGGCCGCATGAACAAGGCGATGACGGAGGCGTGGGATGCCGCGGAATCGGGTGACGTCGTCATCGTGTCGCACCAGCTCCCGATCTGGATCACCCACCTCGCCGTCGCCGCGCAGCCGCTGCGGCACGACCCTCGCGCGCGACGCTGCGCGCTGTCGAGCGTGACGAGCTTCGAGATGCAGGACGGCACCTGGGCCGAGGTCGCCTATGCCGAGCCGGCGTCGCTGTCGGGCTCGGTCGACGTGGGAGCGGTGTGATGGATTCGGTTCGGCGGCGGCGGATCGCGCGACGGGGGCGGGGCGCGGCATCCGCTCTCCTCGCCCTGGGCCTGATCGCAGGACTCGCGGCGTGCACGAACGACCCTCTCGCCGAGCAGTACCGCGCCGGCGACAACAAGGGCTTCATCGCGGCGAACGGGCTGCAGGTCGTCGAGATCCCCGCGGGCGAGCGCACCGAGCCGGTGGAGTTCGAGGGCACGACTGAGGCGGGCGACGCGCTCGGCAGCGCCGACGTCGCCGGCGACGTCGTGGTCGTGAACTTCTGGTACGCCGCGTGCGGTCCGTGCCGGGCGGAGGCGTCGTCGCTGGAAGACGCCTACACGTCGTTCGAGGGCGAGGGCGTCTCGTTCATCGGCGTCAACACCAGCGATGCGCCCGAGACGGCGACCGCCTTCGCGGAGCAGTACGGCATCACCTACCCGAGCCTCATGGCCGCGCAGGACGGCGCGATCAAGCTCGCGTTCGCCGACAAGACGCCCATCAACGCCACGCCGACGACACTGGTCCTCGACAAGGAGGGCCGCGTCGCCGCGCGCATCATCGGCCAGCTCGAGAGCGCGTCCATCCTGCAGACCCTCGTGCGCGACGCGCTGGACGAGTCGTGACCCCGGCCGACCTCGTCGCCGACGGCTCGCTGCTGATCGCCGTGCCGATCGCGGTCCTCGCCGGTCTGCTGTCGTTCCTCTCGCCGTGCGTGCTCCCGCTCGTGCCCGGGTATCTGGGTTTCATCGGCGGGGCGGTGTCACCGCGCGAAACTCGCAGATCTGCGCCGATCCCGCAGGATTCCGCGGAAGGGCTGCGAGCTTCGCGGGATTCTGCGAGCGCTGTGGAGGTGAAGCAGGAGACGGATCCCGCGCCCACCCGCGGCAAGCTTCTGCTCGGCGTCCTCCTCTTCATCGCGGGCTTCACGCTCGTGTTCGTCAGCGTCGCCATGCTCGGCGGCACGCTCGGCCGCTTCTTCATCGAGTACGCCGATGCGATCACCCGGGTGCTGGGCGTCGTGGTCATCGCGATGGGGCTCGTCTTCATCGGCGTCTTCGGCCTCGCGCAGCGCATCGCGCGGCCGCAGGTGCGCGGCAACCTCGGGCTCATCGGCGCCCCCCTGCTGGGCATCGCGCTCGGCATCGGCTGGGCGCCGTGCATCGGACCCACGCTCGCCGTGATCCTCACGATGGCGTTCGACTCGGGCTCGGCCGCGCGTGCCGCGACGCTCGGGCTCGCGTATTCACTGGGGCTCGGCATCCCGTTCGTGCTGCTCACCCTCGGCTTCGGGTGGGCGACCCGCTCGGTGTCGTTCGTGCGCCGACACATCCGCGCCGTCAACATCGTCGGCGGTGCGCTGCTCATCGCGCTCGGCCTGCTCATGGTGACGGGCGTCTGGACGCAGATCATGGCTCAGCTGCAGGGGGTGTTCGCCAGTGTCCCGCTCCCGCTCTGAGGCAGACGTCGAGACCGCCGACCCGCTGCGCCCCGCGGACCACGCCGAGTCGGCGGCATCCGGCGACATCAACCAGCCGGCGCTCGGCTTCGTCGGCTGGATCCGCTGGGGCTGGCGGCAGCTCACGTCGATGCGCACCGCGCTCGTGCTGCTCCTGCTGCTCGCGATCGCCGCGGTCCCGGGATCGCTCGTGCCGCAGCGCAGCGCCGACCCGAACGGCGTCACGCAGTACTTCGCCGACAACCCCGACCTGGCGCCGGTGCTCGACAACCTGAGCCTTTTCGACGTCTACGCGTCGCCCTGGTTCTCCGCGATCTACATCCTGCTGTTCGTCTCGCTCATCGGGTGTGTCATCCCGCGCACGAAGCACCACTGGAAGGCGCTGCGCGCCCGCCCGCCCCGCACGCCGGCACGGCTGTCGCGGCTCGACGTGCACCGCACCGAGGTCGTCGAGCTCGCTGCCGACGCCGATGCGCCGGCGGCGGCGTCGTCGGCGATCGAGGCCGCGCAGGCGCAGCTGAAGAGGGCCGGCTACCGCGTCGAGCGGTACGACGCGGGCGCGACCCTGTCGGTGTCCGCCGAGCGCGGCTACCTGCGCGAGACGGGCAACCTGGTGTTCCACGCGGCGCTCGTCGGCGTGCTTCTCGCGGTCGGCATCGGCGGCGGGTTCACCCACACCGGGCAGACGGTCATCATCGAGGGGCGCACCTTCGTCAACACGATGCTCGACTACACCTCCTTCAACCCGGGACGCTTCTTCGACGAGGAGTCGCTCGAGCCCTACGCCCTGACGCTCGACCGCTTCGACGTCGAGTACCAGCCGCTCGGCGAGCCTGGCCAGGGTCAGGCCGGCGACTTCGTGGCGAACCTCACGACGCAGTACGCGGGGGAGGAGCCGTCCAGCGGCGAGGTGCGCGTGAACCAGCCGCTCGAGATGGCGGGAGACCGCATCTACCTCATGGGCAACGGCTACGCCCCCACGCTGACGGTGCGCAACGCCGACGGCGACGTCGTCTTCTCGGAGTCGGTGCCGTTCCTCCCGCAGGACACGTTCATGACCTCGCTCGGCGTCGTCAAGATCCCGGACGGCCTGCGCGATCCCGCCGGCGCCCCGGAGCAGATGGCGCTGCAGGGCTTCTTCTACCCGACGCAGGCGCCGCTGCACACCGGAGCGTTCGCATCGGCGTACCCCGCTCTGGTGAACCCGGTCCTGTCGCTCAACGTCTTCGCGGGCGACCTCGGGATCGACGACGGCACGCCGCGCTCGGTGTACACCCTCGACCCGTCCGAGATGACGCAGCTGGCCGGCCGCGGCACCGACGTCGAGCCGATCGAGCTCGCCCCGGGCGAGACGGCAGACCTGCCGGGCGGCTACGGAACGATCACGTTCGAGAACGATTCGCCCGCCGGCGCGCAGGGCTACGAGGAGTCGGTCAAGCGGTACGTGTCGCTCTCGATCCATCGCGACACCGCGGCCACGTGGGTGCTCGTGTTCGCGGTGATGGCGACCGCGGGCCTGCTCGCCGCGCTCTTCGTGCCGCGTCGGCGCATGTGGGTGAAGGCGACGACCCAGGGGCGCGCGCTCCGCCTCGAGTACGCGGGCCTCGCCCGTGGAGAGGACCCGACCCTCGACGCCGCGGTGATGCAGTTCGCCCAGCGGCACGGCGCCTCGCTGACCACGGACGCCGCGCCGCGGGCAGCGGCCGGTGCGCCGAAGGACGACACCCCCGAGACCCGAAAAGTAGACTGAGGACCATGCCCGACACGACGACCGCCCTCTCGCTCGACTCGGTGTCGGTGCTCCTCGTGTGGACGGCCATCGCCGTGTATGCGCTCGCGTTCGTCGCCTACGCCGTCGATCTCGCGCGCCGCGGCGCCGCCTCGGTCGACGCGAAGGACGCCTCGGTCCGTGAGTTGGTCGCAGCCGGCGGTGGGCGAGCGGATGCCGCGGCCTCGGTCGCTGCGCAGGAGAGGGCCGCCGAGGCGGCGCTCGACGCCCGTCCGGGCGACCGCCCCCGACTGCTGTGGGCACGCATCGGCACGTCGCTGACCGTCCTCGGGTTCCTCTTCCACGTCGGCGCCGACGTCACGCGGGGCATCGCGGCGGGCCGTGTGCCGTGGTCGAACATGTACGAGTTCGCGCTCACGGGGACGATGCTGATCATCGCCGTCTACCTCGCGGTGCTTCTCCGCTATGACCTGCGGTTCCTGGGCACGTTCATCACCGGGCTCGTCGTGGTGCTGCTCGGCGGCACGGCCATCTGGTTCTACACCGACATCGTGCCGCTGATGGACCCGCTCAAGTCGGTGTGGCTCGTGATCCACGTGTTCGTGGCGTCCCTCGCGACCGCACTGTTCGCCCTCGCGTTCGGACTCTCGGTCATGCAGCTGATGCAGGCGCGACGTGAGCGTCGCACCATCGCGGCCGCGGCGGCGGAGGCATCCGGTCAGCCTGTGAAGACGGGCCCCCGCTTCCTGCGCACGCTCCCGGGCGCGGACGCGCTGGAGTCGCTGGCGTACCGCTTCGCGATCCTCGGTTTCATCTTCTGGACGTTCACCCTCATCGCCGGCTCGATCTGGGCCAACGACGCCTGGGGGCGCTACTGGGGCTTCGACACGAAGGAAGTCTGGACGTTCGTCATCTGGGTGCTCTACGCGGGGTACATCCACGCTCGTGCGACGCGGGGCTGGCGGGGTTCACGGTCGGCGTGGCTGTCGATCATCGGCTTCACCGCCGTGATCTTCAACTTCACGATCGTCAACATGTTCTTCAAGGGCCTGCACGCCTACTCCGGCCTGAGCTGACGCGGATTCCGGGCGGGCATGCCGCCGACGGCATGTCCCTCGCGTCGGACGAATATCTCGCGGACCACTTGACGACGGGCTCGCGTCGGGTCTAGCGTCTGCCGCGAACCGCTTATTCAGCGGGTCCGCCTCGCGGCGTGATCCGGTCTCGAGCGGTTCGGGGTTGAGATTCAGGGGTCGCCGGGGTTCGGGGGAGCCGCGTAGCGGAATGAGTACACCGGCGCGTTGTCACGTTGTCCAAAACGATCGACAGGCGCGTCATGGTTGTGGGAGAGGGACGGAAGCGCTCGAGGAGCGCGGCGTTCGGTGTGGTCGCCTATGCGACCGCCATCGTCGTCGGCCTCGGCCTGACCGCGCCCGTCGCGACCGTCTCCGGCCCGACGACCGCGCTGGCCGCATCGAC
>NZ_JSYE01000010.1:0-43698 GCF_054824025.1 Microbacterium sp. HJ5
CAGGGCCTCGGGCACGCGGCATCCGTCATCGCGCGCTGGCGAGCCGAGGCTCGCGCTCCCCGCACCGAGTTCGAGTACGAGAACGAGAACCTCCTCGTCGTGGCCGAGCAGCTCGTCGCCGCCGCTCGCGCTCGGCGCGAATCCGTCGGCGCGCACTTCCGCCGCGACGACCCGAGCACGACCCGCACCGCCGCGCAGGAGGCCGTCGCATGCTGACCCGAGCCACGATCGACCGCACCGTCGGCGCCGCCCTCGAGGAGGACGCCCCGTGGGGCGACATCACGAGCGAGTACCTCATCGACGCGGGGGCGACCGCCGTCGCCGAGCTCGTGGCGCGCGAACCCGGGGTGTTCAGCGGCGGCGAGGTCTTCGCTGCGGCGTTCCGACTCGTCGATGCGGAGATCGCCGTGCACCTCCGGGTCGCCGACGGCGACCGCTTCGACACCGGTGCGGTGCTCGCCACGGTCACCGGCCCGGCGCGCGGTGTGCTGACGGCCGAGCGGATCGGCCTCAACTTCGTGCAGCGCATGTCGGGCATCGCGTCGCTCACCGCGCGCTACGTCGCCGAGGTCGCCCACACCGGCGCGCGCATCGCCGACACGCGCAAGACCACCCCCCTGCTGCGCGCCTTCGAGCGCCACGCCGTCGTCAGCGGCGGCGGCCACAACCACCGCCACTCGCTCTCGGACGCCGTCATGGCCAAGGACAACCACCTCGCCGTCGTCACGCAGAACGGACTCTCGGTGACCGCGGCCCTGCAGGGCGCGATCGCCCGCCTCCCGCACACCACCCACGTCGAGGTCGAGGTCGACCGCCTCGACCAGATCGAGCAGGTGCTCGCCGCGGGAATCGGCACGATCATGCTCGACAACTTCTCGCTCGACGACCTTCGCGCAGGGGTCGCGCAGGTCGGCGGGCGCGCGATCGTCGAGGCCTCGGGCGGCGTCTCGCTCGACACCGTGCGCGCGATCGCCGAGACCGGCGTCGACGTCATCTCCGTCGGAGCCCTCACCCATTCGGCGCGCGCTCTCGACCTCGGGCTCGACGTGCGGATCGACGGGCCGGGCGCGCGGTCCGGCGCGTGAGGCATCCGCGATGAGCATGCTCTACCTGGACAACGCGGCGACCACGCCGGTGCGTCCGGATGTGCTCGAGGCGATGATGCCGTACCTCACGCAGTGGTTCGGCAACCCGTCGAGCCATCACACGGTCGGCGAGGCGGCAGCCGATGCCCTGGCGGACGCGCGCGCCCGCGTCGCGCGCGTGCTGGGGATGCGGCCGGGCGACATCGTCTTCACCTCGGGCGGCACCGAGGCCAACAACCTCGCCGTGAAGGGCATCGCGCTCGGCGCTCAGCACCTCGGCAGCCGACGGCACGTCGTCACGACCCCCATCGAGCACGAGTCGATCCTCGAGTCCGTCGCCTACCTCGAGCGTCTCCACGGCTTCGAGGCCACGCGCGTGCCGGTGGATCGCGACGCGAGAGTGGATCCGGATGCCGTCACCGGCGCCCTCCGCGACGACACCGCTCTGGTGAGCATCGGCTACGCCAACAACGAGGTCGGCACGATCCAGGACGTCGCCGCGATCGCCGCCGCGGCCCGTGCACGGGGCGTGCCGCTGCACGTCGACGCCGTGCAGGCTGCCGGGTGGCTGCCTCTCTCGGCGGCGGACCTGGGCATCGATGCGATCTCCCTCGCCGGGCACAAGCTCGGCGCCCCCAAGGGCACCGGGGTCCTGGGCGTGCGCGGACGCGTGCCGGTGGAGCCCCTCCTGCACGGCGGCGGCCAGGAGCGCGGCCGCCGCAGCGGCACCGAAGACGTCGCAGGAGCCGTCGGTCTCGCGACCGCGCTCGAACTCGCCGAGGCGGAGCGGGACGAGGCATCCGCCCGCCTCACCGCGATCCGCGATCGGTTCGTCGCGCGCGTGCTGGCCACCGTGCCCTCGGCCGAGCTCACCGGCCACCCCGTGCACCGCCTGCCCGCGACCGCGAGCTTCACCTTCGCCGGCACGAGCGGCGAGGCCGTGCTGCTCGAGCTCGAGCGTCGCGGCGTCGTGTCGTCCAGCGGGTCGGCGTGCGCGGCGGGCAGCGACGAGCCCTCCCACGTGCTCGTCGCGATGGGGGTCCCGCCCGAGGTGGCGCAGACGGCGGTGCGGTTCACGTTCCCGCACTGGCTGCGCCAGCCGCTGGATGCCGTCGCCGACGCGGTCGGGGCATCCGTCGCCGCCGTACAATCGGGCGGGTGACCCCGCCGCACGCTCCCGTCGTGACCGTCATCGTCCCCGGGTTCGACGTGGCCGCCTACGCCGCCGAAGCGCTGAGCTCGCTGCGCGCCCAGACGCTCACGGACTGGACCGCCGTCCTCGTCGACGACGCCTCGCGCGACGGCACCGGCGCGATCTTCGACACCGCAGCCGCGCGCGATCCCCGCTTCCGCGTCGTGCACCACCGCTCACAGGGCGGGCTGAGCGCTGCGCGCAACACCGGCCTCGACCTCGTCGAGACGCGCTACGTCGCCTTCCTCGACGCCGACGACCGCTACACGCCGCGAGCGCTCGAACTCCTCGTCGGAGCACTCGAGCGCAGCGGAAGCGATCTGGCCGCAGGCGCGTACGTCCGCCTGCGACCGGACGGGTCGGGAGGCTACGCGGCCGGTCACGTGCAGCCCTGGGTGGCCGCCGCGACCGACCCCGCACGCAGCGGGACGACGCTCGCAGAGCATCCGGAGGCATCCGGGAACATCGTCGCGTGGTCGAAGGTCAGCCGCATGGACCTGTGGCGGCGCACGGGGCTGCGCTTCCCCCTCGGCAAGGCCTACGAGGACCAGATCGTGGCCCAGCAGCTGTACACGAGCGCGCGGGCGTTCGACGTCCTCCCCGACGTCGTCGTCGAATGGCGCGAGCGGGCCGACGGCACGTCGATCACGCAGCAGAAGTCCGAGCTCCCCGTGCTGCGCGATTACCTCGAGGCGCTCGACGGCGGGATCGAGGCGCTCGAGGCCGCGGGGCAGCCGCGCGCCGCGGCATCCCGCGTCCGCCTGATCCTGTCGATGGACCTGCCGACGCTCGTCGAGATCGGCCGCCACCACCCCGATGAGGCCTACCGGCGCGCGCTCGGCGCGTTCACGCGCGCGCTGACGGCGCGCACCGGCGGCCTCCCGGTCCTCTCGTCGGCGACCCACGCGGTCGTCGCCGAGGCCGAGGCCTGGTAACCGCCCGGTCGCCTCAGGTGCCGGGGACCTCGGGAGTCGGCACCCACGGCTCGGCGGGCACCGGCGCGGGAGCGACCCGCACGGCCGCCTCGACCGGCGGGCGGTCGGCACGGCGGTCGGGGTGGTCGGCGGGCGGGTCGGCCTCCTCCGCCTCGAGGATCCGGGACGCGGCGAGCTGCTGCGCGGCGAGCTCGGCGTAAAGGCCGCCCTGCTCGATGAGCTCGGCGTGCGTGCCGGACTCGACGATGCGGCCGGCCTCGATCACGTGGATGACATCGGCGGCGATGACGGTCGAGAGGCGATGCGCGATCGACAGGGTCGTGCGGCCCCGGGCTGCGGCATCCAGCGCTTCCTGCACGACGCGCTCCGAGACCGTGTCCAGCGCCGACGTCGCCTCGTCGAGCAGCAGCACCGGCGGATCCTTGAGCAGCACGCGGGCGATCGCGATGCGCTGCTTCTCACCCCCGGAGAGCCGGTAGCCGCGCTCCCCGACGACGGTGTCGTAGCCGAGCTCGAACCCCTCGATGATGTGGTGGATGTTCGCGGCCCGGCACGCAGTCTCGAGCTCGGCGTCCGTCGCCTCGGGCTTCGCGTAGCGGAGGTTCTCACGGATCGTGGCGTGGAACAGGTAGGTCTCCTGCGAGACGATGCCGACCTGGTCGATGATCGACTCCTGCGTGAGCCGTCGGACGTCGGCGCCTGCGAAGAGGACCGAGCCGCCGGATGCCTCGTACATGCGCGGCGTGAGGTAGAGCACGGTCGTCTTCCCGGCGCCCGATGGTCCGACGAAGGCCACATGCTGACCCGGCTCGGCCGTGAAGGTGACGCCCTGGAGGGTCGGGCGGGCGTCGGCTGCGGCGTCCGGATACCGGAACACGACGTCGCGGAACTCGATGCGGCCGAGCGGCCCGGGGGCCCGCTCCACCCCGATCGCATCGGGAGCGTCGCGGATCGCGGGCTGGAGGTCGAGGTACTCGAAGATGCGGGCGAACAGGGCCGCCGAGGTCTGCAGGTCGAGGGTGACGCGCATCAGGCCCATGAGCGGCATGAGCAGGCGCGCCTGAACGGTGGTGAAAGCCACCACGGTGCCGGCGGTGATCACGACCTCGCCGCCGGTGATGAAGTACCCCGACACGAGGTAGATGACCGCCGGGACGCTCGCCATGAGCACCTGCACGACGGCGAAGAATCCCTGGCCGCTCATCGCCCGCCGCACCTGGAGGCGCACCTGGTTGCGGTTCTCGTCGGCGTAGCGCGCCGACTCCGCGCGCTGGCGGTTGAACGACTTCGAGAGCAGGATGCCGGACACGCTGAGCGTCTCCTGCGTGATGGCCGTCAGCTCCGAGAGCGACTCCTGCGTCTCGCCGGCGATGCGCGCGCGGACCTGACCGACACGGCGCTGCACGACGACCAGGATCGGCATGAGCACGACGGCGATGATGGTGAGGCGCCAGTCGATGATGATCATCGCGACGAGCGACGCGATGACGGTGACGACGTTGCCCAGGATGCTGGTGAAGGTGTTCGTCAGGACACCCGAGACGCCGCCGACGTCGTTCTGCAGCCGCGACTGGATGACCCCGGTCTTGGTGCGCGTGAAGAACCCGAGCTCCATCGCCTGGAGGTGGTCGAAGAGCTGGACGCGCAGGTCGCCCGTGACCTTGTTGCCGATCGTGGACGTGAACCACGTCTGCAGCACGCCGAGGCCGGCGGACAGCAGGAACAGGGCGATCATGAGCGCGACGAGCCGCCACAGCAGCGGGATGTCGGGGGGCGCCCCGTCGACGGGGAAGAGCGCGTCGTCGAAGATGCGCTGCACGATGAGCGGCGGGATGACCGCGATGCCCGCCCCCACGACGACGAGCACGCCCGTCACGACGAGCGGGAACGCGTAAGGACGGAACAGCGCCACGACCCGCCTGCCGAGGTTCGGGATCTTCGGCGCGGCGGCGTTCAGCTTCTTCTGCGACTCGATGTCGACGCCGCGGAAGCCGGGGTGGCCGCCGCCACCGCCGCCCCGCATGCTCATGTGCGTCAGCCTACTGACGGGGTCCCCCGCTCCCACTAGGCTTGCCCCATGGTCTCGACTCCTGATAACCCCCAGCACGACGGCTCCGACCTGGCGGCTCTGCGCGAGGAGATCGACGCTCTCAAGGCCATCCCCGAGGAGGAGCTGCTCAACCCGCTCCCCCCGCTCGTGGAGCAGAACGAGCCCACGCCGCACTCGACCGACGCGATCGGCTCCGAGAAGTGGGATCGTCCTGCGTCGGAGGAGACGCTCGAGAACTGAGCGCCGTTCTCGCGGGAGCACCCCGCACCTGACGAGAAGCCGGTCGAATCCGGCACCTGCGGGAATGTCGTGTCCGACCCCGCCGTTATCCTGATGGCTTGCCGTTTTCGCGCGGCCATCCCTCGCCATCTCCGCATGGCCGACTCCTGCCCTCCGCGCAGGCCGACCATCGCCTGAAGACCACATGAGGAGACATCCCATGGCCGCCACCGACATGCACCCCGCCACCGACGGCATCCGGGTCGCCGCCCCCGCCGTGCCCAAGCTCGGGCCCGAAGAGAGCCGCGTCATCTGGCTCCTCCTCGCCGCCGCCTTCGTCGCGATCCTGAACGAGACGACGATGGGGGTCGCCATCCCCCACCTCATCACCGATCTGGGCATCACCGCCCTCTCGGCGCAGTGGCTGACGACCGCGTTCATGCTCACGATGGCGGTCGTCATCCCGATCACCGGCTTCCTGCTGCGCCGCTTCACCACGCGCGCCATGTTCGTGGCCGCCATGGGGCTGTTCTCGACGGGCACGCTGATCGCGTTCCTCGCGCCCGGCTTCCCGGTGCTCCTCGTCGCCCGCGTGGTGCAGGCGTCGGGCACGGCGATCATGATGCCCCTGCTCATGACGACGCTCATGACGGTGGTGCCGCCGGCGATCCGCGGTCGCATGATGGGCCGGGTCAGCATCGTCATGTCGCTCGCCCCCGCGATCGGGCCGACGCTCGCCGGCGCGATCCTGAACAACTTCGAATGGCGCTGGATCTTCGGCATCGTCCTCCCGATCGCCGTCGTCGCGCTCGTCGTCGGCGCGAAGTGGATCCACAACCTCGGCGAGACGACGCACGCCCCGATCGACGTCGTGTCGGTCATCCTGTCGGCGCTCGGCTTCGGCGGGCTCGTGTTCGGCCTCAGCCAGCTGGGCGCGGGCGGGCACGGCGGCGGAGCGGATGCCGCGGCCGCGACGGCCACGTCGACGACGACGCTGATCGTGTCGCTGGCCATCGGCGTCGTCGCGCTCGCCCTGTTCGGCTGGCGTCAGGTGCTCCTGCAGCGCAACGACGACGCGCTGCTCGACCTCCGCGTCTTCCGCAGTGCGAACTTCTCGCTGTCGATGGGCCAGATGGTCATCATGTCGATGGCGTTCTTCGGCGCGATCACGGTGGTCCCGCTGTACCTGCAGGACGTCCTCGAGGTCGATCCGCTCACGACCGGCCTGGTCGTGCTCCCGGGTGCGCTGGCGATGGGCCTGGCCGGCCCGTTCATCGGCCGCATCTACGACCGCTGGGGCACGACGGTGCTGCTCGTCCCGGGCGCGGTGATCACGACCGCGATGCTGTGGGTCTACACCACCTTCGGCGTCGCCACCCCGGTGTGGCTCGTGGCCGTCGTGCAGACGGTGCTCTCGCTGGGGCTCGCGCTGTCGTTCACTCCCCTGTTCACGGCGTCGCTGGGCTCGCTCGAGCCGCGCTTCTACTCGTACGGCTCCGCCGTCGTGGGCACGGCGCAGCAGGTGGCCGGTGCCGCGGGCATCGCCCTCATGTTCGGCGTGATGGCCGCGGCGAACTCGGCGGCGTCCGAGACGGGTGCCGACGCGATCACGGCGGGCGCGGCCGGCACGCACGCCGCGTTCCTCACGGCCGCATTCCTGTCGCTGCCGCTGCTGGTGGGCGCATTCCTCATCCGCAAGCCGGCCGATCAGCCGATGGGCGCACCCGCCGCGCACTGAACCGGTATCAGGACGGTGCCCCTCCCCCTCGACCGGGGGTGGGGCATCGTGCATTGTGGGGGTGTCCATCGTCGACCCGCAGGAGCCCGCCATGATCGTCCAGCCGCCCGACCCCGAGTCCGCCACCGGCCACGCCGCCGAGATGTATGCGGGTGATGTCGCCGACGTCGGCTTCGTGCTGTCGCACACACGGGCGATGGCGATCAACCCCGAAGCGCATCAGGCGTTCGAGTCGCTGATCCGGGCGGTGGTCCCGTCCATCGGGCTGCGCGTGTACGAGCTGGCGACCCTCGCGGCGGCGCGGGCGATCGGATCACCTCACTGCCTGCTCATGCACGGCCGCAAGACGCTGCGTGCCGGACTCTTGGACGAGGACCAGCTGGCGCGCATCGCCCGCGACGGTGGAGAGGCGGGACTCGCGGAGGCGGATCTCGCGGTGATGTCCTTCGCCGAGAGGCTGTCGCGCGATCCGGAGCAGATGACGGATGCCGACGCCGAACGCCTGCGGGAGGCGGGGTTCAGCGACCGCCAGATCGTCGACATCGCTCTCGCTGCGGGCGCGCGCAACTTCTTCAGCCGTGTGCTCCAGGCGCTGGCCGTGCCGGTCGACGACGTGCCCGATCTGAGCCCGGACCTCACGGACGCCCTGCTCTCGTCGACCCGGTAGACCCGGGGGCGGCCGGTCAGTGGTGGATGACGGCCTTCAGCAGGATCAGCACGCCACCGAACGCGGCGGTCAGCACGGCGCTGACGATCCGCGCCCACCAGTGCGTGCTCCAGCGCGCGACCGCCATCCAGCCGAGCCCGGCGAGGACCAGGGTGTTCACGATGAGAGCCGCCCACAGCGAGGTGTCGTCATCGAGCACCCGCGTGGTGCCGAGGAGCAGCACGATCAGCGGGGCGACCGCGGCGATGAGCATGCCGGAGGACTGGCGCGCGGCCGATGCGAGGCTGGAGCGCAGTCCGCGCTCGCCCTCGCTGACCGCCAAGCGGCCGAGCGTGCCGGCATAGACGTGCGCGGCGTAGAAGACGAGGACCGTGATCGCGACGGTCAGGAACGCGCCGAGCGATGTGCCGCCGGCGCTCACGACGATCATGCCCGAGACGAGGATGAGGCCGTAGATGGCCTCTTCGGTCATGAGCACCCGCGCGAGGCGCGGGGTCACGTGCAGCTGATCGTCGGTCATCGCGGGGTCAGCGTCTGGCGAGGTCGAGAAAACGCGTCAGTCGGTGCTGCACGCGCCGCCACCGCAGCACGAACCCGCGGACTCGACGACGGTGAGGAGGTTCTTCTCGTCGCCGACGGGCTGAAGGGTCGGGGTGGGAAGCTGCGAAGAAGTCATGACGGCCATGCTACCCGCGCGCAGCGGAGGGCGGCCCCGACCGGGCCGCGGCTCGCGCAGGTCACAGGAGCACGCCGCCCGTCTGGCACGTGGGGCAGTACTGCGCCGTCGTGCTGGCGAACGAGAAGTCGCGCACGGTGTCTCCGCACACGGGGCAGGCCTCGCCCGCGCGTCCGTGGACGCGCATCGCGTCGACCTTCGCGGCCTTGAGACGGTCGATCGGGATGCCACGCCGCGCGGCGATCGCGCCGCGGACGGTGTCGCGGGTGGCGGCATAGAGGCGCTCGCGTGCGCCGTCGTCGAGGGCGGCTGCGTGCACGACGGGTGAGACCTTCGCCAGGTGGAGGATCTCGTCGGAGTAGGCGTTGCCGATGCCCGCGATCGACTCCTGCTCCTGGAGGATCGCCTTCACCTGCTTGCGCCGCCCGCCGAGGGCGACCTCGAAGTCGCTCGACGAGTACGCGGGGTCGGCGGGATCGGGGCCGAGCTTGCCGATGGCCGGCACGGCCAGCGCGTCGTCGACGACGAAGAGTCCGAGCGAGACCCAGGTGCCGGCATCCGTCACGGCGAACGCCCCGCCCCCGTCGAGACCGATCTCGGCGAGCGCAGGCGGTGCGTCGGCCTGCAGGTCGTCGGCCGCGTCGCCCGCGTCACGCCACCGGACCCAGCCGTGGCGACCGAGCGACACGACCAGCTGCGCGTCGTCGTCGACGGCCAGTGCGACGTGCTTGCCGTGCCGGCGGGCACCGCGGAAGGTGCGTCCGACGAGGGAGGACGGCGGCGTCTGACGGGTCTTCACGGTGCGGAACTCGAGCACGTCGACCTCGCGCACCGATCGCCCCGTCACGCGCTCGTCGAGGAACTCGGCGAGCGCCTGCACCTCGGGCGACTCGGGCATGCCCCCATCCTGGCATCGAGCGCCGACAGAACGACAGGGCGCGGGCCGGGCCCAGCGCCGAGACGGGCCGGGCCGGCGTCAGCCGAGCGTCTTGCGCAGGAAGACCTGCTCGATGCCGTCGTCGCCCTCGACCCGGTCCGTCTCGCGGTAGCCGGTTCGCTCGTACAGCCTCAGGTTGGCCTCGCTCAGCGATCCGGTGAAGAGCTCGGCCTCGCGGCATCCGCTCTCCCGACCTCGGCGCTCGACGGCCTCGAGCAGTCGCGATCCGATGCCCTCGCCCTGGCGATCCGGCGCGATGACGAGGCGCCCGATCAGCAGCAGCCCCTCGGACGCCTGAGCGCGCACCGCGCCGATCAGCCGCCCACGATCCACGGCGACGCACCCGAGGTTCTCGACGAGCTCCGCCCGCAGCTCGTCGAGCGTCTGCGTGAGTGGCGGCATCTGCACGCTGTCGTAGATGAGCGCCTCCTGCACGAAGGCCGCGCGCTGGAGCGTGAGGGTCTCACCGGCGTCGTCCGGTCGGATGTCGCGGAACTCGATCTCGTCGGACGCGGTCATGTCCCCCGTTATACCCGCAGCTCCGGCCGACAGCGAAACCGGTTCCAGAGCGCCGGTCGAGCAGATGGTTAGGCTGCCTAACCGGACTTCGCACCGGCCGCACCCGCCCTCTACGGTGTGCATCCGTGGGACGACTCATCTACGGCAGCGACGGCCAGTCGCTCGACATCGACGACCGCGCGCTCGCGCATCTGCGGATCGTCTTCATGAACAAGCTGCGGCGCTCGGAGCCCTTCCTCTTCCACCACTCCGAGCAGCACGGGTCGCGCAGCCTGTGGGTCCATCCCGCCGTGCCGATCGTGTTCCACTTCTACGGCTCTCGCGCGCCGGCGCTCAACCGCGACTGGATCGAGGAGCTCATGCTCGCGGCGAACGGCCCGCACGGACTCAGCGTCGTGAACGAGCCGCAGGCGGCCGCCGTCGCGCCGGCGCGAGAGCAGCCCTCGGCCTGACCAGCGGTCCGGACGTCACGTGCATTCGCGGTCGACCGCGTCGCTGACGGCGTCGAGGAATCGGGCGACGTGCTCGGCCTCGCGCTCGGTGAGCCCGCCTGCGAACTGGCGGATCCTCGCAGTCAGGGGATCGACGTCCTCCACGTCGGTGGCGCGGTCGACAGGGACGACGCGCTTGCTCCGGCCGTCATCCGGATTGCGCACGAACGAGATGAGTCCGCCCCCGCGCAGGCGATGGAGGATGCCCGTCACCGACGCCGTGGCGAGCCCGAGATGGGCGGCGATGTCCGTGGGAGTGGCGGGGTCACCGGCATCCGCTCGCTCGAGGATGTAGCGCATGGCCGCCCGCGCGGTCTCGCTCGGACCGCACGCCGTCTGGCGGCGCCGCGCGAGCCGCGCCTCGGCGAGTCGGAGGCGCTCGACGGCTCGCGCGGCGGGAAGGGTGTCGACGTCTGGCATGCCTCCTCGGTAGCGGTCGCGCCCGCGCGGTGTCAATCCCGGCCGTTCCGGATTCGCGGGGTGGTAGGCACCTGCGCGGGCGATGTCAAGCCCCTCGCCGTGTGGCAGCGGCGGTTGCATGATGCGACGACTCCGCCTCGAAGACGAGGCGATGAGCAGACGGTGAGGAGACCGTGATGAACCTCGACGCCGCGCCCGTGCACCATCTCGAGCTCGTCCCGCTCGGCGACCGCGCGTGGCGCCTGTGCGACCACGCCGAGGCGGGCGTCGCCGGCGGAGACGGCGAGCTGGTGGCGTACGTCGAGCGGCTGCCCTCGGGCGCCTACGAGGCGGTCTGGGTGCGGGGCGGCTCGCGCGTCGACGTCTACGCCTCGCTCGCGGCGGTGCTGGTCGCGGGCGTGCGCAGGCTGTCAGCGTCCGTCAGCACCGATTCCAAGCCTGTCCCGATCCCCCACCGCGCGCCGCTGTCGTTCCGCTGACGACGCTTCGACGGCACCTCGCGTCCGGTAGCGGCGCGGAACAGGGGTGTCAAGGGCGTTGGCCCCTCGCCCGCCGACCGCGAGCATGAAGGCGGTGGCCGCGCCCCCCTTGACCGCCCTGTGCGATCGCGGCCGCCAGGGAGGCCAGCATGGGCAAGTTCATCTACGACGGCACGATCAAGGTGGACTTCGACGATCGGACGCTGGCGCACCTGCAGCTCGTGATCGGCACGAAGCTCCGGCGCGGCGAGCCGTTCCACTTCACCTGGAAGGACGACACCAGCATCGGCGACGGCCGGACGACGGTGTGGATCCACCCGCGCTGCTCGCTCGTCTACAAGTACTACGGAAGCCGCACGCCGCGGCTGAACATGGCGTGGATCGACGCCCTCGTCTACACGGCGAACTCCCCGGCCGGGCTGTACCTCGTGCCGGAGCCCGCGGAGACTCCCGCGAAGGAGAACCACGATGAAGCGGATTGACATCATCTACGGCGGCGAGCACTACAGCGTCGGCGGCCGCGAGCTGGATTCGCTCCTGGGCGAGATCGAGGATGGCGTCAGCAGCGGCCTCTACTGGCTCACCGTCAACGACGGCGAAGGTGCGCCGCGGTGGGCGCACCTTCTGCTGACCCCGGGGGTGCCGCTGGCCATCGTGCCGATCCCGGACGACGCGCCGGAGGTCGCCGGCGGTGAGCTGTGGGACGCCGACGGGAACCAGATCCACCCGTAGGCGCAGGGAACGACCGCGGTCAGCTCTCCCAGTTCCAGTCGACGTCCTGCGCGGGCGGGTTGCGATCCGTCGAGGCGGTGGGGTGCATGCTGCGCGTGAGGGCTTCAAGCTTCTCGACGACGTCGGGGTGGTCGGGCTCAGGGAGGGCGGTGTCGAAGTCCTTCGAGACGATCTGGCTGGCGGGACCGACGAGGAACACCGCGGTCGACTCGTGCCCGTTCTCTTCGAGGACCGGGATCTCGACAGTGGCCGCTTCACGCCCCTCCGCGAGCGCGGCGCTGTACTGGAGGAGGGCGACGGCGATCGCGTCGCTCGTGAGAAATCGGCTCCCCGCATAGATAAGCACCTGCATGCCCCCTGTCTAATCGACGGCACGCGGGCTGCCACAGGGGTTGCATGTTCGAGGAACGATCGCTACGGACGCACGTGTCCGCGTGCCGGAGCCGCGGGGCGCGGCATCCGCTCGCCCGATGGGAACCCTCACGGGCGGGTGGTGACGAGCCGATCGAGGCGTCTCGTCACCACCCGCCCGCTCAGGCGGTCGTGTAGGCGACGTGCATCCGGTCGATCACGCCGTCGAATGCGAACGGCATGCGATCGACGTATGCCCGCGACACTGCGCCTCCGTACGCGCGGCCGACGTCGAGGCAGTCGTTCGCCGAGAAGAGCAGCGGGGCGCTGACCGGCACGGTGCCCGACGCGACCTCCGTGCCGTCCACCCGCAGCACGACGTTCAGCGGCCCGCCGGGCCGCGGTTCGACGTAGGAGGTCTCGATCTCGATGCGGTGATCGCCGGCCGTCAAGGGCTCAGATGCCGCGACCGTCGTGCGCTGCACGAGGAACAGGTTGTACTCGTACGTGAGCACGCCGTCGACGACGAACGCGGTGAGGCCGCCGCCCGCGCCTCCGAGCTTGTAGAGAACGCCGTTCGCCGCGTCGCCGACCTTCGCGTCGATCGTGACGACGTTCGGCTTGTTCCCGAGCGAGGGCGCGCAGAACTCCGGTACGCGGGACGTGTCGCCCGAGAACTCCCACTCCGTGTAGGGCGGTGAGATCCGCAGCTCGGGGTGGAACGGCACCACCCAGAGGCCGCCGCCGATGGGGAGGACCTTGTTCTTCGCCGCCTCGATGGCGAAGAGCTCCTTCATCGCGGCGAGTCGCTCGGGATGCCGGTCGGCGACGTCGTTCGCCTGGCTCCAGTCCTCGTCGAGGTTGTACAGCTCCCACACGTCCTTGTCGGGCGTCCACGTCTGGATGCCGGCGGGGACGCCCGGAATCCACGGGAGCCTCGGGCCCGTCGTCGACGCCAGCCAGCCGTCCTCGTAGATCGAGCGGCTCGCCATGATCTCGAAGTACTGCACGCGATGCCGGCCCTCGGCCGTCTTGTCGTCGATCGAGTACGCGAAGCTCGTGCCGTCGATGGGATCCTGCGGGATGCCGTTGACGGTGTCGGGGTGCGAGATGCCGAGGATCTCGTAGATGGTCGGAGCGAGGTCGATCACGTGATGGAACTGCGTTCGGGGCTCAGGATCATGCGCGATGCGGCCCGGCCACTGGATGAACATGGGGTTGCGCGTGCCGCCGAGGTGCGAGGCCATCAGCTTCATGCCCTGATACGGCGACGAGCCCGCCCACGCCCATGCTGCGTGGTACTGGTTGTCGGTGGCCGGCGTTCCCAGCGCGTCCAGGCCGCCGAGCTCCTCGAGGACCGCGATGTGCTGATCGATGGTGGTCGGGATCATGTTCTGCGCGAGGAGCTCGCTGATCGTGCCGTTCTGGCCCTCGCCGGATGAGCCGTTGTCGCCCCAGATGTAGACGATGATCGTGTTGTCGGCGTAGCCGAGACGGTCCAGCTCATCGACGATCCGGCCCGCCTGCACGTCGGCGTGCTCGCCGAACCCCGCGCACACCTCCATGAGACGCGCCTGGAACGGCTTCTGATGGTCGGGGATCTCGTCCCACCCCTGCAGCGATTCGGGGCGAGGGGTGAGCACGGCGTCCTCGGGGATCCATCCCGCGGCCTTCGCGCCCGCGTGCGCGTCCTCGCGATAGGCGTCCCAGCCGTCGTCGAAGACCCCGGCGTACTTGTCGGCCCACTCCTTCATGATGTGGTGCGGTCCGTGGATGGCACCGGTCGCCCAGTACATGAAGAAGGGCTGGTCGGGGGCGAGGGCCTTGTGGTCGCGCAGCCACGCGATGGCGTCGTCGGCGATGTCCTCGCTGAGGTGGTAGCCCTCTTCGGGCGACTTCGGAGGCAGCACGCTCGTCGTGTTGCGCACCAGGTTCGGCTCGTACTGCGACGCCTCGCCGGCGAGGAAGCCGTAGAAGTACTCGAACCCGTTGCCCGTCGGCCAGTTGTCGTATGGACCGGCTTTCGTCGTCTCCTCGGCGGGGGTGTTGTGCCACTTGCCCCACGCCGCGGTCGAGTAGCCGTACTGACGGAGCACCTCGGCCATCGTGGCGCTGCTCTTGGGGATGTGGCCGGAGTAGCCGTCCCAGTCGTTCGCGAGCTCGGCGATCTGCCCCGCGCCCACGCGGTGGTGGTTGCGTCCGGTCAGCAGCGACGCCCGGGTCGGCGAGCACATCGCGGTCGTGTGGAAGCGGTTGTACCCGATCCCGCCCTGACGGATGCGATCGAGCGTCGGGGTGTCGACCTTGCCGCCCAGCGGCGCCGGCAGTGCGGGGCCGGCGTCGTCGATGAGCACGACGAGCACGTTGGGGGCATCCTGGCCGAGGTGCCGCTGCGGCGGGAGCGGCGAGTACGTGGACTCGTCGAGCGTGCGACCCGCGTAGCTGCCGGACGGCTTCGGCGGGAACGGCAGGCTGCGGGTCGGCGGGAGAGGCTCCCCCACGACGGATGTGCGGGCTTCGTCGGTCATCATCACTTCTCCAATCGGTGCCTCGCGCGAGCGGCGCGTGCAGGTTCCCCGAGGACCCGCGGCACGTCGGGCTGACGCTATCGGCGGCTCTCGAGGGGCGCATCATTCCTCGCGGGTGAGGATCGCGGCATCCGCCCGCCCGTCGCGTCGTCGTGCCGAGGTCACCCGTCGAGAGTGATGCGAGGACGGATGCCGCTCCCCAGACTGAGCGGGCCGCGGGCCCCGATCCGCCCGCGGCGTCAGGGTGGGTGGACATGAGCAGAGAGCAGACCGCGGCCGCCGAGGAGCCGCAGCCGGATGCGAGCGCGAAGGGCACGGTCACGGGCGCGGCCGCGGGTGCGCGTCAGGGCAAGGGTGCGGGCATCGGCAGGCCGACGGGCCGCGACGTCGTGTCGGGATTCGCCACCGGGCTGTTCTCGATCCCCGAGGGCATGGCGTACGCGAGCATCGGGAACTTCTCGGCGCCGCTCGGCCTGTGGTCAGGCGTCGTGCCGACCATCATCGGGTCGTTCTTCGCGCGCACCGTCCTCATGGTGACGACGCTCACGAGCGCGATCGCCCTCACCTCGCACAGCGTCCTGGCCGGCGCGGGGCTGGATCCCGGCGACCTCGGCGCGATCGCGACGCTCACGGTCCTCACCGGCGTCGTGATGCTGACGCTCGGCCTGCTCAAGCTCGGCTCGGTGATGTCGTACGTGTCGACAGCCGTGATGACCGGGTTCTCGACCGGTATCGCGGTGCAGATCGTGGCGGGGGTCATCGACGACGCGACGGGCTACTCCCCCACGAGCCACAACACGGTCGGCAAGATCGTGCAGGCCTTCGCGAACATCGGGCAGTGGCAGCCCGAGACCGTGCTGGTGTCGTCGGTGACGGTGCTCGTGTGGGTGCTCGTGCGATTCATCAAGCCGCTCAAGGCGATGTCGACGCTGACCGCGCTCATCGTGGTGAGCGTCCCGGTGGCCCTGCTCGGACTGAACGTCACGCTCGTGTCCGACATCGCAGCGATCCCCCGCTCGCTGCCGCCCTTCAGCCTTCCCGACATCGCCGACGTCCCGGCGCTCGCAACCGGGGCGGTCGCGGTGGCACTCGTCGCCCTCGCCCAGGCGGCGGGCATCAGCGCGGCCGTCGCGAACCCGGATGGATTTCGACCGGATGCCTCGAAGGACTTCACCGCGCAGGGACTGGCGAACATCGCCGGGGGCTTCTTCTCGGCGCTGCCCACGGGCGGCTCGATGTCGCGCACCGGTGTCGCCACGAGCGCGGGCGCACGCACCCGCTGGGCGGGAATCTTCGCGGGCCTGTGGCTCGCGCTCATCGTGCTGCTGGTGGGGCCTCTCGCGGGGTACATCCCGATGGCCGTGATCGGCGGCCTCATGATCGTCATCGGCGGCGAGCTCGTGGTCGGACGCTGGCCCGACATCAGCCTCGTCTTCCGCACGTCGGCGGTGTCGGCCGTGGCGATGCTGGCGACGTTCGCCGCGACCACCGAGCTGCCGCTGCAGCAGGCGATCTTCCTCGGCGCGGGGCTGTCCATCATCCTGAGCGCCGTCGCGCTGGCGAGGACCGGACGGATGCTGCAGCTCGTGCGCGAAGGCGACGGGTGGCGTCTCGGCGACCCGCCCCAGCAGCTGCCGTCGCACCAGACCACCGTGCTGCACTACACCGGCGGCAGCATCTTCGCCGAGGTGAACAGGATGGTCGACGACTGGCCGGCGACGGCCGGCGTCACCGACGCCGCGATGGTCCTGTCGATGCGCGGCTCGCCCATGGTGCCGTCTGCGACATTCTTGAAGGCCCTCGACAAGATCGCCGCCGATCTGCGCGCCCAGGGGGTCGCGCTCGTCCTCTCGGGCGTGCCGGATCGCTTCGCCGACCTGCTCGCGAGCACCGGCAGGCTCGAGCACCTCGGCCGCGAGAATGTCATCGGCGAGTCGCAGATCGTGGGCGCCTCGCTCGAACGGGCGTACGCACGGGCGGAGGCCCTGCGGACGGGGGCGGCGAGCTGACCCCGCGCCCGGGCTAGAACTCCAGGAGGACCTTGCCGGCGCGGCCGGCTGCCCCACTGGCGGTCACCGCGTCACGCGCCTGCTCGAACGGGAAGACCGCCTCGACGGGCAGCGACACCTCGCCGGAGCCGATCCGCTGGACGAGCTCGGCGAAGAGCGCGCCGCGGGTCGCGGCATCCATCGTCCTGCTGACGGTGCTGCCCCAGAAGCCCTTCACCGTCGCCTGCTTGAAGATCAGGTCACCGGCCGACAGCTGCAGCGTGCCGGACTGCATCGAGCCGAAAGACACCAGGGTGCCGCCCTCGCCGAGCAGTGACAGCAGGTCGCCGGCGGCGGAGCCGCCCACCGAGTCCACCGCCGCACGCGGGGCGTTCTCGCCGAGGATCCGCATGGCGCGCTCGCGCCAGTCCTCCGCCTCGGTCGAGACCACGTCGTCGATGCCCAGGGCGGCGAGATCGTCGACCCCGCCGTCTCGGCGCACCAGCCCCAGCACTCGCACTCCGCGAGCGGCGGCGAACTGCGCGAGGAGCCTGCCGACCGCCCCGTTCGCGGTGTTCTGCACGATCCAGTCGCCAGGCTGCACGTCGAGGAAGTCGAGCAGGCTGAGCGCGCTGAACGGCATGGAGATCAGCTGCGCGGCGGTCTCATCGCTCATCGCGTCGGGCACGGGGATCAGCGACGCCGCCTTCGCGACGAAGTACTCGCTCCACACGCCGAATGTGCCGCCCGTCGCGACGCGCCGGCCGACCGAGAGGGCGTCCACGCCCTCGCCCAGCGCGTCGACGACACCCACGGCCTCGGTTCCCGAGGCTGCGGGGAGCTCCGGCTTGTAGCCGTACGTGCCGCGGATCGTCCAGAGGTCGTGGTTGTGGATCGGGGCGAGCACCGTGCGCACGCGCACCTGTCCGGGGCCGGGCTCCGGCAGCGGCCGCTCCGCGACCTCGAGGACCTCGGCCGGATCGCCGAAGGTCGAGTGGATGAGTGCGCGCACGGTGGTGCTCCTTCGTGTTGCTCCGGCCGCGGGGATGTGCGGCCGCACGAGAGTACAGCCGGGCGCGGCGGCGGCGCATTCCCCGGGGCGCGCTCGGGGTGCACCCTTACGCCGATCTCGCCGCCCGCGGTTGGTCGAGCACTGAAGAGGAGCGGCCGACCGCTGACACCCGATCCTCCGCGTCGAGCAGCCGGGTGAGACCACGGAAGTCGCGCAGGAGGATCCACCTCCAAGCGAACCCGGGGATGAGGGCCGTCAGCGCCAGCCAACCCGCGATGTCCCCGCCGTAGTCCGCCCGCACGCGCGTGCCGCGACCCTCGGCGATGCACAGGTACTCGACCCGCGAGTTCCAGGGCGAGGTCGAATGCCACACGACCCGCCGCTCCGGCTCGATCGACTCGAGCACGTCGGCGAACCTCACGCGGAACGGACCGATCCGGTCGACAGCCCACCAGCGGCTGCCCACCTCGGCCGTGCCCTCTCCGATCCGCTGCCGGAACGCGACCGCGGGCGCGAACTCCGGCCATCGCCCAGGATCGGCGAGATACGGGAAGACCCGCTCCACCGGGTGCGGCAGCCGGGTGTCGAGCACGACGCGCTTCCACATCGTCGTCACACCATCGCGGGGACCGGACGGTCGGGGTACAGATCGCGCATCGCCTTGTCGTACCGGCGCTTGAGCAGCAGCGCGTACAGGACGCGGATCGGCGCGGGGATGTTCGCCCGCATCCACTCCTGCCGCTCGTCCTCGGGAACGCTCGCGATCAGCAGCCCCGCCTGCAACGCCATGATGTCCTTGCCGAGCTCCTTGCGGTGGGCGGACAGGGTCGCACGCGTGTGCTCCTCCATCCAGTCCCATTCCTGCTGGGAGAGCACCGCACCGGCGACCGGCATGATCGCGTCCTCTTCGTGCCCGAGGTGCGCCGAGAGCGTGTCTCGGAGCGTCTCGATGTCCCGCGCGAGGGCGTCGCCCCGCGCGGGATCGGCGGTGGCGACCCATCCCGGCAGCTGCGGTTCGATGACCGCGAGCTGGCGCGCCACCTCGGCGTGCTGCGCCTTCATCTGGTCGACGTGCCACGCACATCCGGGATCGCGCGTGGTGAGCCGGTCCCACAGCGCCGTGTCCTCGGTCTCGTGGTGCATGTGCAGCGCGAAGAAGTCCAGATGCGCGTACCTGCCCACGATCGCCGAGCGTTTGGTGTCACCGGGAGAGACCTCGCGGATGAGCATGGGAAGCTCGCGGTAGAGCCAGCGGAAGATCCGGTGCACGAGGATGAGACCCGACGTGTCGCAGCCGGCCTCCTGACCCTCGGGCATCGCTCCGGACGACGGCAGCTTGATGACCATGGCGCACTCCCAGGTGTGATCCCGGCCACCCGGACTCCCCGTCGCCGCTGGCACGGACAGCCGAACGATACACCCGGAGACCGGGTCAGCACAGCACCCCCGTCGCTACCCCCTCGCGACATCCCACCACTCGAGCACCCTCACACCCATGACCGTGAGCCACTTCGACGGCTGGCCCTCCGGGACGTCGACGTCGAACCACGTGCGTCCCGCGAGGGGGGTGGTCTGCAGCCACGTGCCGTCGGGCTGCCGGGCCGAGCGCACGAGCTCGATCGCGTCGGCGAGGCGGGGATCGGGTGCGGCGCCGTCGTGCAGCGCGGCCGCGCGGAAGTAGTCGAGCGCGAACAGCGCGCTGTAGCGGTGGCGGTTGGGGTAGACGAAGCGCTCGACGAACTCGCCCACCTTCTCACCCGTCGACGCACGGAAGAGCAGGCGCCGATCGAGCAGGTACTGCTCTCCGCGGTGACGCGCGGCGCGCAGGCTCGTGTCGCCGGTGAGCTGCTCGTACTGCAGCATCCCGCGGAGGGCGTTGAGCGTCGAGTGGAAGGACGACCGCGTCGAGTCGCCCTCCTCGGCTTCGCAGTTCCACCCGCCGTCGGCCAGCTGGTGCGCCGGGAACCATGCGGCGAGCGCTGAGACGTCGGCGCCGAGCCAGGCGCCGGTCGCGAGCGTATAGGAGTTGATGCAGACATCGATCTCGCCGCCCCAGTACGGCAGGTCGTCGTAGTCCCACCGGCTGTTCGCATCGAGCCTCGCGGCCGTGTCGCCGAGGGCCGAGGCATCCGCTCCCCATTCGCGGAGGTCTCGCAGCGCCCACGTCGTGGCGACCCACGGCTGCCCGGGCTGATCCGGCTCGTCGCCGTCGAAGAAGCCGGCGGGGAAGAACGAGCCGCCCGCCCACTGCCCGTCGGCGTCCTGCCGCGCGAGCAGCGCCGCACCGAAGCCCTCGGACGTGACTCGAGCCCTCGTCGCCTGCCATTGCGCCGGCGGGGCGCCGGTCACATCGCGCTCCACCTGCCAGCGCAGGGCGGGGTCGGAGTCGAGCAACCAGTCGTCCAGCGGCATGTCGATCGGCATGCCAGCACCGTAGCCGCCGCCTGCGACACCGCCCGCGACGCATCCTCTCTGGCACCCGCGCGGGTGCGGGCGTCACGAGCCCAGACAGGACAGCTCGCCGATCTGTGACACATCCGGTCAGATCGCTGCGACCCGCATCGTCGCGGACTGGGCGGCGGCGAGTTCGGCTGCCGTGCGCCCGATCGTCGCCTCCATCACCTCGACCGCGGCTGTCGGCGACATGCCTGCCACGCGGGCGATGCTGATCGAGCGCGTGAGGGTCGGCTCGACCAGGCGGAGTGCGCGCAGGGCGGGCCGCTGGACGAGGACCATCGCCGGCACGACCGCGACGCCGATCCCGCGCTCGACGAAGCGGATCACGGCGTCCATCTCGGCGCCCTCGACGACGACGTGGGGCGTCAGTCCGGCCGACCGGAACGCGGCATCCGTCGTCCGTCTCAGGTCGTACGAGGATGCGAACACGACCTGCGGCAGGTCGGCGAGGTCGGCGAGTCGGATGCTGTCGCCCGGCGCGACGGCCGGCGAAGCGCTCGACGAGATGACGACGAGCTCCTCGACGAGCAGCGGTGCGACGGTGAACCGCTCGGCCGACGCCGTGTCGGACGTCGTCACCAGCGCGAGGTCGAGCTCGCCGGCCGCCAGCTCGTCGAGCAGCCGGCGCGAGCCGTGCTCCGAGATGTGGAGCTCGACCGCGGGGTGCGCCGCGTGGAAGGCGCTCAACACCTCGGCGACGAGGCTCACGCAGAGCGTCGGAGTGGTGCCGAGCCGCACCCGGCCGCGGCGGAGCCCGGCGAGCTCATCGATCTCGCGGCGCACCGTGTCGGCATCCGCCAGCATGCGACGCGCCAGCGGAAGGAGCGACTGCCCGGCTGTCGTGAGCGTGCTGCCGCCGCGCGCACGGTTGAAGAGCTCCGCTCCGAGGTCATGCTCGAGCAGCGCGATCTGACGGCTCAGCGATGGCTGGGCGAGATGGAGCTCGGACGCGGCGCGCGTGAAGTTTCCGAGCCTGGCCACCGCGACGAACGAGCGGAGCTGGTCGAGATTCATAGCAAAAGACTATCGTCGGCACTCGAAATGCTCATTGGAGTTATCGAGGTGCCGTGCCTACCGTGGAACCATGACCACTTCAGAGCGCCAGCTCTCCACGACCGTCCTCGTGATCGGAACGGGCGGTTCGGGCCTCCGTGCCGCCATCGAACTCGCCGAAGCGGGCGTCGACGTGCTCGCGCTCGGCAAGCGTCCCAAGACGGACGCGCACACCTCCCTCGCGGCCGGCGGCATCAACGCCGCGCTCGGCACCATGGACGAGGACGACACCTGGCAGCAGCACGCCGCCGACACGCTCAAGGAGAGCTATCTGCTCGCGAACCCCGAGACCGTGCAGATCGTCACGCAGGGCGCGGCCCGCGGCATCGAGGACCTCGAGCGGTACGGCATGCCGTTCGCCCGCGAGCACGACGGACGCATCTCGCAGCGCTTCTTCGGCGCGCACACCTTCCGCCGGACCGCGTTCGCCGGCGATTACACCGGGCTCGAGATCCAGCGCACGCTCATCAACCGGGCCACCCAGCTCGACGTGCCCATCCTCGACACCGTCTACGTCACGAGGATCCTCGTGAACGACGACGGCGGTGTGTTCGGCGCGTACGGCTTCGACCTCGAGGACGGCACCCGATACCTGATCCACGCGGATGCCGTCATCCTCGCCGCGGGCGGCCACAACCGCATCTGGCGCCGCACGTCGTCGCGGCGCGACGAGAACACCGGCGACTCGTTCCGGCTCGCCGTCGAGGCCGGCGGCCGGCTGCGCGACCCCGAGCTCGTGCAGTTCCACCCGAGCGGCATCATCGAGCCGGAGAGCGCTGCGGGAACCCTCGTCTCCGAGGCGGCGCGCGGCGAGGGAGGCATCCTGCGCAACGGCCTCGGCGAGCGGTTCATGCACCGCTACGACCCCGAGCGCCTCGAGCTGTCCACCCGCGACCGGGTGGCGCTCGCCTGCTACACCGAGATCAAGGAGGGTCGCGGCACGCCGAACGGCGGGGTTTGGCTGGACGTGTCGCACCTGCCGCGAGAGACGATCATGACGCGCCTCCCCCGCGTGTACCAGACGATGCTCGAGCTGCAGATGCTCGACATCACCAAGGAGCCGATCGAGATCGCGCCGACCGCGCACTACTCGATGGGCGGCGTGTGGGTGCGCTCGTCCGACCACGGCACGGACGTGCCCGGCCTCTATGCGATCGGCGAGGCCTCGTCGGGCCTGCACGGCGCGAACCGTCTCGGCGGCAACTCGCTGATCGAGCTGCTCGTGTTCGGGCGGATCGTCGGCCGGGCGGCTGCTTCCTACGCGAGGTCGCTGCCGGCTCAGGTGCGCTCGGCGGACGCCGTGGCCACCGCGCGCGGTGAGCTCGACGCACTCCTCGCGTCCGACGGCCAGGAGAACGTCCGCGCGCTGCAGCGGGCGATCCGCGACACCATGACCGAGCATGCCGGAGTAGTCCGTTCGGAGGAAGGGCTGCTCGCCGGCCTCGCCGAGCTCGATGCGATCGAGACCCGTATGGCGGACATCGGCGTGCACCCCGACATCGCCGGATTCCACGACCTCGCGCACGCGTTCGACCTCAAGTCGGCGGCGCTGGCCGCCCGCGCGACCCTCGAGGCCGCGCTCGAGCGTCGCGAGACCCGCGGATGCCACAACCGCAGCGACTACCCGGACACCGACCCCGGCCTCCAGGTGAACCTCGTGTGGTCTCCGCGCACGGGCGTGGTGCGCGAGCCGATCCCCGCGATCCCCGACGAGATCGCGGAGCTCATGCGCGAGGAGATCTCGGTCGTCGGCAAGCTCGTCGAGTAGGCGATGCGGGGCGCTCGATGGGGCATCCTGTCCGACCCTCGCCCTACTCTCGAGCCATGCGCTGCGTCGCCCTCACCGTGCACCGCGGAGGGACGATCGATCCGGGACTGCCGACCTTCGTCCGGCTGGCCGCGCGCTTCGCGTCTTGACGGCGTGCGCGGAGTACCGTGCTGTCCGTGGACGAGACCGACGACGACCGCTGGCTCGTCGTGCACGGCCGTCGCTGGCGGCGCACCGATCCGCGCCTGCCCGATGACATCGTCGAGGCGCTGACGTCGCATCTCGGTCGCGGACGGTCCGCGGTGCGCGTCGGCAAGAAGAACGAGGATCCGGATGCCGTCGCCCACGCCCGGCACCGGGTGAACCTCGCCAAGCACGGCCTCGGCGAGCGCGGCGAACCGTGGTGGGACCTCGGCATCGACGCACGCCTCGCGCGCGCGCACGAGGCGCTGGACCAGCTCGACGCGCTGGATCGTGCGGACTGACGGCGCCGGCGCATTGACGGGGCCTGCGGCGACTGCTCTCATGGGCGCATGGAGTCGATCCTCGATGTCGACTATCTCGTCGTCGGAGCCGGGGCGATGGGGATGGCGTTCGTCGACGCGCTCATCGCGACCGACGCGGACGCATCGGTCGCGATCGTCGATCGCCGCGACGCCGCGGGCGGACACTGGCTCGATGCGTACGGGTTCGTCCGGCTGCATCAGGCCTCCGCGTTCTACGGCGTGGCATCGACGCTCCTCGGTGACGGTCGGCTGCAGACCGACGGCCCCGAGCGGGGCCTGCACGAGCGGGCCGGCGCTGCGGCGGTGTGCGCGTATTACGACCATGTGCTCCGGCGACTGGTCGCCACCGACCGCGTGGTCTTCCACGGACTGAGCGAGTACCTCGGCGACCGGCGGGTCGTGTCGCTGCTGAGCGGCGGGCGCCTCCACGCACCCCGCGCGCGCGTCGTGGACGCCCGGTACCTGTCGCCCGACATCCCCGCGCTCACTCCTCCGCCCTTCCAGGTCGAGGACGGTGCGCGTGTCGTCGCGGTGAACGAACTCGTTCGCCTGGCATGGGCGCCCGGGCACGTCGTCATCGTCGGAGCGGGCAAGACGGCCACCGACACCTGCGTCTGGCTGCTCCTCCAGGGCGTCCTGCCGGATGCCATCACGTGGGTCCGCCCGCGTGATCCGTGGCTGCTCAACCGCGCCGTGGTGCAGCCCGACCCGGCGATCTTCCTCGGCATGGCCGCCGACACCATGGCGGCGGCCGCCGCCGGTTCTGATCCGGACGACGTGTTCCTGCGCCTCGAGGACGCCGGCATCATGCTGCGCATCGACCCCGCGGTGACGCCCACGATGGCCAAGACGCCCACGCTCGCCATGTGGGAGCTCGACCTGGTGCGCACCGTGGACCACGTGATCCGCCGTGGACACCTGCGCTCGGTCGCTCCCGGGCGCCTCCGGTTCGCCGACGGTGACGTACGGGTGCCGGAAGGGGCTCTGGTCGTGCACTGCGCCGCCGAGGGCCTCAAGTACCCGGGGCTCCGGCCGATCTGGTCGCGGGAGGCGATCACCCCGCAGCCGGTGCGCGTCGGATTCCCCTGCTTCGGCGCTGCGCTCGCCGGTCATGTCGAGGCGACCCGCGCGGACGATGCGGAGAAGAATCGCATGTGCCGCCCGTCGCCGTACTCCGACACGACGGCGGACTGGGCGACCATGCAGGTCATCGGCGGCGATGCGTCGCTCGCGATGACGAACGAGTCCGACCTGCGCGCGTGGGCCAACGAGACGACGCTCAATCCCGCACGGGTGCCCGCCGAGCGTGCGGACGACCCCGCCGTCGTCGCGGCCAAGGCACGACTGAAGGAGAACATCGCGCCGGGGCGGGCTCGCCTGCTGGAGCTGGCCGGCCGGTGAGCCGGCGAGGGACGGATACCCTGGAGCGCGCGACCACGCGCCCGCCCGGGAGGCCCTCGTGAACATCACTCAGCTCCAGCGATTCGTCGCCGTCGTCGATGCCGGCCTCCATGTGCCGCGCGCCGCCGAGGCGCTCGGCATCCCACTCGCCTCGCTCCATTCGTCGATCGACAGGCTCGAGGCCGACACGGGGCATCCGCTGTTCACGCGCAGCAGAGGCGGCTGGACTCTCACGCCCGCGGGCTCGCTGCTGCTCGACGAGGCGCGGCGGCGGATCTCCGCCGCGCCCGCCCCGGCGGCCAAGCCCGTCGTTCCGGCGGGCGGCAAGGCCAAGGCGTCGAAGGGAAAGGGCCGTGCGCCGGCGGTCAAGGGGCAGCCCAAGCCGTACAAGAAGCGTCAAGGGCGATGACGCAGGGCACCGAGAGGGGTGGGTCAGTCCCAGTCGAGGTACTCCTCGACGGCCACCGCGGTGTCGAACACGTGGGTCAGCGGGAAGAGGTGACCCGCTCCGTCGAGCGTCTTGAGACTGGCGCGCTCGGGCGCGGTCGCCTGCAGCGCGACCCCGTTCGCGGCGTCGTTCATCTGGTCGTCCGCGCCCTGGACGATGAGCACGGGGATCGCCGGCGCGAGCGCGATGTCCTCGTCCTCCACGCCCAGGAGCAGCAGGCCGTTCGCGCGGTCGTGATGATCCGCCACGATCGTACGGGCGACGGTTCCGCCGAACCCGTGTCCGCCGATCCAGGTGTGGTCGAAACCGAGGCTGTCGATGACGGCGATGACGTCGGCGGCGCGGTCGGCGAGCGACAGCGGGTCGCCGCCGGGGCGATATCCGATGCGGACGACGTGGAAGCCCGCCTCCTCGGCGAGGTAGTGCGCGACGACGGCGAGCGCGTCGCGACCCTCACCGGGCTCGGGGATCAGCACGAGCTTGACCGGGCCGTCGCCCTCGTCGACGAAGGGGATCGCGCGGCCGTCGGGCTCGAAGATCTGGGTGTCGGTCATGACGCTGGGATTCCTCTCGCGCTCAGACGTTGAAGCGGAACTCGACGACGTCGCCGTCCTGCATGACGTAGTCCTTGCCCTCGAGGCGCGCCTTTCCCTTGGAGCGCGCCTCGACGACCGAGCCGGTCGCCACGAGATCGTCGAACGAGATGACCTCGGCCTTGATGAAGCCCTTCTCGAAGTCGGTGTGGATCACGCCGGCCGCCTGCGGCGCCTTCCATCCCTTGCCGATCGTCCACGCCCGGGCCTCCTTCGGACCCGCCGTGAGGTAGGTCTGCAGGCCGAGGGTGTCGAAGCCGATGCGCGCGAGCTGGTCCAGGCCCGACTCGTCCTGCCCGGTGGAGGCGAGCAGCTCCGCGGCGTCCTCGGGGTCGAGGTCGATCAGCTCGGACTCGATCTTGGCATCGAGGAAAACCGCCTTGGCGGGGGCGACGAGGGCTTCGAGCGCCGCCCTGCGCGAGGCATCCGTCAGCACCGCCTCGTCGACGTTGAAGACGAAGATGAAGGGCTTCGCCGTCAGGAGACCGAGCTCCTTGATCGGCGAGAGGTCGATGCCCGAGGCCGACAGCAGCTCTCCGCGCTGCAGCGCGTCGCGCGCCTCGACGGCCGCGGCGAGCACCGAAGGGTCGAGCTTCTTGCCCTTGACCTCCTTCTCGTACCGCGTGATCGCCTTCTCGAGCGTCTCGAGGTCGGCGAGCTGCAGCTCGGCGTTGATCGTCTCCATGTCGTTCTGCGGGTTCACCGCGCCCTCGACGTGCACGACGTCGTCGTCGGCGAAGCCGCGGACCACCTGCGCGATGGCGTCGGCCTCGCGGATGTTCGCGAGGAACTTGTTGCCCAGCCCCTCACCTTCGGATGCGCCGCGCACGATGCCGGCGATGTCGACGAACGAGACCGCCGCGGGCAGGATGCGCTCGCTGTGGAAGATCTCCGCGAGCGTGTCGAGGCGCGGGTCGGGAAGGTTCACGACCCCGACGTTCGGCTCGATCGTCGCGAACGGGTAGTTCGCCGCGAGAACCTGGTTCTTGGTCAGGGCGTTGAAGAGGGTGGACTTGCCGACGTTGGGCAGTCCGACGATTCCGATGGTGAGAGCCACGGGCGTCAAGTCTACGTGGGGGCGGCCGCCCTCTCAGAGCAGGGGAACCAGGCCGCGCAGATCGGGCACGACGTGATGGGGATCGGATGCCGCGTCCCCGCCGTGGCGATCGACCCACACCGCCGTGAGCCCCGCGTTGCGTGCTCCGCCGACGTCGGCGAGCTGGTTGTCGCCGACGTGGACCGCGACCGTGGCCGGCTTGCCCCGCTGCAGCGATCGTCGCGCAGCAGCGTGCCGTCGAGATCGAAGCAGACGGCCTTCACCGCGTCCTCGCCGCGGCGTCGACGCGCCACCTCATGAGGACGTTCCCCGAGTCCTCCCAGGCGTGCGTGCCGAGCAGCTTGAGCGCCACGGGCGGCCGGGCGTCGAACAGCGGCACGCCGGATCCTGCGATCAGCGGGAAGGTCACGAGATGCAGCTCGTCGACGAGCCCCGCGTGCATGAGGTCGTTCCACAGCACCCGCCCGAGCAGGATCAGGATGCCGCCGCCCTCCGCGGCCTTGAGCGCGGCGATCTCGCGCCGCGCGTCGGCGATGCGCACGATGCGCACATTGTCGTACGGTGCGAGGTCCTCGGCCGTGATGGTGTCCGACACCACGAGCTTCTCGACCCCGAGGATCAGCTCGGCGAACTCGCGGCGGATCGGGGTCGCGGCCGGATCGACCCGCACGCCCGTCCAGTAGCCCAGGTTGCCGAGCGCCGACCCGAGAGCACGAGCGTGCTCGAGTCCCGCAGCAGTCCGGTCGTGTAGTGGTCGAAGCTGTCGGCGCCGTGATAGTCGGGATGCTGGTGCTCGAAGAACGATGCGATGTCATGGTCGTCGTCTTCGTACCTGCCGTCGACGGTGACGAAGTTGCAGACCGTGAGCGTGCGCATCCGGTCACGCTAACCCGGTCCGCGCGTGCGCGCTATGCCCGGATGCCGCGGAAGGCCTCGGTCCGGTACGGCAGCTCCACCACCGGGAGACCGTCGTCGTTCTGACGGCTCGCCCCGTCGAAGAGTGCGGCGATCTCGGTCATGACGCGCTCCCGCTCGCCGGGCTCGGCGGTGATGACGTAACTGCGCGAGGCGACCATGTCGAGGAGGGCGTTCCTGGTCATCGTGCGCGTCCAGCCCCACGTCCGCTTCTCCAGCGGACCGAACGGCGCAGCCACGGTCGGACCGCCGTCGGCGATCATCTGCTCGGCGCTGCTCGGATGCATGATCGCAGTGAGACCCCGCACGAACGCGTCGGATTCGTCGCGCACGTTCCAGATCAGCCCCAGCACCCCGCCGGAGCGCACCACGCGACCGCACTCGGCGGCCGCGACGGGCGGATCCACCCAGTGCCACGCCTGGCCGAGCAGCAGCGCGTCGACGGAGGCGTCGGGCAGCGGCATCCGCTCCGCCGTTCCGACAAAGGTGGGGACGCCGTGCACGTTCTCGCGCAGGGAGGCCAGCATGCCGGCGTCGGGGTCGATCGCGACGACGTCGGCACCGCTCTCGACGATCGCACGCGTGAGCTTGCCCGTGCCGGCGCCGACGTCGGCCACGCGCAGCGCGCGCCCTTCGCGGCGGACCGGCTCGAGCATCCATTCGACGGCGGCGCCCGGGTACTCGGGCCTGCCCGACTCGTATGCGCCGGCGGCTGCGCCGAACGACCGGGACATCTCCTCGCGGCTGGACATGCTCCGAGCCTAGGACCGCGGCGGCGCGGGCGTCTCGCGCCCCGATGCGACGCGTCCGCGGCGCGCCTGCTCGCGGTGCCTGTGGCTCCGGGTGAATCTGTGCACGTGGCATTGGACTTCACCGCGATCGACTTCGAGACGGCGAACTCCAGCAACGCGTCCGCGTGCGCGGTGGGCATGGTGAAGGTGCGCGGCGGCGAGGTCGTGGCGCAGACGGGATGGCTGATCCAGCCTCCGGCCGGCCATGACCGGTTCTTCGAGCTGAACACCCGCATCCACGGCATCGTCGCGGCCGACGTCATCGGCGCGGCGACCTGGACGGGCCAGCTCGCCGCGATGGACGCCTTCATCGGCGGCGACGTGCTGGTGGCCCACAACGCGGGATTCGACATGGCGGTCATCAAGCGCGCGTGCGAGGCGACCGGCGACGAGTGCCCGCCGTACCGCTACGCGTGCAGCCTGCAGGTGGCGCGAAGGGTGTACCAGCTCGAGTCGTACCGTCTGCCCTTCGTCGCCGCCGAGGCCGGCTTCGCCGAGTTCGCCCATCACAACGCCACGGCCGACGCCCTCGCGTGCGCGCACGTGATGATCGACGCCGCGCGTCGCGTCGCCGCGGACGACATCGGCCTGCTCGCCGAGTACTGCGGCGTGAAGGTCTCGCAGATCGCCGTGACCGAGGCGCCCGCGGTCTCGTTCGCGGTCGCCTGAGGCACCCGCGCCCGCGCGCTGTTGCTGCTGCGCCGGTCTGCCGGCTCGGCGCTCCCGGGGCCTCGATGTCGGCGGCACCCGTCACCATGAACCCATGGACGCAGTTCTCATCTCGGTGATCGCCCTGGCCGCCCTCCTGGTCGGCGCCCTCGCCGGTTTCACCGCGGGGCTCGCCCGCGCAGCAGCGCGCGCCGCGCGCGAGCAGGCCGAGCTCCGCTCCCGGCTCGCCGCCGAGACGGCCACGCGGCACGGCGTACAGGCGCAGCTCGACCACCAGCAGGTGCTCTACCGCGAGCTCGCCGCGCAGGCGCGTCTCGACCAGGCCTCCCGCGAAGAGCGCGAGCGCCGCGAGCAGTCGGTGCTGCGCGCCCTCGCGCCGGTGCACGAGACGCTGACCGCCATGCAGGCCAAGGTGGGCGAACTCGAGCGCGACCGGCACACGCAGTTCGGCACGCTCGCCGAGCAGCTCCGCCGGGCGCACGAGTCCGACGAGGCGCTGCGGGCGACGACCGAGTCGCTCGCGAGCGCTCTGCGATCCGGATCCACCCGCGGCGTGTGGGGCGAGACGCAGCTGCGGCGCGTCGTGGAGGCGGCCGGACTCACGCGATACGTCGACTTCGACCTGCAGACATCGATCCGATCAGATGCCGGTGCCGGCCGCCCCGACATGGTGATCCGCCTCCCCGGCGAGAAGGCGATCGCCGTCGATGCCAAGGTTCCGCTCGACGCCTACCTGGAGGCCAGCGCGATCCCGCTGACCGCGCAGGGCGCCGACGCGGCCCGTCGGCGCAGCCTGCTCGACAAGCACGTACGCGCCGTCCGCGCGCACGTCGACGCGCTCGCCAAGAAGGCGTACTGGTCGGGTCTGCCGTCCAGCCCCGAGTTCGTGGTCTGCTTCGTGCCGAGCGAGTCGCTCCTCGCGGCGGCGCTCGAAGAAGACCCGTCACTGCTCGACTATGCGTTCGGCAAGCGCGTCGCGCTCGCCTCCCCCGTCAACCTGTGGGCGGTGCTGAAGACGGTCGCCTACGCCTGGACGCAGCAGGATGTCGCAGCCGAGGCGCGCACGCTCTTCGACCTCGGCAACCAGCTCTACGAACGCCTGGGCTCCCTCGCCGGCCACGCCGACGATCTGCGCCGCGCCATCGAGCGGACCGTCGACAGCTACAACCGCTTCGCCGGCTCGCTCGAGTCCCGCGTGCTCGTGAGCGCCCGACGCTTCCCGGGCATCGACGCCACCAAGCTCGATGCGGTGAACGCGCCCGCCACGATCGAGAAGGCGCCTCGGCGGCTCACTGCACCGGAGTTCCTCGACGAGACGCTGAGCCTCGATGGCGCACGGGCGTCCGCGTCGGAGCCGAGCCCCGGCGGCGCGGGCACGGCGAGCGACGCGCACACGGCGACCGCCGACCTCGGCGAGCTGCGCTCGCGGATCGCACCCGCCGATTGACGGCACGAAGCTCGAGCGCCGCCGAAACGAAAGCTCAGGCGCCGCCGGGGACGAAGCTCAGGAGAGCGATGACCGCGGCGGAAACGCCGACGAATGCGCCCACCATCCACCACGCGCTGATCTCGTGGCCCTCGTCGCGCCGGACGCGCAGCAGGACGTCAGGGCGACGCGCCGGATCGGCGGTGTTGGCGACGACCGCGTTGGCGACGACGGCATGCGCGCCAGTCTGCGGCGACGAACCGCCGAGCTGTCCGGACATCGAAACTCCCTCGCATCAGAGAACACGAGTCGCCGTCGACCCGCGTCCGATTCTGCCAGAGATCGACTCGCGACGAGTCACGATCGAGTCACAACAACCTCACGAGTCACAGGAGTCACACGAGTCGCCAATGTGGCGCGACCCCTTGACAAGACCTCGGCGCGCTACAGCCACTTCGACACGAGGTGCTCCGACGAGATGCGGCGCAGCGTCCCCGACGCTCCGCGCAGCACGACGCTCTCGGTGTACAGGTAGCCCCCTTCACGACGAACGCCGGCGACGAGCTGGCCGTCGGTCACGCCCGTCGCCACGAAGATCGTGTTGCTCCCCTTCACGAGATCATCGGCCTCGTAGACGTGGTCGTCGAGGCGGAGTCCCGCGTCGATGCCCCGCTGCTTCTCGTCGTCGTCGCGCGCCCACAGGCGCCCCTGGATGTGTCCGCCGAGCGCCTTGATCGCGCACGCGGTCACGATGCCCTCCGGGCTCCCGCCGATGCCGACGCACATGTCTGTCCGCGCGTTGTGGCGCGCGGCGTTGATGCCGCCGGCGACGTCGCCGTCGCTCATGAGGCGCGTCCCCGCGCCGGCCGCGCGGATGTCCTCGATGAGCTGGTCGTGGCGCGGACGATGCAGCACCGAGACGACGATCTCGTCGACGGGCTTCCCGAGCGCCTTGGCCAGCCTGCGGATGTTCTCGCCGATCGGCAGGCGGATGTCGACGACGCCGACGCCGGCGGGACCGGTCACGAGCTTGTCCATGTAGAACACGCTCGACGCATCGAGCATGGTCCCCTGTTCGGAGACCGCGATCACCGAGAGCGCGTTGTTGCGCCCCGCGGCCGTCAGGGACGTCCCGTCGATGGGATCCACCGCGACATCGGCCTTCGGCCCTCGGCCGCTGCCCACCTTCTCGCCGTTGTACAGCATGGGCGCTTCGTCCTTCTCGCCCTCGCCGATGACGATCGTGCCGTCGAAGTTCACTGTGGTGAAGAACGCGCGCATCGCATCGACGGCCGCCCCGTCCGCCTCCTCCTTCGCACCTCGGCCGATGAAGGGGACGGCGCGGATCGCGGCGGCCTCGGTGGCGCGCACGAGTTCGAGTGCGAGGTTGCGATCGGGGTGGAGCGGGCTCATGTCAGCGGTCAGACTCACCATGGGGCCAGCGTAGCCAGCATGCCCTCGCAATCCGCAGAGTTTACGGCCCGCGAGCACGAAGGAAACGCGATTCTTTCCCAGAGACTCAGAACACCGCACACCACCAGTCACGCAGGCCGCCGGCATCCGCTCTCCGCACCCGCCGGCGCTAAAGTCGAGAGGGAAGCCCCCAGAGACGCAAGGAGCACTCATGCCCGTCGCCACCCCCGAGCAGTACGCCGACATGCTGGACCGCGCGAAGGCCGGTGGCTTCGCGTATCCCGCGATCAACGCCGCCAGCTCGCAGTCGGTCAACGCTGTCCTCCAGGGCCTGACCGAAGCCGGCTCGGACGGCATCCTGCAGGTCACCACGGGTGGCGCCGACTACTTCGCCGGCCACACCGTCAAGGCCCGCGCGACCGGCGCCCTCGCCTTCGCCGCCTACGTGCACGAGGTCGCCAAGAGCTACCCCATCACGGTGGCCCTGCACACCGACCACTGCCCGAAGCCCGCGCTCGAGGACTTCGTGCTCCCGCTCATCAAGGCGTCCGAGCAGGTCGTCGCCGACGGCGGCAACCCCATCTTCCAGTCGCACATGTGGGACGGCTCGGCCGTGCCGCTCGCCGAGAACATCGAGATCGCGCAGCAGATCCTCCCCCGCATGAAGGCGATCAACGCGATCCTCGAGGTCGAGATCGGCGTCGTAGGCGGCGAGGAGGACGGCGTGCAGCACGAGGGCTCGAACGACGCCCTCTACACGACCACCGCCGACGTCTCCCAGGTGGTCGAGGCTCTCGGCCTCGGCGACCAGGGCCGCTGGATCGCCGCGCTCACGTTCGGCAACGTCCACGGCGTCTACAAGCCGGGCAACGTCAAGCTCAAGCCCGAGCTCCTCGGCGAGATCCAGGAGGGCATCGCGGCGAAGTTCGGGACCGGCCCCAAGCCCCTCGACCTGGTCTTCCACGGCGGCAGCGGGTCGACCGACGCCGAGATCGCCCAGGCCGTCGCCAACGGCGTCGTGAAGATGAACATCGACACCGACACCCAGTACGCCTTCACGCGCTCGGTCGCCGGGTTCATGTTCACCAACTACGACGGCGTGCTGAAGGTCGACGGCGAGGTGGGCAACAAGAAGGCCTACGACCCGCGCGCGTGGGGCAAGCTCGCCGAGTCGGCGATGGCCGCCCGAGTCGTCGAGGCCACCCAGCAGCTCGGCTCGGCCGGCAAGAGCCTCGGCGCCTGAGCACCGGCGCACACGCAGAGCGGATGCCTCGGCCCGCCCCCTCGCGGGCAGGGCCGAGGCATCCGTCGTCCGAGCCGTCCCGGCTCACTCCGTCGACGGGGCGACCTCCGTGCGCAGCAGCACCTTTCCCGAGCGGACCGAGCGGATCTCGACCGCCGCGATCTCGTCGGCGTCGAGCGACGTGCCGGCACTGAGGCGCGCGGTCGATCCCGGGTAGGCCCGCCAGCTCGACACCTCGCTCGTCGTGCCGTCGACCCCGGTCACGACGAGGGCGTACGGCCAGCCCTCGTCCGAGCCGTCCCCCGTCGCGGGCTCGGTGTAGCGGCAGATCATCTCGATGCGGGTGCCCCACGCGGCGTCGGACAGCTCGACGGTGGCGGTGATGGGCAGATCGGCCAGAGGCTCGAGCGCCACCACCTGGATGCCGCGCAGCGCCGGTGCGATGGCGGTCGTCACCGCGAGCACGACCGCGACGACGAGGACGGCGGCGGCGGCCAGCCCTCCCGCCCACCATCCCCGCCGGCGGCGCCGGGACTCTCGGGCGCCGAGCTCGACGATGCGAGCCCGGCGCGAGGCATCCGGTCCCTCGCCCTGGACGGAGCCCGCGAGCATCGACTGCGCGCGGTCGGCGCGGACGCGCGCGAGCAGCCCGAGGGTCGGCGCGATGTCGGCGAGGGCGGCGCGGCACGGTTCGCACGTCGCGAGGTGCTCCTCGAAGGCGCGCCGGTCTCCGGGGCTGAGCGATCCGAGGACGTAGGCGGCGTCCCATTCCGCGAAGTGCGCGTGATCGGGATTCATCGCGTCACCCCCTTCTCCTGGAGTGCGAGGCGCAGAGCACGCAGCCCGTAGTGCAGGCGCGACTTGACGGTTCCCTCGGGGATCTCCAGCTCATCCGCCATCTCGGCGATCGTCAGCGCCCCGAAGTACGCGCGGATCACGACGGCGCGGTGATCGGCCGACAGCGCGGCGAGCGCCTCCTCGATGAGGATCGCCTCGAACAGCGCGTCCGTCGCGTCGGCGGTCACGCGGTCGGGCACTTCGGCCACGCCGACCTCACGGCGTCGCCGCGCACTGCGGACGTCGTCGATGACGAGGTGCCGGGCGACCGTGAACATCCACGACCGCGTGCTCTCGGGATCCTGCTCGAGGATGCGCGGGGTGCGCCACGCGCGCAGCAGCGTCTCCTGCACGATGTCGTCAGCGCCGGCGCGATCACCCGTGAGGTGCACGACGTATCGCCAGATGGGCGCCGCGTGCGCGTCGTAGAGGGCGGCCAGACGCTCGGCGTCGGTCGTCGTGCGATCGACTCGATCGCGGGGCATCGCGCACCTCCCGCTGGACACACGAGGCGCAGGCCCCGCGAGTTCACGTGAACGCTCTCGGTGTCCCGAGTATGGCGCTCATCCGCCCGCCGCGGCGAGATCAGCGGATGCTGTCGACCAGCGCCTGCCAGACGGCGGGGTCGTTCGCGAGCGGCACGAGCATGAGCATCGCCGAGGCGAAGGTGAACACGACACCGCCGACGATCGGGATCCAGAACGACAGGCGACCGCGGCGCATGCTCATCCAGGACACGGCGGCGGTGAGCAGCCAGCCGACGGCCAGCACGATCGCGGCGGCGATGCCCCATGGCCGGCCCGCCGCGGGGTCGGAGAGGGTGGCGTCCACGCCCAAGAGGTCGAACATCGTCTGGGCGTAGGCCGAGAAGTCGACGAGCGCCGGGAAGGAGGAGACGACGTTGACGAGACCGTAGGCCAGAAGCGCGAACGTGACGATGCGGTCGATCGCGCGGGGGCGGGGCGCCGCGGCCGTCCCCGCGCGCGCGGGAGCGGGGACCGCCGGCGCCGCCGCGGCGGCCGCGGACTCGACGACGGGAGCCGGCTCGTACACGAGAGCGGCATCGGGCTGCTTGATGCGCGCCCGCTGCTCCTCGGGCGTGGCGTACTCACCGAACTGCGGCCGGGGGCGCGGGTCGGGCGCCCCCGGAGCGCCGCCTGCGTCGGTCACGCGCGGCTCCGGCCACCGAGGGCGCGCTCGTCGCGCTTGCCCGCGGCATCCGTCCGCAATTCCTTCGGCAGCGAGAACTGGAGGTCCTCCTCGGCGGTGCGGACCTCCTCGACGTCGCGGTACCCGGCGCCGGCGAGGTCTTCGAGCACCTGCTGCACGAGCACGTCCGGCACCGACGCGCCGCTCGTCACGCCCACCGTCTCGACGCCCTCGAGCCAGGCCTGCTCGACCTCATCGGCGTAGTCCACGCGGTACGCGGCCTTGGCGCCGTACTCGAGCGCGACCTCGACCAGGCGCACGCTGTTGGAGGAGTTCGCCGAGCCGACGACGATGACGAGGTCGGCGTCCCTGGCGACCTTCTTGATCGCCACCTGCCGGTTCTGCGTCGCGTAGCAGATGTCGTCCGAAGGCGGGTCCTGCAGCTGCGGGAACCGCTCGCGCAGGCGGCGGACGGTCTCCATGGTCTCGTCGACCGACAGCGTCGTCTGCGACAGCCACACGACCTTGGACGGATCCTTGACCTCGATGCGGTCGGCCTCGTCGGGCGAGTTCACGATCGTGACGTGATCGGGCGCCTCGCCCGCCGTGCCCTCGACCTCTTCGTGACCCTCGTGGCCGATGAGCAGGATCTCGAAGTCGTCGCGCGCGAACCGCACCGCCTCGCGGTGCACCTTCGTGACGAGGGGGCAGGTCGCGTCGATGGCGAGCAGACCCCGATCGGATGCCGCGTTCACGACCGCCGGCGACACCCCGTGCGCGCTGAACACGACGTGAGCGCCCTCGGGCACCTCGTCGACCTCCTCGACGAAGATCGCCCCCTTGGCCTCGAGCTCGGTCACGACGTGGATGTTGTGGACGATCTGCTTGCGCACGTACACGGGTGCGCCGTAGCGTTCGAGCGCCTTCTCGACGGCGATCACCGCGCGGTCGACGCCCGCGCAGTAGCCGCGGGGCGAGGCCAGCAGCACCCGCTTCTGTCCCTGCACGGGGATATCCTGGAGGCGTTCGCGCCGCCGCGGGACGCGGGGAACGGGCATGCTCACAGGACTGCTTCCCAAGGTGCTGGTGCTCACCCCTCGATTCTACGGGCGGCCCCTGTGCGCGGGCCGAGCAGGCACCCCACCGGCGCACGAGAGGACCGCATGACGACCTTCCAGCCCGAGCCCGTCGCGGGCGAGGCGCCGCCGCCCGACTCGGTGCGCCCGAAGGACTCGACTCCGCAGGCTCCGACGTCGGTGTCGCGGCTCAACGAGACGATCCGCGGCTTCATCCAGACGTGGGGCTCGGTCTGGGTCGAGGGCGAGATCACGTCGTGGAACCTCCGCGGCGGGAACGTCTTCGGAAGGCTCAAGGACAACGGGGCCGACGCGACGATCTCGTTCCGCATCTGGTCGTCCACGCGCGAGCGCCTGCCCGCCGACCTGAAGGTCGGCGACCACGTCATCGTGTGCGTCAAGGCGGACTTCTTCGCCAAGTCCGGCGACTTCACCTTCAGTGTGTCGGCGATGCGCCACGTCGGGCTCGGCGATCAGCTGGAGCGCCTCGAGAGGCTGCGCGCGCAGCTGCGCGCCGAGGGCCTGTTCGATCCCGCGCGCCGCAAGCCGCTCCCCTTCCTGCCGCAGACCATCGGCCTCATCACGGGCGAGAACTCGGATGCCGAGAAGGACGTCCACCGCAACGCCGAGCTGCGCTGGCCGCAGGTGCGCTTCCGCACGAAGTACGCCGCCTCGCAGGGCGAGCGCTGCGTGCCCGAGACGATCGCGGCGCTCAAGGCCCTCGACGCCGCGCCCGACGTCGACGTCATCATCATCGCGCGCGGCGGCGGCGACCCCCAGACCCTCCTCGGGTTCAGCGACGAGCGGCTCCTCCGGGCGGTCGCCGCGGCATCCACCCCCGTGGTGAGCGCCATCGGCCACGAGAACGACCGTCCCCTCCTCGACGACGTGGCCGATCTGCGCGCCTCGACGCCGACCGATGCCGCCAAGCGCGTCGTGCCGGATGTCGCGGAGCAGCGCGCACTCGTCGCCCAGCTGCGGGCGCGGCTGACGTCACGCCTCACGCAGCGCGTGACCCACGACATCGCGCAGCTCGAGCAGCTGCGGTCGCGCCCCGCGCTGCGCGCACCGGAGGCGATGGTCGCCTCGCGCGCGCAGGAGGTGGAGCTGCTCGCCGCGCGAGGACGCGACCGCGTCGAGCGCGCGCTCGAGGCCCACGCCCGCCGCACCGCCGAGCTGCGGGCGACGCTGCGCGCGCTGTCCCCCGCGTCGACCCTCGCGCGCGGGTATGCCATCGCCCACCTCGCCGACGGGACCATCGTGCGCGACGCCGCCCAGGCGCCGTCGTCGACCCCGGTCGTCGTCACCGTCGGACGCGGGTCCTTCGCCGCGCTCTCGGAGGGTGAGATCGCCGAATCCACGGGCCTCGGCGCCGAGCCCGCGCCCGCAGGCGACGCCCCGGCGCCGAACTAAGATGGAGACCATGACCGAGTCGAGCGGAGCCGCGTCCGACGTCGCCACCCTCTCGTTCGAGCAGGCCCGCGACGAGCTCGTGCGCGTCGTGGCCGAGCTCGAGCAGGGCGCCCCGACCCTCGAGCACTCGCTCGCGCTCTGGGAGCGCGGCGAGGCCCTCGCGGCACGCTGCGACGAGTGGCTCCTGGGCGCCAAGCGACGCCTCGACGCCGCACGCTCTTCCGCTCAGTCCACGGCGGAGGGGGCGTGATGGCGAAGTCCCCCCGCATCGTCGCCGAACTCGGCCGCCCCGAGACGCCCGACGAGACGGCCGCGCGCAAGGCCGAGTCGTCGAAGGTGCACCGCGAGAGCCAGAACACCCGCAACCTCATCGCCGCGCTCATCGTCATCGTCGCGGTCGTGATCGTCATCGTCTTCGCCGTGCCCCGCGGTCAGCCGCCGGCACGCGAGCCCATCGACGTGGCCGCCGTCGCCGCCGGCTACGAGGCGGCCGAGGGCCGACCGCTCATCGCCCCCGACGCCCCATCCGACTGGACGGTCAACGCCGCGACGATCGAGGGCGACGGCCCACGCGCGTGGACGATCGTCTATGCCGACGAGACGTGGTTCCTGCGTGTCGCCCAGGGGTTCGACGCCGACCCCGGCTGGCCGGCGCGCATGATCGCCGGCGCGAGCCCCGACGGCACGCTCTCCGTCGGCGGCGTGACGTGGGAACGATACGCGATCGACGACCCGTCACGGGCGGGCAACATCTCTGTCGCCCTGTCCACGCAGGCCGCCGGCGACACGATCCTCATCTACGGCAAGGCAGACGAGGCGATCCTCGAGGAGGCCGCGGCCGCGGTCGCGCCCGAGGTGCGCGAGCTGCAGAAGGAGACAGAGTGAGCGAGCACCCGTCCCCCCGCAAGGTGTGGCACGAGATGCAGCGCGGCAATGCGCGCTTCGTCGCGGGCGAACCGCGCCACCCCCGGCAGGACGTCGAGCGACGCCACGACCTCGCCGCCGGACAGCGACCGCGCGCGGCCCTCTTCGGCTGTTCCGATTCGCGCCTCGCGGCCGAGATCATCTTCGACAAGGGCCTCGGCGATCTGTTCGTGGTCCGCAACGCCGGTCAGGTGATCTCGGACTCGGTCGTCGGCAGTCTCGAGTACGCCGTCGCCGTCCTCGAGGTGCCGCTCATCGTCGTGCTGGGCCACGACGAGTGCGGTGCGGTGGGTGCGGCGATCGACAGTACGAAAGCGGATGCCCCGTCCCTGCCCGCCCACATCTGGCGGCAGATCGCGCCCATCGTCCCCGCTGTCCGTCGCGTCGTGCGGCAGAGCACCGTCGACGGCGTGCCCCCGGTGACGATCGACCCCGAGCAGGTCGGCCGGGAGCACCTGCGCGACACCGTGGGCGAACTGCTCCACTCGTCCGAGCTGATCAGCGACGCCGTGGCCGAGGGCCGCCTCGCGATCGTCGGCGCGAACTACCGGCTGGCCGAAGGCACGGCAATCCCCGACATCCTCGTCGGCGACGTGGCCGACGAATCCTGACACTCTTCACTCGCACCAACGGAGGAACGACGAAGTGACCGACACCGAATACCGCATCGAGCACGACACCATGGGTGAGGTGCGCGTCCCGAAGGACGCCCTGTACGCCGCGCAGACCCAGCGCGCCGTCGAGAACTTCCCCATCTCGGGCGACCCGCTCGAGCCCGCTCAGATCGTGGCGCTCGCCCGGATCAAGAAGGCCGCCGCGCTGGCCAACAAGGAGCTCGGCACGCTCGACGGCGCCGTCGCCGATGCGATCGCCCGGGCCGCCGACCGCATCATCGGCGGGGAGTTCGCCGATCAGTTCCCCATCGACGTCTACCAGACCGGCAGCGGCACGTCGTCGAACATGAACATGAACGAGGTGCTCGCGACCCTCGCGACGCAGGACCTCGGGCAGACCGTGCACCCGAACGACCACGTCAACGCCTCGCAGTCGTCGAACGACGTGTTCCCCACCTCGGTGCACATCGCCGTCACCCAGGAGCTCATCGACGACCTCATCCCCGCCCTCGACCACCTCGCCGTCGCCCTCGAGGCCAAGGCCGAGGCATGGAGCAGCGTGGTCAAGTCCGGTCGCACGCACCTGATGGACGCCACCCCGGTCACCCTCGGCCAGGAGTTCGGCGGCTACGCGCGGCAGATGCGCCTCGGCATCGAGCGTGTGCAGGCCGTCCTCCCCCGCGTCGCCGAGGTGCCGCTCGGCGGCACGGCCGTCGGCACCGGCATCAACACCCCGCTCGGCTTCCCGCAGAAGGTCATCGAGCTCATCGTCTCCGACACCGAGCTGCCGATCACCGAGGCGAAGGACCATTTCGAGGCCCAGGCGAACCGTGACGGGCTGGTCGAGGCATCCGGCGCCCTGCGCACGGTCGCCGTGTCGCTGACCAAGATCAACAACGACATCCGGTGGATGGGATCCGGCCCCAACACGGGCCTCGGAGAACTCCACATCCCCGACCTGCAGCCCGGATCGTCGATCATGCCGGGCAAGGTGAACCCGGTCGTGCCCGAGGCGACCCTCATGGTGTGCGCGCGGGTCATCGGCAACGACGCGACCGTGGCGTGGGCGGGCGCATCCGGTTCGTTCGAGCTCAACGTCGCGATCCCGGTCATGGGCACCGCCGTGCTCGAGTCGATCAGCCTGCTCGCCAATGCGGCGCGCCTGCTCGCCGACAAGACCATCGACGGGCTCGAGGCGAATGTCGCGCGCGCGGCCGCCTACGCCGGCATGTCGCCGTCGATCGTGACGCCGCTCAACAAGCTCATCGGCTACGAGGCTGCGGCGAAGATCGCCAAGCACTCGGTCGCCAACGGCATCACGGTGCGCGAAGCCGTCATCGACCTGGGGTACGTCGAGCGCGGCGAGCTGACGCTGGAGCAGCTCGACGAGAAGCTCGACCTCCTGTCGATGACGCACCCGGGCTGATCTTCCGTCCCGTGCCGCGGAAGGCCGCGGAGCGCGATAATCAGGGGGTGACCCCCTCGACTCCCCGGCCGATCCCGGCCCGCGTGAGGATCCTCGCCGCGATCCTCGCCGTGGCGTGCGTGGGTCTCGCCGTCGTCGGGAGCGTCACGTTCCTCGTGCAGCGCGAACGCGTCGTCGACGAAGTCGGTCAGCGGCTGAAGATGCAGATCTCGACCCTGCAGACCGTCGCCGCACCGGCCGAGGAGCCCGCCGCGACCGAGGGCGGAGCGACGACGGCGAGCGAGGCGATCGACATCCGGGAGTTCCGCGACGTCGAGGACTTCCTGTACGCGGCCGTCTCGCGGCTCGTGCCGGGCAGGAACGAGGCATCCGTCGCCATCATCGACGGAGCGGCGCGGTTCAAGCCCGCGACGCTGTCGGGATTCGACATCTCCCAGGACCAGGAGCTCATCGATCGCGTCGTGGAGGAGACCGCGGCCGGCGGCATGAAGATGGGCACCGCCGTGACCGACGAGGGGTCGCTCCGCTACATCGCGATCCCGGTCCGGATGGACGGCGACGACCGTGCGGGCGTGTACGTGCGGGCCGTCAACCTGGGCGACGAGCTCGAGCCCGTGACCGCGGCGATGGCGACGTACGTGATCGCGGCGCTCGTCGTGCTCGCGGCCATCGGCGTCGTGGGCTGGTTCGTCACCGGCCGGCTCCTCTCGCCGATCCGCCACATGCGCGAGACCGCCGATGCCATCACGATCACCGACCTCTCGGCACGCCTCGACACGCAGGGCAACGACGACATCTCCGACCTGTCGCGCACCGTGAACTCCATGCTCGACCGCATCGAGGGCTCGGTCGACGTGCAGCGCCAGCTGCTCGACGACGTGCGCCACGAGCTCAAGACCCCGATCACGATCGTGCGCGGTCACCTCGAGCTGATGGATCCGGGCGACGCGGGCGACGCGGCATCCGCCCGCGAGATCGGCATCGCCGAACTCGACCGGCTCGCGCGGCTCGTCGAGGACATCGACCTGCTCGCCGCGGCGGAGGGCGACTCGTACCTCATGGGTGACGTCGACCTCGCGGCGCTCACGGCGCGCGTCGGCGAGCTCGTGGCGGTGATCCCCGGCCACACCTGGATCGTGGAGAGCGAAGCAGAGGGCATCGTGCACGGCGACCAGGACCGGCTGCTGCAGGCGTGGCTGCAGCTCGCCGACAACGCCGCGAAGTACACGCCATCGGGATCGCCGATCGAGATCGGCAGCTCGTTCGATGCCGACGGCGGCCTTGTGTGGGTGCGCGACCACGGCCCGGGCATCCCGCCGGCCGCCCGCCACCGCATCTTCCGACGCTTCGATCGCGCGCAGGGCAAGCGCACCGTCGGCGGCTCCGGCCTCGGCCTCGCGATCGTCGACGCGATCGCGAAGGGCCACCGCGGCTCCTGCACAGTGAGCGACACCCCCGGGGGCGGCGCAACGTTCACGATCCATGTTCCGCCCACCGCTGCCGAGCTTCCGGCACCCGTGCGCGCGGGCGACGTCCTTCAGCGGGAGACATCGGCATGACCAGGATCCTGATCGTCGAGGACGAGCCGCGCATCGCCTCGTTCGTGAGCCGCGGTCTCGAAGCGGCCGGCTACGAGACCGTGCTCGTGGAGGACGGCGCCGAAGCCCTCGCCGTCGCCTTGCGCGGTGACGCCGACCTCGTTCTCCTCGACGTCGGCCTTCCGACGATGGACGGCTTCGAGGTGCTGCGCGAACTGCGCGCCCGGGGTTCGGTGGTTCCGGTCATCATGCTGACGGCACGCTCCAGCACGCGCGACACCGTCGAGGGACTGGATGCCGGAGCCAACGACTACATGCCGAAGCCGTTCACCTTCGAGGAGCTGCTCGCCCGCGTCCGCTCGCGGCTGCGCGAGTCCACTCCGCAGGTCGGGGTGGCGGTCTCCCACGGCGATGTGATGCTCGACATCCTCGCCCGCCGGGCCACCGTCGGCGGGCGCGACGTGGACCTGTCGGCACGCGAGTTCGCCCTCGCCGAGCAGTTCCTGCGCAACCCCGGTCGCGTGCTCAGCCGCGAGCTGCTGCTCAGCCGCGTGTGGGGTCTGGACTTCGACCCCGGCTCGAACGTCGTCGACGTGTACGTCCGCTACCTGCGGGGCAAGCTCGGCCCCGACCACATCATCACGGTGCGCGGCGCCGGCTACCGCTGGGAATGATCTCGCCTGCACGAAGAAGCCCCCGGCGCTGGGGGACGCCGGGGGCTGGGAAGGGCCGGATTGGGGGATCCGGCCATCATCAATCGCGTCGTTCTGGGGAGTCGCGCGATCGATCCTTCTTCGCGCCGAGGCCGGGCTTCGTCGACCGGTTCTCAGCGTTCGCGCCCGCGTGCGCGGGGCGCTGGGAGGAGGAGCCGGCGGCGGCCGGCTTCTCCTTCGACTTCTTCGACCCGTCGTCGGAGACGGTGCCCCGGCGGTCGGAATCGGTGCCTGTGGTGGACTGCGTGC
>NZ_JSYE01000058.1:0-26538 GCF_054824025.1 Microbacterium sp. HJ5
GTATGAGAAGCGTGACGGTGACCGGAAGCCGTATGAGAAGCGCGATGGTGACCGCAAGCCGTACGAGAAGCGCGATGGCGACCGCCAGCCCTACGGTGACCGGAAGCCATACGGTGACCGCAAGCCGTACGAGAAGCGCGACGGTGACCGCAAGCCGTACGGCTCCGACCGCGGAGCTCGCCCTTCGAGGGGTGGTGCCGATCGTCCGAACACCGCGCAGCGTCCCGAAGAGAACCGCGCCGTCCGTGCCCGGCACGACGACCCGATCATCCCCGAGGCCATCACCCCCCACGACCTGCACCCCAGCGCGCGCAACGAGCTGAAGACGCTCAGCAAGGAGAACGCCGAGCAGGTCGCGCGTCACCTCGCGATGGCCTCGCAGCTGATCGACGAGGATCCCGTCCTCGCGCACCAGCACGCACTCTCCGCGTCGCGTCGCGCCGGCCGGATCGCCATCGTCCGCGAGACCCTGGCGATCACCGCCTACGCGACCGGCGACTACGCCCTGGCGCTGCGCGAGCTTCGCACCTACCGCCGCATCTCGGGCAAGGACGACCAGATCGCGCTCATGGTCGACAGCGAGCGCGGCGTCGGCCGGCCCGACCGCGCCCTCGAGCTCGGTCGCAGCGTGGACCGCTCGACGCTCCCGATCGATGTGCGCGTGGAGCTGGCGATCGCCATGTCGGGTGCCCGCCTCGACCTCGGCGAGACGGAGCGCGCCCTGTCCGAGCTCGACATCCCGGAGCTCGACCCCGACCGTGCGTTCGAGTGGAGCCCCGCGCTCTTCGCCGCCCGCGCCGCGGTGCTCGAGGAGCTCGGACGCGACGACGAAGCGGAGCGCTGGCACCAGCGAGCGCTGGTCGCCGCCGACGCCATCGACGCCGCGACCGGCGCCGGCGATCTTGAGACCGTCTTCGTCGACGAGGTGGTCGAGGAGTCCCTCGACGAGGGTGAGCCCGAGGACACGGCATCCGCTCACGACGTCGCCGAAGACGACGCGCCCGACGAAGCCGACGCGGACCCCGACGAGCCCGAACCCACCGACGCCCCGCCGTCGGTCGAGGACGAGGTCGCCGAGATCCTGGCGGAAGCGGGCGTCGACGGCGACGACGAGACGGGGGAGACCCCCGAAGGCGCCGACCGCTGATGCCGCTGTTCGGTCGCCGGCCCGCCACCGCGAGCCCACTCGACGGCGTGGACGTGGTGCTCGCCGATCTCGACGGCGTCGTCTACGCCGGAGCGGGGGCTCTGCCGCACGCTGTCGACAGTCTCAACAGCGCGCGTGACGGCCGCAGGCTCGCGTACATCACCAACAACGCGTCGCGGACGGATGCCTCTGTCGCGGCCCACCTGTCCGAGCTGGGCCTTCCCACCGCGGCAGACGAGGTCGTGACGAGCCCGCAGGCGGCGATGCGCCTGCTCGCCGAGCGCATCGCGCCGGGATCGACGGTGCTCGTCGTCGGCGGGGACGGACTCGTCGACGAGGTGGAGAAGGCCGGCTTCGTGATGACCCGCAGCGCCGAAGACGCGCCTGCGGCCGTCGTCCAGGGCTTCGCGCCGGAGGTCGGCTGGACACAGCTCGCCGAAGCCGCCTTCGCGCTCAAGGTCCCAGAGGAGGAGGGCGGCATCCCCTGGATCGCCACCAACACCGACTGGACGATCCCGCAGGCCCGCGGCGTCGCTCCGGGCAACGGCACGCTCGTGTCCGCCGTCCACACCGCGATCGGCCGCCTGGCGACGGTCGCCGGCAAGCCCGAGGTCCCGATCTTCGAGGAAGCCGTCGCCCGGTTCGGGGCGCGGCATCCGCTCTTCCTCGGCGACCGCCTCGACACCGACATCCTCGGAGCCAATCGCGCCGGCATCGCCTCCGCACTCGTGCTCACGGGCATCGATCGGCCCAAGCACGTCCTCGCCGCCCCCGCCGGGTCGCAGCCGACCTTCATCCTCGGCGACCTGCGGGAGCTCCACGAGCCGTACCCCGAGGTGCGGGTCAAGGACGGCGCGGCCACGGTGCGCGGGGCGACGGTCGCGATCGACGGCCCCGACGTGCGGATCGTGTCGACGGGGGAGCGTCCGGTCGACCTGCTCCGCGCGGGCGCCGCGGCGATCTGGAGCACCGGCCGCGCGATCTTCGGCTTCCGCGTGCCCGAAGAGCTGTACGCGGATCCGTTCCACCGGCCGTGAGCCCCGCGGCCCGTGGGAGAGGTTCGCCGTATCCTGGGGTCATGGCCCATCCCGACGAGCGCGATGACGATCCCGGTGACCTGCTGTCGACGCTCGAGGTGATCGAGGCGCAGCCGCTGGCGACCCGCGCCGAGGCGTACGACGCGCTGCACGACACCCTCGCCCGTCGGCTCGAGGCCGCTCCGGGCGGCGCATCCGCGTCATGACGACGCGACTCGATGCCGCCCTGGCGGCGCGAGGGCTCGCGCGATCCCGCACGCATGCCGCGACGCTGATCGCCGACGGTCTCGTGTCGGTCGACGGCCGCACCGTCGTCAAGGTGTCCACGCCCGTCTCGGACGACACGCGGCTCGAGGTCGCGGCATCCGATCACTACGTCAGCCGTGCCGCCCACAAGCTCATCGCCGGACTCGACGCGTTCGGCGTCGACGTGGCGGGCAGGGTGGCCCTCGACATGGGGGCGTCGACCGGCGGCTTCACCCAGGTGCTGCGCGAGCGCGGCGCCGAGCCCGTCATCGCGGTCGACGTCGGCCACGGTCAGCTCGCGCCGACGGTCGCCGCCGATCCGGGCGTGATCTCGATCGAGGGGTTCAACGTGCGGCACATGACGGCGGAGGCTCTCGCGGAGCAGAGCGGCATCGCCACGGCGCCGTCGGTCGTCACGGGCGACCTCTCGTTCATCTCGCTCTCGCATGTGCTGCCGGCGGCGCGCGACGTCGCCGCCGAAGGTGCCGACCTCGTTCTGCTGATCAAGCCGCAGTTCGAGGTCGGACGCACGGCCGTCAAGGGAGGTCTCGTGACCAACCCGACGCTGCGTGCCGACGCGGTCGCCGGAGTGCTGTGGGCCGCGTGGGACGCCGGGCTCGGCACGAACGGCCTCATCTCCTCCCCGATCGTCGGGACGCACGGGAATTCCGAGTACATCGCGCACCTCACGCCGGGCCGCGGCGCCAATCCGACAGAATGGTCGAGCACCGTGAACCGACTGGCGGGGAGCCGATGACCACCACCGACGCACGCGCCGAGCGCAGCATCCTCGTCGTCGCCCACGCCCATCGCGAAGACACCGTGTTCGCCGCGGAACGCGTCGTGAGCGCGCTGCGCGCCGCGGGTGCCCGTCCGGTGCTGGCAGCCGACGACCGAGCCGAGCTCGCGGCGGTGCGCCCCTCCTTCGCCGAGGTGAGCGTGCTGGGCGACGACGTGCCGGTGCGCGACGTCGAGCTGGCGATCGTCCTCGGCGGCGACGGCACGATCCTGCGCGCGGCCGAGCTCGTGCGCGACGGCACGGCGCCCGTGCTCGGCATCAACATGGGGCACGTCGGGTTCCTCGCCGAGATCGAGCGCGACGACATGGACGACGCCGTGCGCCGCGCGATCGAGCGCGACTACGACGTCGAGGACCGCCTCGCCCTGCACGTCCGGGTGAAGGACTCCGGCGACTCCGTCATCTACGAGACGTGGGCGCTCAACGAGGCCACGGTCGAGAAGGCGAGCCGCGAGCGGATGCTCGAGGTCGTCATCGAGGTCGACGGCCGGCCGCTGTCGACGTTCGGGTGCGACGGCGTGGTCGTCTCGACGCCCACCGGCTCGACGGCGTACAATTTCTCGGCGGGCGGGCCGGTCATCTGGCCGACGGTCGAGGCGATCTCGGTGGTGCCGCTGTCGGCGCATGCGCTCTTCGCCAAGCCGCTCGTCGTCGGCCCCGAGCACGCCGTCGCGATCGAGGTGCTCGAGCGCACGAACGGCGTCGGCATCCTGTGGTGCGACGGACGCCGCTCGCACGACCTGCCGCCGGGCGCGCGCGTCGTGGTGCGGCGCTCCGACAAGCCGGTGCGCCTCGCGCGCCTGCATCCCGCATCCTTCACCGACCGGCTCGTGCGCAAGTTCCGCCTCCCCGTCGAGGGCTGGCGAGGGCCGGCCTCGATCACGGGGCCCACACCGTGATCGAGGAGATGCGCCTGCGCGACCTCGGTGTCATCGCCGAGGCGACGCTGCCGATCGGTCCCGGCTTCACGGCGATCACCGGTGAGACCGGTGCAGGCAAGACGATGGTGGTGACGGGGCTCGGCCTGCTCCTCGGCCAGCGCGCCGACTCCGGCGCGGTGCGCGCCGGCGCCACGCAGGCCACGGTCGACGGCGTGTGGATCGTGCCCGAGGCGGGGCCCGTCGCCGAGCGTGTGCGCGAGGCCGGCGGCGATGTCGAGCCGCTCGGCGACGGCCGGGCCGAGCTGTTCGTCGGCCGCTCCATCTCGAGCGAGGGCCGCGGACGCGCCTCGGTGGGCGGCAGATCGGCGCCGGCCGGCGTGCTCGCCGACCTCGCCGACGAGCTCGTCGTCGTGCACGGCCAGTCCGACCAGTTGCGGCTGCGCAGCGCGGTGGCCCAGCGCGATGCGCTCGACCGGTTCGGCGGCGCTCCCGTGCAGGCGGCGGCCGCAGCGTATCGCGACGTGTACGAGCGGTGGCGGGCCGTCGACCGCGAGCTGACGTCGCTCACGACCGAGCGCGACGCGCGAGCGCGTGAGGCCGACGACCTGCGCGCGCAGCTCGCCGACATCGAGCAGGCGGCGCCGCACCCCGGCGAGGACGCCGACCTCGCGACGCGCGCCGAGCGCCTCGCCAACGCCGAGGAGCTGCGCATCGCGGCGGCGACGGCGCACGACGCCCTGTCGGGTGACGGCGAACAGCCCGATGCCTCGTCCCTGCTCGCGGACGCGCGACGGGCGCTCGAGCGGGCCCACGACCCGGTGCTGGAAGACCTCGGCGCCCAGGTCGCCGACCTCGGCTATCGCACGGCCGACCTCGCCGCCGCGCTCGCGGGCTACCTCGCCGACCTCGACGAGACCGGCCCGCACGAGCTCGCCGCCGTCGAGGAGCGCCGCGCCGTGCTGTCCGCGCTCGTCCGCGCCCACGGCACGCTCGACGCCGCGATCGCCCTGCTCGACACCGGCTCGGCGCGCCTGGCCGAGCTCGACGACGACACCGACCGGGTCGACCGTCTCACCACGGAGCGGGAGGATGCGGCATCCGCTCTCGACGCCGCAGCCGCGGCCCTCACCGCGGCACGCACCGAGGCGGCCGCGCGGCTGGGGGCCGCGGTGACCGCCGAGCTGCGCGCGCTCGCGATGCCCGACGCGCGGCTCGAGGTGTCGGTGTCGCCGGGCTCCGAGTCGGCGGCCGGCCGCGACGACGTGGCGATCCTGCTCGCACCGCACCCCGGCGCCGAGCCCCGTTCGGTGTCGCGCGGCGCGTCCGGCGGCGAGCTCAGCCGCGTCATGCTCGCGATCGAAGTCGTGATCGCGGGCGTCGACCCCGTGCCGACGTTCGTCTTCGACGAGGTCGACGCCGGCATCGGCGGCGCCGCGGCGATCGAGGTCGGCCGCCGGCTCGCGCGGCTCGCCCAGTCGTCGCAGGTGATCGCCGTCACCCACCTCGCGCAGGTCGCGGCGTTCGCGACCAACCACCTGACCGTGGTGAAGGCGGTCGACGGCTCGGTGACGGCGTCCGACGTCCGGCGGCTCGACGGCGCCGACCGCGAGGCCGAGATGGCACGCCTGCTGTCGGGGATGCCCGACTCCGACGCGGCGCTCACACACGCGCGCGAACTCCTGGGCCTGCGCGCCGAGGTCGCATGATCGCGTGCCGAGAGCGCCCGAGCGGGCGACTGCCGGAACGCCCGCGCGTTTCCACAGCTTGCTGCCACCGACGTGAGATAGGATAAAAGCCCGTGATGCAGACTTCTGATTCTTCCCACGGCGGCACTTCGAACGACACCACCAAGCACATCTTCGTGACCGGTGGTGTCGTTTCCTCGTTGGGCAAGGGACTCACCGCCGCGAGCCTCGGCAACCTGCTCACCGCGCGCGGACTGCGCGTCGTCATGCAGAAGCTCGACCCGTACCTGAACGTCGACCCCGGGACGATGAACCCGTTCCAGCACGGCGAGGTCTTCGTCACCGACGACGGCGCCGAGACCGACCTCGACATCGGCCATTACGAGCGCTTCCTCGACATCGAGCTGAGCCAGGCCGCCAATGTCACCACGGGCCAGATCTACTCGCAGGTCATCGCCAAGGAGCGTCGCGGCGAGTACCTCGGCGACACCGTGCAGGTCATCCCGCACATCACCGACGAGATCAAGCGCCGCATGCGCCTGCAGGCGACTGAGGAGCCGCGGCCCGACGTCATCATCACCGAGATCGGCGGCACCGTCGGCGACATCGAGTCGCAGCCGTTCATCGAGTCGGCGCGTCAGATCCGTCATGAGCTCGGCCGCAACAACGTCTTCTTCGTGCACGTGTCGCTCGTGCCGTTCATGGGCGCCTCGGGCGAGCAGAAGACGAAGCCGACGCAGCACTCCGTCGCGGCGCTGCGCAGCATCGGCATCCAGCCCGACGCGCTCGTGCTGCGCAGCGACCGGCCGGTGACCGAGTCGAACAAGCGCAAGATCGCCCTCATGTGCGACGTCGACGAGGGCGCCGTCGTGAATGCCGTCGACGTGCCGTCGATCTACGACATCCCCTCGATGCTCAACGAGCAGGGGCTCGACGAGTACATCGTGCGCGCGCTCGGCCTCGCCACGGCGACCGACGTCGACTGGTCGCGCTGGCAGCGGGTCCTCAACGCGGTCCACAACCCGAAGCACGAGGTCACCATCGGCCTCGTCGGCAAGTACATCGACCTTCCCGACGCGTACCTGTCGGTCACCGAGGCGCTCAAGGCGGGCGGGTTCGCGCAGGAGACGCACGTCAACATCCGCTGGATCCCGTCCGACGAGTGCGAGACGCCGGAGGGTGCCGAGAAGGCGCTCGGGCCGCTCGACGGCATCGTGATCCCCGGCGGTTTCGGCATCCGCGGCATCGAGGGCAAGATCGGCGCGCTCAAGTTCGCGCGCGAGCAGGGCATCCCGACGCTCGGCATCTGCCTGGGCCTGCAGTGCATCGTGATCGAGTACGCCCGTCACGTCGCCGGCATCGAGGACGCCTCGTCGAGCGAGTTCGACCCCGACACCGAGCATCCCGTCATCGCGACGATGGAGGAGCAGGTCGACATCCTCGAGGCCGGCGACATGGGCGGCACGATGCGGCTCGGCCTGTACCCGGCGCACCTCGCCGAGGGATCGATCGCCGCGGAGGTCTACGGGTCGACGACCGCGTCCGAGCGCCACCGTCACCGCTACGAGGTGAACAACCGGTACCGCGAACAGATCGCGGCGGCGGGTCTCGTGTTCTCGGGCCTCAACCCCGACCTCGACCTCGTCGAGTACGTCGAGCTGCCGCGCGACGTGCACCCGTACTACATCGCCACCCAGGCCCACCCCGAGCTGCGCTCGCGTCCGACCGACGCCAACCCGCTGTTCCGCGGCCTCGTCGGCGCGGCCCTCGAGCGGCACCGTGCGAGCGAGCTGTTCGACGTCGAGAATGACTGAGCGGATGCCGCTGGCCGACGAGCCCGCCACGTTCGAGGTCACGCGCAGCGAGCTCGTGTACGAGGGGCGCGTGTGGGACGTGCGCAGCGACACCGTCGCCTACAACGGCGGCGAGATCGTGCGGCAGTACGTCGACCATCCGGGCGCCGCTGCGGTCGTCGCGATCGACGACGAGGGCCGCGTGCTGCTCATCCAGCAGTACCGTCATCCGATCCGCCACCGCGACTGGGAGATCCCGGCGGGCCTGCTCGACATCGCGGGGGAGACCCCTCTCGAGACGGCGCAGCGCGAGCTGATCGAGGAGGCCGACCTCACGGCGTCGTCGTGGGAGCCGCTCGTGACCACGTTCACGACGCCCGGCGGCAACGACGAGGTCATCCACCTGTTCCTCGCCCGGGGGCTGACGCCGGTCGGCTCCGCGCACGCGCGCGAGGACGAGGAGGCCGACATCGCGCTCGAGTGGGTCGCGCTGGAGGATGCGGTCGACGGCGTGCTCGCGGGGCGCCTGCGCAACGGCATCCTCACGATCGGCGTGCTGGCGGCAGCGGAGCAGCTGCGACGCGCGGCGTCGGCAGGGGCCGCGGAGGGCGCAGGGCGCTGACATGCGGCTCGAACGGGCGGTGGACGCGTACCTGCGGCACATCTCGATCGAGCGCGGTCTCTCCGACAACACCGTCGCCGCGTACCGGCGCGACCTCGCGGGCTACGTGCAGTGGCTCGGCGACCGCGGCATCGACGACTCTTCGGCGGTGACCCCCGAGATCGTGGCCGAGTTCGCGGCGGAGCGGGCGTCCGCGCAGCCGCCGGTCGCGGCATCCTCCCTCGCCCGGCTCCAGTCATCGGTGCGGGGGCTGCACCGCTTCCTCGCCCGCGAGGGCGTGGAAGAGGCCGACCCGTCCGCGCGGCTCCGGCCTCCGAAGCAGCCGCGCCGGCTCCCGAAGGCGCTCACGATCGATCAGGTCGAGGCCCTGCTCGACGCGGCGGGTCCTGCGCCGGCCGCGGGGACGGATGCCGCGCCCGGCGCTGCCCCGGGAGACCTGGTGGGTCTGCGTGATCGCGCCCTGCTCGAGCTGCTGTACGCCACCGGGGCGCGGGTGTCGGAGATCGTGCAGCTCGATGTCGACGACCTCGCGCACGGCGACGTGCTGCGCGTGCGGGGCAAGGGATCCAAGGAGCGCATCGTGCCCGTCGGGTCGTATGCGCGGGCGGCGGTCGACGCGTACGTCACACGGGCGCGGCCGGAGCTCTCCCGGCGGGGCCGGGCGACGCCGCGGCTGTTCCTCGGGGCGCGCGGGGCGCCGCTCTCGCGACAGAGCGCGTGGCTCGTGATCCACTCCGCCGCCGAGCGCGCGCAGCTCACGGCGCACGTGTCGCCGCACACGCTGCGGCACTCGTTCGCCACCCATCTGCTGCAGGGCGGTGCCGACGTGCGGGTGGTCCAGGAGCTGCTGGGGCACGCGTCCGTGGCGACGACCCAGATCTACACGTACGTCTCGGTGGACGCGCTCAGGGACGTCTACGCCACCTCGCACCCGCGCGCCCGCTGATCGGTCCCGGGCGGGAGGCCGCGCCGTGACTAGAATCGGTGCACGGCATGGGAAAGTCAGGAGAGTCTGTGGCGGGCAGCAAACGGGGCGCGACGAAGGCCTCAGCGAACGAGACCCCGATCGGTCCCACCGGGCGTCCGTATCACGGCTTCCCGACCCCGCCGAAGCTCGACGGCCACGGGCCCGCGCGCATCATCGCGCTGTGCAACCAGAAGGGCGGCGTCGGCAAGACGACGACGACCATCAATCTCGCCGCCGCGCTCGCCGGCTACGGGCGCAAGGTGCTCGCGGTCGACTTCGACCCGCAGGGGGCGCTCTCGGCCGGGCTCGGCATCCAGACCCACGAGATCCCGACCATCTACGACCTGCTGCTCGACGGCAAGCGCGACCCGCACGACGTCATCGTGCGCTCGCGCGTCGAGAACCTCGATGTGATCCCCGGCAACATCGACCTCTCGGCGGCGGAGGTGCACCTCGTCAACGAGGTCGCCCGCGAGCAGACGCTCGCCCGCGCCCTGCGCAAGGTCGCGCCCGATTACGACGTGATCCTCATCGACTGCCAGCCGTCGCTCGGTCTGCTGACGGTCAACGCCCTCACGGCGAGCCACGGCGTCATCATCCCGCTCGAGTGCGAGTTCTTCGCGCTGCGCGGCGTCGCGATGCTGATCGAGACCATCGACAAGGTCCGCGACCGCCTCAACCCCACCATCACGCTCGACGGCGTGCTGGCGACGATGTACGACGCGCGCACGCTGCACTCGCGCGAGGTGCTCGAGCGGGTCGTCGACGCGTTCGGCGACGACGTGCTCGAGACCGTGATCGGTCGCACGGTGAAGTTCCCCGACGCGTCGGTGTCGGGCATGCCGATCACCGAGTTCGCGCCCGAGCACGCCGCCGCCCAGGCCTACCTGCGGCTGGCGCGGGAGCTGGTCGCCCGTGGCGCCGTCGCCTGACGAGGCCCCCGCTTCGCAGCAGCCCGACGATACCGTCGCCGAGCCGGCGACCGGTGAGGGTTTCCGCGTGTCGCTCGGCGTGTTCGACGGGCCGTTCGACCTGCTCCTGACCCTGATCTCCAAGCACGAGCTCGACATCACCGAGGTGTCGCTGTCGCTGGTCACCAACGAGTTCATCGCGTATCTGCGAGAGCTCGGTCCCGATGAGGAGCTGGACGAGGCGTCCGAGTTCCTGGTCGTCGCGGCCACCCTGCTCGACATGAAGGTCGCCGGGCTGCTGCCGCAGGGCGAGCTCGTCGACTCCGAGTCGGTCGCGCTGCTCGAGGCGCGCGACCTGCTCTTCGCGCGGCTGCTGCAGTACCGGGCGTTCAAAGAAGTCTCGGCGTGGTTCGAGCGGTGCCTGCAGCGCGAGGACCGACGGCACACGCGCTCGGTGCGCCTCGACGAGAAGTACCGCACGGCCGTGCCGGAACTGGTGTGGACCCTCAACGTCGAGGACTTCGCCGCCCTCGCCCTGCTGGCGATGACGCCGAAGGAGATCCCGCACGTCGGGCTCGACCACCTGCACGCGCCGCTCATCAGCATCCGCGAGCAGGCGGCCGTCGTCGTCACGCTGCTGCGCAACGCGGGGAGCCTCAGCTTCCGCGAGCTGGTGGCGGGCGTGAACCAGCCCGGCGTGGTCGTCGCCCGCTTCCTGTCGGTGCTGGAGCTCTACCGTCATGCCGCCCTCTCGTTCGAGCAGGTCGAGCCGCTCGGCGAGCTGACGCTGCGATGGAGCGCCGAGCGCTGGTCCGACGAGAACCTCGCAACACTGGGAGCCGACTATGACCGATGAGACGATCCCGCAGGCAGCGCCGGCGACCGCGGCCGACGTCGCGCGACGCCTCGAGGCGATCCTGCTCGTGGTGGAGGAGCCGCAGAGCCTGGTGAGCCTGGCCGCCGCGGTCGGCTCGCCCGTGCCGGCGGTGCGCCAGGCGATCGAGGGGCTGGTCGCCGACTACGACGGCGAGACCGGCGGCCCGGTGCGCGGCTTCGAGCTGCGCGAGGTCGGCGGCGGATGGCGGCTGTACGTGCGCGAGGAGCACGACGACCTCGTGAGCGAGTTCGTCAACGCGCAGGCGCCGTCGCGGCTCTCTCAGGCGGCGCTCGAGACGCTCGCGGTCATCGCCTACAAGCAGCCGGTCACGCGCGGACAGGTCGCCTCGATCCGCGCCGTGAACGTCGACTCGGTCGTGCGCACGCTGCTGTCGCGCGGACTCATCACCGAGGTGTTCACGGATGCCGAGACCGGGGCGATCAACTACGGGACCACCGAGGCACTGCTGGTCAACCTGGGCATCAACTCGCTGGACGAGCTGCCCCACATCTCGCCGCTGCTCGACGACGGCGCGGACGGATTCGACGAGGAGGCCCGCCGATGAGCGACCGAGATCCCTTCGCCGCTCCGGAGGGCGTGCGCCTGCAGAAGGTGCTGGCGGGCGCCGGCGTCGCCTCGCGCCGCGTGGCCGAGGAGCTCATCGTGGCCGGCCGCGTGCGGGTGAACGGCACGGTCGTCACCGAGCTGGGGTCGCGCATCGACCCCGAGAACGACCTCGTCGACGTCGACGGCACAGCGGTGCAGCTGGATCAGTCCAAGCGCTACGTCATGCTCAACAAGCCGACCGGCGTCGTGAGCTCCATGAAGGACGACCGCGGCCGGCCCGATCTGCGCAGGTTCACGAAGGACTGGGACGAGCGGCTCTACAACGTCGGGCGACTGGATGCCGAGACCAGCGGCCTTCTCGTACTGACCAACGACGGCGAGCTGGCCCACGTGCTCGCCCATCCGTCGTTCGGTGTCACCAAGGTGTACATCGCGAAGGTCGAGGGCCGCGTGACGCCCCAGGTGATCCAGCGCCTCACGCGAGGGGTGGACCTCGAGGACGGCCCGATCGCCGCAGACAAGGCGCGGCTGCTGTCGAGCTCGGCCGAAGGCGGCGGCTCCCTCGTCGAGCTGACCCTGCACTCGGGGCGCAATCGCATCGTGCGCCGCATGATGGCCGAGGTGGGGCATCCGGTCGTCGAGCTCGTACGACGCCAGTTCGGGCCGCTCCACCTGGGAACGCTGCCAGCCGGGCGCGCACGCGAGTTGACTAAGGTGGAGCGGGGCGCTCTGCTGACTCTCGCGCGTCGCGCGGCGGGCGAAGCCCCCCAGTCCCGCGACACCTCCGATTCGCGGAGCCACCAGGAGAACGAGTGACCGATCCCACGCCGCTGTCTGCGCGCCCGCGCGTTCCCCGCGTGCGGGGCACGGTGCGCGTCGTCGGCGCCGGCCTCCTGGGCTCCAGCATCGGCCACGCCCTCACCGCGCTCGGCATCGACGTCGCGCTCGACGACACGTCGCCCGCGCAGCTGCGCCTGGCCGTCGACTACGGCGCGGGGCGCCGCGCCGGCGAGACGGACGAGCCCTCGCTGATCGTCGTCGCCGTCCCGCCGGACGTCGTCGCCGACGTCATCGAGCGCGAGCTCACGCGCTACCCCGGCGCCGTGGTGACCGATGTCGCGAGCGTCAAGCTCGAGCCGCTGCGTACCCTGCGCGAGCGCGGCGTCGACCTCACGCACTACATCGGCTCGCATCCGCTCGCCGGACGCGAGCGCGGGGGAGCGATCTCGGCCCGCGCCGACATCTTCATCGGCCGGCCGTGGGTCGTCTGCCGCGATGGCGAGACCACGGCCGCCGACTTGGCGCTCGTCGAGGGACTCGCGCTCGACCTCGGCGCCATGCCCATCGAGATGAGCCCCGAGGACCACGACCGGTCGGTCGCCCTCGTGTCGCACGTGCCGCAGCTCGTCGCCAGCCTGCTCGCGGGGCGCTTCGTGGACGCGCCCGAGGGCTCGCTCGGTCTCGCGGGCCAGGGCGTGCGTGATACGACCCGCATCGCGGCATCCGCTCCCGAGCTGTGGGTGCAGATCCTCGGTGCGAACGCGGCGCCCGTCGTCGACGTGCTCGACGCGCTCGCCGCCGACCTGACGTCGGTCGCCGACGCGCTGCGCAGCCCCGACGCGCCGGGCGCGCGCCGCACCGTCGCCGACACGATCCGCCGCGGCAACGAGGGCGTCGAGAGACTCCCCGGCAAGCACGGTCAGAACCGCCGCTTCGAGCAGGTCGTCGTCATGGTCGACGACACCCCCGGACAGCTCGGCCGCCTCTTCGGCGAGCTCGGCGAGCTCGAGGTGAACGTCGAGGACCTGCGCCTCGAGCACTCGCCGGGCGCGCAGTTCGGACTGGCCGAGATCAGCGTCGTCCCCGGCGCCGTACGACGTGCCGTGGAGGGCCTCGAGTCCCGCGGCTGGAAGATTGCGAGCACCACCAATGACTGACCCCTCGCCCCACGCGGTCGCGCCGGCGACCCCGGTCGCGCCCGAGCCGGCATCCGAGACCGTGATCGTCGCGATCGACGGTCCCGCCGGGAGCGGCAAGTCCAGCGTGTCGCAGCAGGTCGCCCGCCGTCTCGGCTTCGGCTTCCTCGACACGGGCGCCGCCTACCGTGCGCTCGCCTGGCTCGCGCTCGACCGCGGGACCGACACGTCGGACTCGACCTCGGTCGTCGACGTGATGGGTGACTTCGACTACGCGATCTCGCTCGATCCCGACGAGCGCTGGGTGCGCGTGGGTCAGGTCGACGTGACCGATGCGATCCGCGACCCCCGCGTGTCCGAGGCCGTCAGCGGCGTCGCGCGCGTGCCGGCGGTGCGCCAGTCGGTGAACGCGCTCTTCCGGACCCTCGTCGCGGCCTCGGGTCGCGCCGGCGTCGTCGTCGAAGGACGCGACATCACCACGGTCGTCGCGCCGGACGCGCCGGTGCGCATCCTGCTGACCGCCGCCCCGGAGGTGCGGGCCGCGCGCCGCAGCGCCGAGCTGACCTCGCAGGATGCCGCGGCCGTCGCCGCGGCCCTCCACCGACGCGACGCGTCGGACTCTGCCGTCGTCGACTTCCTCACCGCCGCTCCGGGCGTCGAGGTGGTCGACTCGACGCACCTCGATTTCGACCAGACCGTGGACGCCGTGATCCAGGTCATCCGCACGAACGTGCCTGCACAGACGGGAGCGCCCGATGTCATCTGACAGCCGCGGGGCATCTGACAACAGCGGGGCCTCCGACGCCCGCGAGGCTTCTGACGCCCAGGGCGCCGAAGAGTACGAGGGCGGCGAGGACCACCTCGCCGAGAACCTCGCCGACCTCGACGAGGAGCTCGCCGAACAGCGGGCCGCCGCGCTGCGCGCCGGCCTCGAGGACTACGAGCTCGACGAGGACGATGCCGCGCTGCTCGAGGGTCTCGCCCTCGGCGAGGACGGCATCGAGTACCTCCCGGCGCTGCCGGTCGTCGCGATCGTGGGCCGCCCGAACGTCGGCAAGTCCGCGCTCGTGAACCGCATCCTCGGGCGCCGCGAGGCCGTCGTCGAGGACACGCCCGGCGTCACCCGCGACCGCGTGACCTACAAGGCCGAGTGGATGGACCGCCGGTTCTCGCTCGTCGACACCGGCGGGTGGGAGCCCGACGCGAAGGGCATCGACCGCTCCGTCGCGGCGCAGGCCGAGGTCGCGATCGACCTGTGCGACGTCGTGCTGTTCGTGGTCGACGCGATGGTCGGCGCCACGTCGACCGACGAGCACGTCGTGAAGCTGCTGCGCAGGAGCGGCAAGCCCGTCTTCCTCGTCGCCAACAAGATCGACGACTCCCGGCAGGAGCCGGAGGCCGCCGCGCTGTGGAACCTCGGACTCGGCGAGCCGTACCCCGTGTCGGCGATCCACGGCCGCGGTGTGGCCGATCTGCTCGACGAGATCATGAAGGTGCTCCCCGAGGTCTCGGCCGTCGCCAAGCACGAGATCGGCGGCCCGCGCCGCGTCGCGATCCTCGGCCGGCCGAACGTCGGCAAGTCGTCGCTGCTGAACAAGGCGGCGGGCGAGGAGCGGGTCGTCGTGAACGACCTCGCGGGCACCACGCGCGACCCTGTCGACGAGGTCGTCGAGGTCGGCGGCAAGCTGTGGCGCTTCGTCGACACCGCCGGCATCCGTCGTCGTGTGCATCTGCAGCAGGGCGCCGACTTCTACGCGTCGCTGCGCACGTCGGCCGCTCTCGAGAAGGCCGAGGTCGCGGTGGTCGTGCTCGACGTGAGCGAGCCGATCAGCGAGCAGGACGTCCGCATCATCGACCTGGTGCTCGAGTCGGGCCGTGCGCTCGTGCTCGCGTACAACAAGTGGGACCTCCTCAACACGCCCGAGTACGAGGACATCGAGCGCCGCCGCTACCTCGAGCGCGAGATCGAGCAGGACCTCGCGCATGTCGCGTGGGCGCCGCGCGTGAACATCTCCGCGCGGACCGGTCGTCACCTCGACAAGCTCGTCCCGGCGCTGGAGACCGCGCTCGAGTCGTGGGATCAGCGCATCCCGACGGGCAAGTTCAACGCGTTCCTGTCGGAGCTCGTCAACGAGCACCCCCACCCGGTGCGCGGCGGCAAGCAGCCCCGCATCCTCTTCGGCACGCAGGCCTCCACGCGTCCGCCGACCTTCGTGCTGTTCACGACCGGATTCCTCGACCCCGGCTACCGGCGGTTCGTGCAGCGTCGCCTGCGCGAGCTGTACGGCTTCGAGGGCACGCCGATCGTGATCAACATGCGGGTGCGGGAGCGGCGGCAGCGGTAGCGGCGGCGGCAGGAGCGCCGGCGGCTGCCAGCGCAGCCCAGACCTCGCGCGGATCGGCGCGAGGTCCGAACCGCGCGAGCACCTCCGGGTGCTCACGCGCGTCGCGCACGATGCTCCCGTCGGCGAGCAGACCCCGCCAGCGCCTCGCAGACGGCCGGACGCCGAGCACGTGCGTGGCGACGCCGATCCCGGCGGTGACCAGCGGGACGAGCGCGAGCATGAAGATCGCCTCGCGCACGGTGCTCGTCACCGCCTCGATCCACGGCGGCGCGTAGAGGTACGCCCAGAACGTGCTCAGCAGGAAGGCCCCGAAGCCGAGGAACGGCCAGAGGACGCGTCGGCTGCGCATCATCCGGAACTCGTAGGCCGCCTCGGTGTGGAAGGCGGGGTTGGCATAGACGGTGCCGTGGATGTGCATGGTGTCCTCTCGTGTGCGACCCTCGTCGGTCGGGTCCCGACGCTACGTCACGGACTGTCGCGCCCGGGGCCGTCTGCGCACACCTGTGGAAGGGTGGCAGGGTGACGATCGAACCTCCGGCCCCCGGTGAGCCCCGGCGCCCGTCCGGCCCGCGCGACTCCGGCGACGCCTGGGTGATCGCTCCGACGGGCGAGCGCTACTGGGGCCGATTCGGTGCCGCCGGGCTGCTCGCCCTCGACGCCGAACGCGGCGTCCTGCTCCAGCACCGCGTGTCCTGGAGCCACTTCGGGGACACGTGGGCGCTCCCCGGCGGGGCGCGGCATGAGGGCGAGTCCGCGTGCGACGGCGCGCTGCGTGAGGCAGCCGAAGAGGCGGGGGTCCCGGATGCCGCGATCCGGCCGCGCCTCCTCTCGGTGCTCGACCTCGGCTACTGGACGTACACGACGCTCATCGGAGACGTGGTCGTGCCGTTCGAGCCGACCATCAGCGACCCCGAAAGCCGGGAATTGGCCTGGGTGCCTGTGGAGGAGGTGGCGAGGCATCCGCTCCACCCCGGATTCGCGTCGTCATGGGACCGACTGCGCGCCCTCCTCGCGGTGCGTCCGGCCGTCCTCGTCGACGCCGCGAACGTCGTCGGCTCGGTGCCCGACGGGTGGTGGCGCGACCGTGCGGGGGCGACCAGCCGCGTGATCGGCCGGATCCACGACTTCTCGCGCACCGGCGTTCCCGCGACCGCGCTGGACCTCGAGGAGGACGTGTGGTTCCCCGAGTGGGTGGTCGTGCTCGAGGGGCAGGCGCGGGCCGCAGGAGACGCCGCCGGCATCGAGGTGGTGCGGGCCGCGGCATCCGGTGACGACGAGATCGTCGCCCAGGTGAGGCGACTTGTGGCCGGCGGACGGGCCGTGTCGGTCGTCACGAGCGATCGCGAGCTGAGCGCGAGGGCGACGGATGCCGGTGCCCGCGTGCATGGCACGCGGTGGCTGCTCGACCTCTTCGACGCCGCGGAGGGCGCGGACTGAGGGGTTCGCCCGGTCAGTCGCGGCCGCGGAGACGGTCGATGTCGCGGCGCTCGCGCTTGGTCGGACGCCCAGCGCCGCGATCGCGCACCGGGACGAACGCCGTCAGCTCGCGCGGCGGTGGAGGAGGCGTGCGGTCGTCGACGGCCTCGGCGGCCACCGCGGCGCCCACGCGCTTCGAGATCGGCTGCTTGACGACGAGGATGCGGTCGAAGCCGCTGATGCGCACGCGCAGTTCGTCTCCCGGCTTCACGGGCTGCGCGGCCTTCACCCGCTCGCCGTTGACCCGCACATGCCCCGCGCGGCATGCCGTCGTGGCGGCGGACCGCGTCTTGTACACCCGGACCGCCCACAGCCACGCATCGACGCGGGCCGAGGCATCCGTCATCGTGCTGCTCTCGCCTCGCTCGCCGCGGCGTCGTCGCGACCGGCCGTGCGAGGGCGAGCCGAGACGACGACGCCGGCCGAGATGAGTCCCTGTGCGAGGCAGTACGTCGCCATCACGAGCGGGCTCGACCAGTCGGGCAGCGCGTCGGGCGTGAAGAGCCGGAATGCGAGCACCGAGTCTGACGCGAGGAAGAAGGCGCCGCCCCACGCGATGAGCGGGTGACAGCGGGCTGCTCCGACGGCCGTCGCCCCGAGAATGATGCCGTACAGCGCAACGGGCACGAGCAGCGAGCCCAGGCTCGGCCAGAGAACGACCAGCAGGGCGGCGTACCAGACGAGGTAGATCGACGCCCACCACGGCACCCGGCGCACCGGGAGCACGCGCCAGAACAGCCACAGGTAGCAGAGGTGGGCGAGACCGAAGAACAGCAGCATCATCGGCACGGTCGGCAGCCACGAGAGAAGGGGCCCGGCGCCGTCGCCGATCCACGACAGGGCGAGGGCGACCATGAGGACGGTGTGCGCCGGCGTCCACGAGCGGTTGGCTGTCCACACGACGGCGAGCGCGAGGAACGGCATCAGCATCAGCTTGGTGGAGTCGGCCGCGTCGTGGGATCCGAGCGCGAGCGCGAGGACGTGCACCGCCGACACGGCGATGTACGGGATGAAACCCACCAGAAGCTGCGGCATTGTCCTCCTCGGATGCGCGGCGACCACCATCGTCGCACGCGGGCCCTGCATGGCGGCGTCGCGGGGGGAAATATGCGCGGAACGGCTCATGCGCGGACGGCGAGAGAGACGACCGCGACGTCGGGGCGAGGCCGTGCGACCTCGCGGAAGCCGGCGGCCGCGAACGTCGACACCGTGCCGTGGTAGAGCTCGTTCGCCGACTTGCGGCTCCCGGCGCCGGGGTCGACGGGGTACGCCTCGATCACGCGTGCGCCGCCCTCGCGCGCGAAGTCGACCGCCGCGGCGAGCAGGCGGGCGTTGAGGCCGGCGCCGCGGTGCTCTCTGCGCACGACGAAGCAGCTGACCGCCCAGACGTCGTCGTCGTCCCACGGCTCTTCGGTGCTCGACGCGTAGTTCCTCGTGCGGGAGAGGCGCACCTGCGCGGTGCGCGGTCCGACGCGCACCCATCCGGCGGGTTCGCCGTCGACGTAGGCGATGAGCGCCGGGGGAGGCCCCGCCGCGATCTCGTCGCGCAGGAGCTGCTCGCGCTCTTCGGTCGAGAGCGCCTGGAACCGTGCGTTCGTGAGAGTCCACCACTGGCACTGGCAGCTGCGTCCGTCGCCGCCGCCGGTGAGCGCATGCTGCGCATCGTCGAAGCGCGCGGGCGTGGCCGGTTCGATGGTGATCTGAGCCATGCGGCGACGCTACCCGGCGGGTGCGACACGCGCGAGGCGGTGGTCGCGTTCGCGAGCGGTCCGGCGAGCGGGTAGGATAGGGGAGTTGTCCGGGCGCAGGTCCGGGCATCGGGATGTGGCGCAGCTTGGTAGCGCACTTGACTGGGGGTCAAGGGGTCGCAGGTTCAAATCCTGTCATCCCGACAGAAGCGAAAGGGTCGGCCGGAAGGCCGGCCCTTTCGCCGTCTCCGGGGCAGTGCGCTCGCGACCGCCGGGGATCGGGAAGAATCGACTCATGGTTCCCCCCGCCTCGCGCCGCCCGTCGCGCCGTGCCATCGCGATCGCGCTCCTGGTGATCGTGATCGCCGCGGGTGTGGGCGTCCACGCGCTGCTCCCCGACACCGCGGCGACCGACATCGTCGGTGACGCGCTGTACGCGGGAGCGGTGTACCTCGCGGTCGTCATCGTCGGGCCGCGTCTGCAGCCGCTCACCGTCGGGGGGATCGCGGCGCTGTGGTGCGTCGCCATCGAGCTGTTCCAGCTCACCGGCATCCCACTCGCGCTCGGGGCGGTGTTCCCGCCGGCGACCCTGGCGCTCGGCACGGTGTTCGACGGCCGCGATGTGCTCGTGTACCTGCTCACCGCGGTGGCGCTCGTCGGCGCCGACGCGGTCGTCGCGCTCGGGCGCGAGAAGGCGATCGCGGCGCGGCATCGCGAGGGCTGACGGCGGGTCGTCGCCCGTGAGGGGGCGCCGAGTTGCGGCATCCGTCGCCCGCGTCGACCATTGATGCATGGGGGATGCGCCATCGCAGGGCACGCGGACGGGGATGGGTGACACCGCCGACGCCGACGCGGGCGTCGCCGAGCCCGCGTCGCCGCCGGCGATGCGCCGCAGGCGCGCCCGGCGGGCGTGGATCGTGGGCGGCGTCGCGGCGCTCGCCGCGGCCGGGATCGCGGTCGCCGTGATCGTGAGCCCGCAGGCCGGGCCCGCGGCATCCGCTCCCTCGCCCACCGCGACCAGCACCCCCACGCCGACACCGACCCCGACACCCACCCCGACTCCGACGCCGACGGGGTTCCCCGCGAACACCGCGACGTACGACGTGGGCACTCTGCCGCAGGTCAACGTGTTCGCGGTCATCCCGGGCCTGCCGGTCGACGACGACCGGTTCGCGACGCCGGTGGGCGAGACGGCGGTCGCCGTGGCGGGAGCCGGGGCGCCGGTGTGGGCGGATCCGACGGCGAGCCCGGTCGCCTACCTCCCCCGTGAGTACACGTACGACGGCACCACCGTGCCGGTCGTCGAGAAGCAGGACCACTGGGTGAAGGTGCTCCTCACCGGGCGTCAGGCCGTGCCGTCGAAGGGCGATCCGACGCAGGTCAGCGGGTGGATGCGGGTGCAGGACGTGCAGCTCGCGCCGTCCGACGTCGTGGTCGAGGTGAGCATCTCGGGGCGCACCGTCGACATCGTGCGCGGCGGCACGGCCGAGCTTATCGCCACCGACTTCGGGTGGGGGACCGACGTCACGCCCACGCCGCTCGGCCGCGCGTTCATCATGCACCGAGCCGTCGTTCCGGAGTACTGGTACACGCGCGGGCATCCGATCGTCTACCTGTCGGTGCAGTCGCCCACCCTCGACGGGTTCGGGGGAGCGGATGCCGCGATCACGGCGTTCCACTATCACGACGAGCGCTCCGGGCCGATCTCGAACGGATGCATCCGGCTGGGGCCCGAGGCGATCGGCAAGCTCGCCGCGCTGCCGTACGGGACGCCGGTCGTCATCAACCCGTGACCCCTCGGGGAACTGGCATGCTGGATCGCGGCGGCCCCTGATCGCGGGTCGTCGTCGTGTCGAAAGGATCCTCATGCACAAGCGCCCCCTCGGCCGCACCGGACGCCAGGTCTCGGCGGTCGGCCTCGGAACGTGGCAGCTCGGCGCCGACTGGGGCGCGGTCAGTGAGGACGACGCGACGGCCGTGCTCGCGGCATCCGCCGACCAGGGCGTGACGCTGTTCGACACCGCCGACGTCTACGGCGACGGGCGCAGCGAGTCGATCATCGGCCGCTTCCTCGCCGGGCGGCCCGGTCACGGCATCGTCGTCGCGACGAAGATGGGCCGGCGGATGCCGCAGGAGCCGTCGAACTACACGCCTGAGAACTTCCGGGCGTGGACCGACCGGTCGCGCACCAACCTCGGGGTCGACACGCTGGATCTCGTGCAGTTGCACTGCCCGCCGTCGGCCGTGATCGACGACGACGCGACGTACGAGGCGCTGGATGCTCTCGTCGACGACGGCACGATCGCCGCGTACGGCGTCTCGGTCGAGACGACCGCGCAGGCGCTCGCCGCGATCGCGCGGCCGAACGTGACGAACGTGCAGATCATCTTCAACCCGTTCCGGCTCAAGCCGCTCGACGAGGTGCTCCCCGCAGCCGAGGCGGCGGGCGTCGCGATCTTCGCGCGCGTGCCGCTGGCGTCGGGGCTGCTGTCGGGGAAGTACACGGCGGCGACCACGTTCGCCGAGAACGACCACCGCACCTACAACCGCCAGGGCGAGGCGTTCGACCGGGGCGAGACGTTCTCGGGTGTGGACTACGCCGTGGGCCTCGAGGCTGCGGCCGAGCTCGCTGCTGCGCTGCCCGAGGGAGTGTCGCTGCCCGCTGCGACGCTCGCGTGGATCGCTTCGCGCCCCGGCGTGACGAGCGTGATCCCGGGCGCGCGGAACGTGCGTCAGGCCACCGCGAACGCGGATGCGGCGGCGCTGCTCGAGAGTGGGTTCGACGTGGAGACCTTCGACGAGGTCGTGCGGCGCGTGTACGACCGCGACCTGCGGGCGGCCATCCACCCGCTGTGGTGAGCGGGGTCGGCTAGATCTGCTTCAGCAGCTGGGCCCACTGACCGGGCAGGTCGGTGAGCCACGCCGGCTCGAGATCCCACCCGCGCAGCGTCGCGAGCGTGAGGAACGCTGCGACGAGCAGGACGTTCAGGACCACGGTGCGCCAGAACGCGCGACGGAAGGTGCGCTTGCGCGTCTTGTGCCGGAAGACCTGCTGGGCGACGAGCGCGCCCGGCCAGCCTCCGACGAGGCCCAGCGTGAGGAGGGCCTGCTCGGACACGCGCTGCCCGTTGCGCCGCGCGGCGCGCTTGTCGAGCCCGTACGCGGCGAAGGCGAGGATGCTGGTGACGGCGTACAGGGCGGGGAGCCACCACGGCAGGTCGAGGACGACGTAGGCGATCGCGGACGCCGCGGCGAACGCGAGGAGCACGGCCCAGCTGAGGGCCGCCGGCAGCGGCTTGGAGAGGTCGCGGGGACGGCCGAGCGGGTCGTGGGGCCGGTCGCGCGCGCCGGGGTGGCGTGTGCGGTCTCGGTCGGAGGCGAGGGACATGCGCTCGATCCTATGGTCGTGGGGAGGGCGCGAGCGACGGATGCCCCGCCCCGGCGGCTCGCGGCGCGTCGGGACGGGGCATCCGATTCGGGGGGTTCTACGGCGTGGGGTAGTCCACGATGTACTGCGGGGTTCCGGTGTTGGTGTTGTCGGCCTGGCCGCCGACGCCGTTCACGACGTGCTGGATCGTGCCGGCGCTGAGGTTGACCGTCATGATGTGGTGCAGCTTCACGCCCGGCGTCTCGGGGACCGAGAAGCCCTTCTCCGTGATGATCGACGGGTTGTTCTGGTTGAACACGTAGACGCCTGCGCCCGCGAGGCTGTGCGTCTTGACGTTCGCGTCGACCACGTAGCCCGGGTAGCCGAGCGTGCCGTCGGGCTGGGTCCAGTCGGCCTGCGTCGGCGGGTCGTACGGCAGCTCGTTCTGGTACAGGATCACGCGCCCGTTCTCGCCCTTCCAGAGGGTGTTGTACTTCTGGAAGTGCTCGACGAACAGGCCCGTCGCGGTGACGTCGTCGCCGTTGACGATGACGCCGTTGGTGCCGGTGTTGGTCGCCCAGCGCTCGTTGTCGCCGTTGACGCCGTCGGTCGGGTCGAAGCCCTCGACGCCGTGATCGCCGCGCCACACCCACGTGTGGTCGATGAGCACGTCGTCGGCGTTGACCTCGAGCGCGGTGGTCGTCTTTCCGATGTGCGGGCCGCCGACGCGGAAGTACACGTCGCTGAGCGTGATCGGGTTGGCCGGGTCGAGCTTCTTGCCGCCGTTCGCCTTGCCGACGCGCAGCAGCACGGGGGAGAGCTCGGTGCCGGCGTCGATGGTGACTCCGGCGATGACGATGCCCGCGGCATCCTTCACCTCGAGCGGAACCGCACCGCCCACGGCCGTGAGGGTCGCGTGGCCGAGGCCGAGCACGACGGTGTCGGCGCGCTTGACGTCGATCGTCTGGGCGATGTCGTACACGCCGGGGGTGAGCAGCAGGTGCTGACCGCGCGCGAGGGCGTTGTTGATGTCCTTCACCGAGTCGCCGGGCTTCGCGATGAAGAAGTCGGTGATCGGGATGCTGCGCCCCGGCGTCATGCCGTCGGCCCAGCTGACACCGCGGGTGTCGGTCTGCGCCTCGGGGACGCGGACGTTGTAGCGACCCTCGTCGTCGATGTACAGGTACGGCTTCTCGCGCGTGAGCGGCGTCTCATCGAACGTCGTGTACGGCGGGTTCGGGAAGGCCGCGTCGTCGGGGGCGCCCACGACGCCGGCGAAGACCTGGTTCCACACGCCGTTCGACCAGCCGGCGACCTCGCTGTTGCGGGTGAGCCACTGCTGCTGCGAGCCGCTGATCACGAAGGGCAGGCGCGAGTCGGCGATGAAGCCGCCGCTGGCATACTGCGGACCGGCGGTGCAGTAGTCCATGAGCGACAGGTTCGCGCCCGAGATGTCGAGGCGGCGCATCGAGACGGCCTGCGAGACGGCCCAGAAGTTGGCGGAGCCGCGGCATCCGTCATCGCCGAGGCTGTTGACCTGCAGCGAGAGGTTCGAGATGGTGCGCCAGAAGTTGACGAGGGCGATGCAGTTGCCGGTGCCGCCGTCGGCGAGGCAGCGGTTGTAGACCTCGATCGATCCGTTGACGTCGACGTCGGTGGGGGATGCCCCGAGCCCGGCGACCTCGGTGTAGTAGCCGACGTCGAACTGCAGGGGGTTCTCGGCGGTGCCGTACTGGCCGGGCTCGAACAGGATCGCCTTGCGGACCGTGCTCATCTCGGCGTTGCGCTGCTGGTCGGCGAGGGCGTCGAGCTCGGCCTCGATCTGGTCGACGGGGGTGTCGGGGCTGTAGACGGTGACGTTGGGTCCGAGGTCGGGGTCGAACGGGTCGACCGCGCGCGGAGGTGCGGCGGCGGCCGGGGCGGCGGCGAGTGCTCCGGCGATGAGCGCCGCCCCGGTGACGACGGCGGCGAGCCGTGTCCTGGTGCGGCTGCGGGTGGGGGTGGTCATGCGGAAAGCCTCTCTTCGTCGAGGGGTCGCGCGGCAGGTCTGCCGCCTACTTACAGGACTGTAACCAAATCGTGGGAGCGGTTTCAAGACTTGAACGCAAGAGATTCTCTGCCGGCGGAAACCGGACAGGCGTGAGGGGTTCGGGGGTGGGATGCCGCAGGTCCGCGCGCGCACGCAAAAGTGAAGGGCACCGTACCCCTGGCTTGGTACGGCGCCCTTCACGTGGTGGGGACGGTGGGTCAGCTCTCCTTGAGCTCCCGACCGTGGACCGTCAGCGCGTAGATGACGATGACGTCGAGCGCGATGACGATGAGCGACCACCAGGGCTGCACGCTGAAGAACGCGAGCTGGCTGATGGCGTTGAGAGCGACCAGGATGACCGCGATGACGCGGGCGAACGTGGCGCCTCGGAGCACGAAGATGCCGATGAGGACGATGGCGAGGCCGAGGATCAGGTGCCACCAGCCCCAGACCTCGACGTCGAAGAGGAACGTTCCCGCCTCGGCGGAGATGGCCCACTTGTCGACGGGGGCGAGGATGGCCTGGAGGCCGTTGAGGGCGCTCAATGCGCCGGCGATGATCATGACGATGCCGGCGAAGACGGCCCAGCCGGCCCACCCGGTGCGCTGCGTGTCGGACATAGGTGTCGATTCCCTTCGGAACGGTGAGATCGGCGAGGGTGATCTCTGGCGACTTCATCGTTCTGCAGGGTGGGGGAGGCGGCGTCACCCAAATCGGGTGAAACGCCGCGTCAGAGCTCGAGGCGCATGACGACGCGGCGCTTGGTGGGGTGGCTGACCTCGCGGAATCCGGCCGCGAGGAAGGGGCCGAGGGGACCGACATTCATCTCGTCCCAGATGACGTGGCTGCCGTGGGTGAGGAGGGGATAGCCCTCGATCGCCGCGGCGCCGCGTGCGCGGGCGTGGTCGACGGCGGCGGCGACGAGCGGGTATGTGAGGCCCGCGTGACGGTGGCCCTTGCGGACGATCATGCAGGCGATGGCCCACACCGTGTCGTCGTTTTTGTCTTCGCTGCGGCCCTTCCACGGGACGGGGGAGCCGCGCAGGCGGCCGTAGACGCCGCGCCGGTCGACGGCGCACCACGCGACGGGTTCGTCGCCCTGGTAGGCGACGATGCCGATCGTCTCGGTCGCGCGCGGGTCGCCGCAGTGGGTCTCCTCGCGGAGGATGGCGGCGCGTTCGGTGACGGGCATGTACCACCAGTCGCGGTCGCCGAGGCGTTGGCGCTGGCATTGGCACTGCCCGGCGACGCCGGTGAGGATGGCCTGCAGGTCGTCCCAGCTCGCTTCGTTGGCGGGGACGATGCGCAGGTCGGAGGTGGTGCCGGCCGCATCCATGGGGTCAGGGTAGACCCGGCGGGGGACATGGGTGCTGGCGTGCGGCCGCGCGGCGGCGTGAGCTGGGTGGCCGGGCGCGGGGTCAGGAACTGGGCGCGCGGCCACGCGGGCGTGCGGGCGTGCGGCAACGCGGGCGTGCGGCAACGTGGGCGTGCGGCAACGCGGGCACGCGGGTGCGCGGGACCGCTACGCGACGAAGGAGAAGCGCGCCCTGCCGCCCAACCGGGGCGTGCGGTCACGATCGACGTGGGCGGGTGGGATGAACCACACCCGGGCATCGACTCCGCGGCCTTCGATCTCTATCTCCCACCCGTTGTCGTGGATGCGATGGTGACAGGTCTCGCAGAGCAGGATGCCGTTGTCGACATCGGTGGGACCGGCATCCCTCGCCCACCATCTGAGGTGATGGGCCTTCGTCATGCCGGGTGGCAGCCCGCACATCGCGCAGCCGCCGTCGCGTTCGGCGAGGGCGAGCCGCTGCGCCGGGGTGAAGAGGCGCTTGCGGCGGCCCCAGTCGAGGATCTCGCTGTCTCCGCCGAGCACACACGGGATCACGCCGCCCGACGCCGCCATGCGGCGGACCATCCCGATTGAGACGGGCTGGTCGATGCCGTCGATCGTGGCGCTCCCCGAACCGGACTGCAGATCGTCGAGCGATACCCGCACCACGACGGTCGCGCCCTCGATCGGCCGGTCGCTCGACCCGCAGCCGAGCATGTGCGACGCCAGCAGCGCGAGCGCGTCGGCCTGCCGCTGGGGGAGCGTGCGGCGCGGCGCGTCGGCGTCCTGCGGGGAGCACACCCCACCCGCGCCCGCACCCCCAGCCCCGCCCGCACCCGCACCCGCGCC
>NZ_JSYE01000011.1:0-166044 GCF_054824025.1 Microbacterium sp. HJ5
GCGCACGCTCGAGGCGATCGGGCACCGCGAGTCGTTCGGGCTGAACTTCGACCCGTCGCATTTCATGTGGCAGCAGCTGGACCCGGTGGCGTTCGTGCTGGACTTCGCCGACCACATCTTCCACGTGCATGTGAAGGAGTCCATCACCAACCTCGACGGCCGCAACGGGGTGCTCGGCTCGCACCTGCCGTGGGCCAACCCGCGCCGCGGGTGGACGTTCGTGTCCACCGGGCACGGGGCGGTGCCGTGGGAGCCGCTGTTCCGTGCGCTCAACGCGATCGGCTACACCGGCCCGACGTCGGTGGAGTGGGAGGACGCCGGCATGGACCGCCTCGACGGCGCTCCCGAAGCCCTCGCCTTCGTCCGCAAGCTCAACGCCATCACCCCGCCCGCCGCCGCCTTCGACGCCGCCTTCTCCACCAAGTAGGGAACATTCCATGACAGACGTGCTGAACGTCCTCATCCTGTCCGGGCATATGACCCGTGAGCACGACAACGAGCACCGCAGCTTCCGCCAGCACAACCAGTGGCTGACGACGCTGCTGGAGGACACCGGACGCTTCAAGGTCCGCGTCATCGAAGACCCCCGCGGCCTGGGCGCCGAGATCATCGACAAGTACGACGTCGTGATCGTCGTCTTCGAGGGTCGCGACGGCTATCACGAGAAGGCGGTCGGTTTCGGGGCGGAGACGGATGCCGCGCTCCTGAAGTTCGTTCACGACGACGGCAAGGGAATCGTGTGGTTCCACGGCTCCGCCGCGCAGGAGGACGACTGGGGCTACCCCGAGGAGTACAACGTCATGCGCGGCTCGCGACTGACCGTCGCCGGCGGGCTGCGGCCGCGGCCGTGGGGCGAGGCGCAGCTCGACACCGTCGAGCCGCGGCATCCGATCACCGAGGGCATCAGCGCGCGCTGGACCGTCACGGGCGACGACATCCTCACCGGGGTCGAGATCGCCGAGGGAGCACAGGTGCTGCTCACGACCTTCGACGACCTCGAGTCGTACGAGAAAGCGCCGATGTGGCCGATGTCGCACTACCCGGTCGCCATTCCCGAGAGCGGCATCGCCGACCTGCCGGGCATGAACACCGATCAGCCGATCGCGTGGATAAACGAGTACGGCGCCGGCCGGTCGTTCACGATCACGATCGGGCACGACATCGACACGTTCCGTCGCATCGAGTTCATCCGCATGTTCCCTCGGGGCGTGGAGTGGGCCGCGACCGGTGAGATCACCCTGAACGGGCCAGACCGCCGCGGCGAGCGCCGGTTCCTGCCCTGGCCGTACTACAACCACGAGGGGTGAGTATGAAGGCGGGGATTCTCGGCGCCGGGGGAATCGCCGAACGGGCGATGGTCATCCCCGCCCGCGAGGTGGACGGCGTCGAGGTCCTGGCGATCGGTGCCCGGGATCCCGGCCGCGCGCGCGCGTTTGCGGAACGGCTCGATCTGCCCATCTCGGGCGGCTACGAGGCGATCCTCGCCCATCCCGAGATCGATCTGGTCTACCTAGCGCTTCCACCGATCGTGCACGCGGAGTGGGCCGTGCGCGCGCTCGAGGCGGGCAAACACGTGCTGTGCGAGAAGCCGCTGTCGGCAAACGAAGCGGGTGCCCGGCGGATCGCGGACGCCGCGGCGGCGGCGGGCCGACGGGCGTTCGTCGGCTTCCACTACCGGCTACACGGCTTCACCCTGCGGCTGCTCGAGGTCATCGCCTCGGGTGTTCTCGGACCGATCCGCGACGTGGAGATCGACTTCAGCATCCCTCACTTCGTCGTCCAGCCCGGCAACATTCGGCTCGACGGCGATCTCGCCGGCGGGGCAGTGATGGACGTCGGCTGCTACGCCGCCGACCTGCTGCGCGCAGCCTGGGGCGAGCCTCGCGTGGTGAGCGCGACCGCGGAGCGCTACCCGGCCGACCCGCGCATCGACCTTCAGACCGACGCCGTACTCGAGCTCCCCGGTGGTGTTCCAGCGCGAATGCGGTCGTCGTTCCTCGGCGACGACAAGGGCGCCATGCGCCTCCGCGCCACCGGTGTGGAGGCAACGCTCGAGGCCACCAGCGTCGTCGTGCCCCAGTGGGGCGCGACCCTATCGGTCGTCGCCGGCGACCGGATCGTCGTCCACGAGCGTGCCGCCGAGGGCGAGAACAGCTACGTCCGCCAGCTCGAGCACCTCTCCGCGGTCCTCTCCGACGGATCTCCGAGCGTCCTCGACGCGGGGCGTGCCGTCGGCACGATGCGGGTCGTCGACGACATCTACCGCGCGGCTGGCCTGCAGCCCCGCTGAACGACGAACGAGGGGCTGCCATCAGCGCCGGCCCCTCTGCGTCTGTCCGGTCAGCGGCGAACGGCCGCCCCGTCGACGAGCGGGCGCAGCGCATTCTCCAGCTGTCAGGCCGGAACGCGTTCCTCGGCCGACAGGGCGGATGCCGCGAGCTCGAGGTGCGCGCGCGTCGCGTCGATCGGGTCGTCGTCGAGCCACTCCTGGCCGCCCCACTCGCTGCAGAGCGTGCCGGTGAACTCCACGCGGCGCAGGGCGCCTCCCAGGTCGCGGACCGGCTGCGAGACACGGTCGTCAGCATCGTCGAGGTCCCAGAACTTCAGGTGCGCCGCGGACAGCAGGTGGAGCACCGGGTCGAGCTCATCGATGCGGCTGCGGCCGAAGCGCACCAGCAGGTTCATGTAGAGCGTGTGGATGCTCGGCGGCACCTCTCCGGATCGGAGCACCTCGACGACCGCGCCCGTGGTCGCCGGGTCGGCCCAGTCCTCGCGGAGGCGCCGCAGCAGGACGCGGGGAAGGTCGGACCGGTCGAGGAGGTCGAGATAGGTGACGGGCAGCGCGGGCATGAGCATGCTGATGTCCACCAGCAGGCGCACGTGGGGGTCGCCGATCCGGTCCAGCGTGTCGTACGCGGGTGCGAAGGCCGGGTTCGAAGGCGAGCCCGAGCCCTGCGCCTCCTCGAAGAGCACGATGTCGAGCTCCGTGAGCACGGGGACCAGTCGCTCGAGGAGCGCGGGTCCGGCCTGCCCGAGCGGCAGACGCAGTCCGGTCGCGCCGAGCGCGGCGACGGTCTGCAGCTGGGGGAGGAGGAAGTCGAAGCGCTCGTCGTCGGTGCGCCGGCGCGACGGCCCCGCCCAGTCGTCGATGCTGCCGCCGACGATGCTCACCCGGCCGCCCCGCGCGGTCAGGTCGTCGCGGAATGCCTGAGCCTCCACGGCGGTCGGCTGGGGGAAGGAGCGCCACAGCTGACCGAGTTCCACCTCGATGTCCGTGGCGAGTCCGTCGGCGATGAGCGACGCCGCGATCTCGGTCGCAGGACGCTCGGCCTCGATCACGGTGGGGGTCAGGTTGAAGGCGCTGGCCGACAGGGTCCAGCCGGCGGGGAGAGAGGTGGGCATGGTCACTCCTGTCGGATCAGGCGACATCGCGCGAGACGGTGGCGGCCACGGCGGGCGCGTCGGCCACCAGCGTCCGGGTGGTGGCGAACGGGAGAGCGAGCGGCCTGTCCGGGCCCGCCTGCAGGTAGGGAATGAGGAGCCGGAAGGAGACGCTCACGGCGCGCGGACCCGCAGGGACGTGTGCCCTCCCCCGCAGTGCGACGCGGTCCTGGATGAACCACCAGCCGCGTTCGTGCACCAGTGCGGCGGCGGGGACCGTGCGGTCGCCGATCTCCACGAGGAGCGGGCCGGCGTCGACACCGTCGATCTCGACAGCGGGGTCGAGAAGACTGGCGAGCGGAAGCGACCGGATCCACGGGAGGGACAGACGCAGCACGAATCCGTCCGCGCGTGCCGAGAGCGCATCCTCGCGCAGGGTCGCAAGCGTCATTGCACAACCTTCCGTGGGCTTTAGCCCCGAAGGTACACGCCTACGTCGAAAAGTGGAAGAAGTATCTCGGCTAGGCGGTGAGCGAAGCCGGTGGCTGCCGATGGGCGAACCACCGGGGGAAGGTCGCCTCGAACAGCTGCTCCTTGACCATCTCGACGCCGCCCCGCAGCGGCTCGCTCACGTCGTCGATCGACTGCACGATGCTGAGGTCTCGCGTCGCGAGAGGAAGGGACAGCTCGTAGACGCGCTGCCGAACCTCGGCGAGGAACACCTCGCCGGCCGCCGCGACGGCGCCGCCGATCACGATGACGCTCGGATTGAACATGTTGACGAGTGCGGCGATCGACTCCCCGACGACGCGAGCGGATGCCTGAATCAGCGAGATCGCGAGGGCATCGCCGTTCTCGGCGGCGCGCGAGATGTTCTCGGGGGTGGGCGGCACGCCTTCGGCGGACTGCCGTGCGAGCTGGCCGGTCGCGCCGTCGGCGATGGCGGCCTCCGCGTCGCGCGTGAGCGCCCAGCCGCCCGCGACCGCTTCGAGGCATCCGATCTTCCCGCACCGGCACTGCAGGTCGGACCCGGCCACTCGCACGTGGCCGATGTCGCCGGCCGCTCCGTTCGCGCCCCGGTGGATGTGTCCGCGGGAAAGGAGCCCGGCGCCGATGCCCGACCCGATCTTGCAGTAGATGAGGTCGAGGTCGTCTTCTCGGCGGCGCGCCCGCTCGCCGTAGGCCAGCAGGTTCACGTCGTTGTCGACCCAGACGGGGGCATCGAAGTGCTGCTCGAACCGCCGTCGCACGTCGAAGCCGTTCCAGCCCGGCATGATCGGCGGGGCGACCGGGCGACCGGAGGCGAAGTCCACGGGGCCGGGGAGGCCGACCGCGACGCCCCAGATCGGTGCGCTCTCATTGCGCGAGCGGAGCTCGTCCACCATCGCCAGCGTCGCATCCAGGGTGTCCGCGGGGCCGCGGGAGATCTCCCAGTCGCGATGCGCCTGGTCGATGATGGCGCCGTCGAGGTCGGACAGCCCGACATGGATGTGCAGCGCGCCGAGAGCGCAGATGACGATGTGGCCCTGCTCCGAACGGAAGCGGAGCGTGCGCGGCGCGCGACCGCCCGACGACGGCCCGTACTCGCCGTCGCTCAGGAAGCCCATCTCCATCGCCTGATCCACGCGCTGCGCGACGACGCCGCGGCCGAGGCCGGTCACGCGACCGATGTCGGGACGCGTGGTCGCATCACCGGTGCGCACCATGTTCACGATTCGGAGAAGGCTCGTCACCTCGTCCGTCTGTGCGCCGAAGCGGAGCGTCGATTGGGTGGCCATGGTTGATATTGACACAACCCTCGTCCCAAGTGACAGATTTCGCGCGTCAAATGCGGGTGTCTTCAACGACTTATGTTTCAGATCCACCAAAGTGCGAGTAGGGTCTCTCTCCGAACGAACGGAGCGCGGATGCACAGCGTTGGTGTGATCGGAGCGGGACCTGGCGTGTGGGCGCTCCACCTTCCCACTCTCGGCGCGCTCACCGAGGACTTTCGCGTCGTGCACGTCGCGGACGCCGGCGGCGGGCGGGCCGAGAAGCTGGCGGCGCGGGCGGGTTCGCGCTGGTCGGACGAGGCCCAGCCGCTCCTCGACGACCCCGCTGTGGAGGTCGTCGCGATCTGCACGCCCCCTCAGACGCATGCCGACCTGATCCTTCGCGCGGTCCGGGCCGGAAAGCGCGCGGTCTTCTGCGAGAAGCCGATCGCGGAGTCGACCGAGGAGCTGGATGCCGTGCTCGAGGCGTGCGCCGCGGCGGACGTCGCGCTCGTCGTGGGCACGAACCACCTCTTCGACCCGGCGTGGAACCGAGTGAAGCACCACCTGAATGCGAGCTCCGCGGTCGTTCTCAGCGCTTCGGCGACGCTCTCGCTGGCGCCGAACGGGAGGTACCACGATCTCGTCTCGGATCCCGTGTCCGCCGGCACGCCTCCTGCCCGGCCGCCAGTGGACCCCGACGATCGAGAGCTCTCGGCCGCCATCGTCCGCCAGCTCGTCGTGGGATTGGCCGTCCACGACATCCCCCTCGTGCGGGACCTGCTTCCCGAGTTCGAGGGCGTGACGTTCGCCAGGGCGCTGGCCCCGATCGGATACGACATCGGATTCCAGGCGAGCGGAGCCGTGGTGCGCCTTACCGCCGTGATGCAGCCCGCCGGAGCCGACACGCTGTGGCGAGTGCGCATCGTCACGACCCACGACATCATCCACGTCGACTTCCCACCGCCCTTCGTGCACGCTGGAAGCGCGCGCGTGACCGTGCGTGACGAGGAGGGCCGCGTCGTCCGCTTCCCCCTCGACGACGCCGACGGCTATGTGGAGGAGTGGCGGGCGCTCGCCGAGATCCTCCGCGGCGAGCGGCCGATGGAGTTCGAGGAGCTCGAGGCCGACGCGCGCCTCGCGATCGCTCTGGCGGATGCTGCGGCTGCGGCCGTGCGGGACGGGGGCGTGTCATGAGCCGCGCGCCCGTGTGGCTGAACGATGCGGCGTTCGACGCCGCGCTCTCCCAGCTCCCCGATCGAGCGGAGCGGGCGACGGCTCCCGCGGGTGCCGTGTGCGTCGTCGACGGACGCGAGCGCATCGATCGCCTTCGCGCCGTGCTCGCCGAGCGTCCGGCCGCCATCGTCCTGGCCCGCGCCGATGCGGCGCACCAGACGGTGATCGACGTGCTGGCGCAGGCGGATCTCCCCGTCGTCGCGCACAGATCGCTGCTCCGCCCCGATGACGCCGGGCTCGTCGATGGCCTTTCGTTCCGGCACGTCCTCGTCGACGCGGTCGGCGGTCGGCGTCGATTCCGTGCGGCGGTCGTCGACGCCGTCGGCTGGGCGCGTGTGGTCGCGGGCTCCGATCTGCGCGTGGCGGGCTGCGCCCGAGGCTCGGACGCGGCCGTGATCGCGGCGCTGGAGACGGCGTCGGGACGCAGCGTCACCGTGAGCGCGACGCCGCTGGCGACGCTCGCCGCGCCGACGCTCGGCGTGCTCGGTCTCGGCGATCGACGTCTCGAGGTCGAGATCGATCCGATCGCCGGCATCCGCGAGGTGCGTGTCGTGGACGAGGGCGGAGCCCTCACGCGGCCGCCTCGCTACGAAGCGCCCGAGCGTCTCGCGCTCCGCCGCGCGACCGATGCGAGCGCGGGACCGAGCCCGGACGATCTCGGCGAGCTGCGGCACGACCGGGCCGTGGCAGCGTCGATCCTGGGCGAAGCATCGGCATAACCGAGGTCGATGACCGGCATCGATGCAATCCGCTTCCCTTATGTCGGACTTAGGTCGGATAGTGGAAGAAGGGTCGGGAACGTCCGTCCCGCCGGAAAGGATCGAAGATGATCAAGCTGCTGTCCCACCTCTCGTTCGTCGCGATCACGACGCCGGACCTCGAGGCATCCGTGGACTTCTACGTCAACCAGGTCGGACTCATCGAGGTCGACCGCGAGGACGATCGCGTCTACCTGCGCTGCTGGGGGGACTACTACAAGTACTCCGTCGTCGTGGTGAAGGGCGAAGAGCCCTCGCTCGAGACGATGGCCTGGCGCACGTCGTCGGCCGAGGCCCTCGAAGCCGCCGCCGAGAAGATCGAGGCCGCGGGCATCACGGGTGAGTGGTTCGAGGGCAACGGCATCGGCCGTGCCTACCGTTTCGTCGGCCCGTTCGGCCACAGCATGACCCTGCACTGGGACGTGACCCGCCACCACGACACCGAGGGCGACGCTGCGTCGATCTACCCCGACCGCCCCTCGCGGCGGAGCAAGGTCGCCGGGGCACCGCGCCAGCTCGACCACGTGACGGTGGCCACCAGCGACGTCGACGCGTTCGTGAAGTGGTACGTCGACGTGCTCGGCTTCCGCTTCATGGCCCGCACGGTCCTCGACGAGGCACCGATCTCGGTGTTCTCGGTCCTTACGACCAACGAGAAGTCGCACGACCTCGGCGTCGTCCTCGACGGCTCGACCCGTGCCGGACGCGTCAACCACTACGCGTTCTGGGTCGACACGCGCGAGGAGCTGCTCATCGCCGCAGACATCCTCGGCGAGAACGGCTACCCGATCGAGTACGGCCCGTCGATCCACGGCATCGGCGAGCAGAACTTCCTCTACTACCGCGAGCCCTCGAGCCTGCGCATCGAGCTCAACACGGGCGGCTACCGCAACTACGTCCCCGACTGGGAGGCGAACACCTGGAAGCCGTCGCAGGGGTCGAACAATTTCTATCGCAACAGCGCGATGCCGATGTCGATGACGGAGTCCTTCCCGCCCGCCGACGGCCCGTCCGCGACAGAGGAAGGCGTGCCTGACGAGATCAAGGACGCACTGCTGAACCCCTACGCCAAGCACGGGCAGGGCTGACAGCATCGCGGGCGATCCGGTGCTCCCATACTCCGGGTCGCCCGCGACACCACTTCGCACGATGATGAGCGAGAACGGATGACGATGACGATCGAACGCTTCGACGGACCCTTCGCGCTGGTGCGCTTCCGCGCCGGCGCCGACGTGCGCCTGGGACTGCTGTCGGGAGACCGGGTCCGTGCGCTCGGATCCGATGAACTGGGGGCCTCCGGCCTCAACGACTTCCTCGCCGCACCCGACTGGGACCGTCTGGCCGCGCTCGCCGACGGCGATGGCGAATGGATGCCTCTCGCCGACGTGACGCTCACGGCACCGGTCGAGCCGCGTCAGGTGCTGCAGACGGGGGCCAACTACCGCCAGCACGTCATCGAGCTCGTCGTGGCAGGTCTCACCCAGGACGGCACGCGCACCCCCGACCAGGCGCGCTCGTTCGCGGCGGACATCATGGACGAGCGCAAGCGCAGCGGCGAGCCGTACTTCTTCATCGGGCTCCCTGCCGCGGTCGTCGGCGACGATGTCCCGCTGACCCTGCCCGGCTACAGCAAGGTGCACGACTGGGAGCTCGAGCTCGCGGTCGTCATCGGCCGCCAGGCGTTCCGCGTGAGCCGCGAGGAGGCGCTCGACCACGTCGCCGGCTACACGATCGTCAACGACGTCACCACGCGCGACCTCGTCTTCCGCAAGGACATGAAGGAGATCGGCACGGACTGGTACCGGGCGAAGAACGCCCCCGGCTTCCTGCCGACCGGGCCTCTCCTCGTCCCGGCGCCGTTCGTGGATGCGTCGAACCTCAACGTGCGCCTCGAGCTCAACGGCGAGGCGATGCAGGATGCCTCCACCACCGACCTCCTGTTCGACATCCCCGCTCTCATCTCCGGAGCGTCGCAGACGATGCCCCTGCTCCCGGGCGACCTCCTGCTCACCGGGAGCCCTGCCGGCAACGGCCAGCATTGGAAGAGGTTCCTCCGGGACGGAGATGTCATGACAGGGTCCATCGAGGGCCTGGGCACGCAGGTCGTGCGCTGCGTCGCGGAGGTCGCGCGATGACCGTCCCCACCGAGAACCCCGCCGAGCTCGACCGCACCGATCCCACGGCCGAGATCGCCGCGCGCGCCGAGGCGTTCCGTAACTGGGGCCGCTGGGGCGAGGACGATGTGCTCGGCACGCTCAACTTCATCGATCCGGCCAAGCGCGTCGAAGCAGCCGCCCTCGTCCGCGAGGGCACGGTCGTCTCACTGGCGCAGGCCTTCGACACCGACGGCCCCCAGAAGGGCTGGCGGCGTCGCACGAACCCCGTCCACACGATGACCGACACGGGCACGGATGCCGAGCGCGGCAACCAGGGTTTCCCGCACGGCATCGGCGGCGCGGACGACGTCATCGCGATGCCGCTGCAATGCTCCACGCAGTGGGACGGCCTCGGCCACATCTTCGACCACGGGAACGCGTGGAACGGCCGGCGAGCAGGCGACGTCGTCACGAGCGACGGCGATCTCGTGACGGGCATCGAGCACGCGGCATCCGTCATCGTGTCGCGAGGCGTGCTGCTCGACCTGGGGCGGCACCTGCAGCCCGACACCGGCGAGCTTCCCGACGGATACGCGATCACGGTCGCCGACCTCGAGGGCTGCATCGCGGCCCAGGGCGCGTCGAGCGCCGTCGGGCATGGCGACATCGTGCTCGTGCGGACCGGCCAGTACGCGCGGACACGCCGCGAGGGCTGGGGCGACTACGCGGGCGGGCCTGCGCCGGGTCTCTCGCTCACGACCGCGGGGTGGCTGCATCGCACCGAGATCGCCGCGATCGCCACCGACACGTGGGGATTCGAGGTGCGCCCGAACGAGTTCGACGTGCCCGCCTTCCAGCCGCTGCACCAGGTCGTCATCCCGAACATGGGTCTCACCATCGGCGAGATGTGGAACCTCGACGGCCTCGCCGCCGAGTGCGCGAGACTCGGGCGATACGGCTTCCTGCTCTCCGCCGCTCCGCTGCCGATCACCGGCGCGGTCGGCTCGCCGATCAACCCCGTCGCCATCCTCTAGACACACTCCACTCAGACAGAACAGGGAGGTTCTGACATGACCGCAGTATCGAAGGCCGCGATCGCCGGCGCCGGCGTCGTCGGACTGGCCGCCGCGATCCAGCTCGCCAAGGCCGGAGTCGAGGTGGACCTCTTCGAGTCGAAGCCCGAACCGAGCGTGCTGGGCTCGGGGATCTCTCTGCAGGGCAATGCGCTGCGTGCGTTCGACGCTCTCGGCGCCTGGGACGACATCAAAGCCGCCGGGTACCCGTTCGAGGGGCTCACGCTGCGCGCGCCAGGACCGGACGCGCCCGTCGTCGCCAATCTGCCCGACGTCAAGACGGGCGGACCCGACTACCCCGCGGCCATGGGCATGCCCCGGCCCGAGCTTGCCCGCATCCTGCTCGAACACGCCGAGCGCGCCGGCGCGCGCGTGCACTTCGGACGCAAGGTGACCGGCCTGGATGCGCGCTCGAGCGACGGCGTCGAGGTCTTCGTCGACGACGAGTCGGCTGGCGTGTACGACCTCCTCATCGGTGCCGATGGGCTGAACTCCGACGTGCGCAAACTCATCGGGATCGAGACGGCCCCCGAGCCGAACGGCATGGGAATCTGGCGCACCTTCGTCTCGCGTCCGGCCGAGGTCGAGCGCAGCGAGCTCTACTACGGCGGGCCCGTCTACATCGCCGGCTACACTCCGACCGGCGAGAACTCCATGTACGCGTTCCTGGTCGAGAAGGCGCAGGACCGATTCGGCACGTCCGACGAGGACGCGACCCGCATCATGCTCGAGGAGTCGCGCGCGTACGGCGGGCCCTGGAACTCGATCCGCGCCGACCTCGAGCGGGGCGCGCACGCCAACTACACCTGGTTCACGAAGCATCTCGTCGAAGGGCCGTGGAACCGGGGTCGGGTCGTCATCATCGGCGACGCAGCGCATTCCTGCCCCCCGACCATCGCCCAGGGTGCCGCGCAGGGTCTCGAGGACGCTGTCGTGCTCAGCGAGCTGCTCGTCGGCCGGGAGGCCGTCGACCAGGGGCTGTGGGACGAGTTCCACGCACGTCGGGTCCCGCGTGCGACGGCCGTGGTCGAAGCATCCGCTCAGCTCGCGCAGTGGCAGATCGACGGCAACCGGGACGCGGACGCCGGCGGGCTGATCTTCGGCATCGCGAAGCAGATGGCCGTGCCCGCATGATCACCGACGTCCACGCGCATCTGCTGCTTCCGGCGCTCCACGCCGAGGTCGAGCGCCGCGGGCCCGAGCTCGTCGCCGAGGCCGCCGACCTCGAGCGCCGCCGCAACGGCGTCGAGAGCCTCCAGGCGTCGGGGGCGATGATCGGCGCCCGCATCCCGAAGCTCACCGACGTCGCGGCGCGCCTGGCCGCCATGGACGAGCAGGGCGTCGACCGGCAGTGGGTCAGCGTCTCGCCCAACCACTTCTATCCGTGGGCCCCCGAGGGCCTCGCGGCGTGGGTGGCGATGGAGACCAATCGCCTCATCGCCGCGCACGTCGCCCAAGCGCCGGACCGGCTCATCGGTCTCGGCGTCGTGCCCCTGCAGCATCCGCATCGGATCGTCGAGTACCTGGATGACGCCGTGCTCGGCCGCGGTCTCGCCGGGGTCGAGATCTCGTCGTTCGCGGGCGACGTCGAACTCTCCGACGAACGGCTCGAGCCCTTCTGGGCCCGCGCCGCGGAACTGGGATGCGTCGTGTTCCTCCACCCCTTCGGCTGCAGCCTCGACGAACGGCTCGATCGCTTCTACCTGTCGAACACGGTCGGCCAGCCGGCGGAGAACGCCGTCGCGCTGTCGCACCTCATCTTCTCGGGCGTGCTCGACCGGCACCCCGAGCTGAAGATCGTCGCCGCGCACGGCGGCGGGTACCTGCCGTTCGCGATCGGGCGCTCCGATCGTGCATGGAACGTGCGCCCCGAGGCGCGGCGGTGCGAGCACGCCCCGTCGACGTACCTGCGCAAGCTGTGGTTCGACACCGTCGTGCATGATCCCGTGGCCCTCCGTCATCTGGTGGAGGTCGCCGGCGGGAAGCGCGTCCTGATGGGGAGCGACTTCCCCTTCGACATGGGCCTGGACGATCCGGTGACCGCCGTTCGGTCGGCGGGCCTTCCCGACGACCTGGCACGGATGATCCTCGGCGAGAACGCCGACGCCCTGCTCCGCAGCAAGGTGCGCGCGTGAAGATCGCCCGGTGGATCGACGGCGCCGATCTCGGAGAGGGCTTCGTGATCGACGGTCGCGTCGTGTCCTTCCCCGACGGGCTCCGCGTATCGCAAGTCCTCGCCCAGGGGCTCACCGCGGCCCAGCGGCTGCATTCCCGTGTCGCGGATGCGCCCGGCACGCCGGTGGCTCACGTGCGCCTGCTCGCGCCGCTGGAGCCGGCCTCGATCCGCGACTTCGTCGCGTTCGAGGAGCACGTCGAGGGCGTGAGCGCCGGGGTCGAAGGCAAGAGCCACGTCGCGCCCGAGTGGTACCAGGCGCCGACGTTCTACTTCGCCAACCCGCACACCGTGCTCGGCCCCGGCGAGGCGGTCGCGCCGCCGGTCACGGAACGGCTCGACTTCGAGCTCGAGCTGGCCGTGATCATCGGGGGAGTCGACGGCTCCGACGGCCGGACCCTCGACCCGGCGTCGGCCGAGCGCCACATCTTCGGATACACGATCATGAACGACTGGTCGGCCCGCGATCTTCAGGCGCGCGAGATGCAGGTGCGGCTGGGGCCGGCGAAGGGCAAGGACTTCGGCACCTCGCTCGGTCCCTGGATCGTGACGGCCGACGAGCTCGAATCGTTCCACGACGAGGACGGCTTCCTCGAGATCCGTGCCGAGGTCTACCTCAACGACGTGCTCATCGGGCACGACCTGGTGTCGAACGCCGGCTGGCCGTTCGCCGAGTTCGTCGCGTACGCGTCGCGCAACTCCCGCGTGGTCCCCGGCGACGTGCTCGGATCGGGGACCGTCGGCAACGGCGGATGCCTCGGCGAACTGTGGGGACGCAACGGATCCCTCACTCCGCGTCCTCTGGCGACCGGCGACGTGGTGCGCATGACGGTCGAGGGGATCGGCGAGCTGGTCGGCGTCGTGGGCCCGATGGTCGATGCTCCTCCCGTCCACCCTGCACGTTCCCGATCTCGGCGCCGAACGCGCGAACTTTAGTTGGTTTTCGACCAAAGCGTGCTATGATCGTCACGACGTCGGGGCCCCAGGGTCCGTTCCCGGATGCGATGTCGCGTCCGGGGCACACACCGTCGCGTCGATGGCCCGATCGTTCGGGTGACCCGCGCATGCAGCTGTCTCCGGTGAGGCTCCGTCTCCTCGTCATCTCCCTTCTCTCCGTCTCGTTCCTCGGGGCCCTCGATCACACGGTCGTGTCGACCTCGCTGGCGACCATCGCCGGCGACCTCGGCGCACTCGAGCACATGAGCTGGGTGGTCGTCGGCTACACGCTGGCGAGCACCGTGCTCCTTCCCGTCATCGGAAAGCTCGGCGACGCCGTCGGGCCGAGGCTCGTCTTCGTGACTTCGCTCGTCGTCTTCCTCGCAGCATCCGTCCTCTGCGGCTTCGCGCAGAGCATGACGTGGCTCGTGGTCGCGCGCGTCATCCAGGGCATGAGCTCAGCCGGACTCCAGCTGATGTCGCAGACGATCATCGCCCACGTGACGTCACCGCGTGAGCGCCCGCGCCACATGGCGGTGATCGGGGCCGCGTTCCCCATCGCGATCCTCGTCGGACCCGTGATCGGCGGACTCATCACGGACTACTGGGGATGGCAGTGGGTCTTCTGGATCAACGTCCCCGTCGGGCTCGCCGCGCTGGCGCTCGCGCTCGTGGCGGTGCCGCACATCGAGACCGCCGCGCCCCGGCGGTTCGATATCGCCGGGGCGGCGTGGTTCACCGTCTCGCTCGTGGCGCTGGTGCTCGCCGTGTCGTGGGCCGGAGACCGCTCCGCTTCGGGCGCCGCGGTGGTGGCGTTCGTGGTGGCGCTCGTGGCGTTCGCCGCGTTCCTGTTCGTCGAACTGCGCGCGCCCGAACCCATCGTGCCCCTGCGCCTGTTCGCCAACCGGACGATCGCGGCGGGCCTGGTGCTCTCGGCGATCATCGGCATCGGGCTCTTCTCCGTCACGGCCTACCTCCCTACCTATTTCCAGATGGCGTATCGCACATCGGTGACGGTCTCGGGGCTGGTGCCGATCGCGACGGTGTTCGGGATGCTGGTGAGCAACCTCGTGACCGGGTGGCTCGCTAGCCGCTCCGGCCGCTACCGCGTCTTCGCGATCACCGGCACGGGGCTGGCCGCAGTCGGGCTGCTGACCATGTCGCTCCTGCCGGTCGGACTGCCGCTGTGGGTGCCCATGGTCGTGATGTTCTGCGTGGGCGTCGGCACCGGCGCCTTCATGAGCCTCATCATCACCGTCGTGCAGAGCGCGGTGCCCCGCAGCGAACTCGGCACGGTGACAGCATCCGTGAATCTCGTCCGGCAGGTGGGCGCCACCGTCACGACGGCCGTGATCGGCGGCGTGATCGCCGTCGGAGTCGCCGCACTGCTCCCGTCGACGGTCGATGCCGCGACGCTGACACCTCAGCTCGTACACGGGGCGTCGCCCGCTGTGCAGGCCGAGATAGCGGGCATCTACACCGGCGTCTTCGCGCCGATCTTCGTCGGCCTCGCCGTCGCCTACGGCGTCGGGCTGATCGCCGCCGTCCTGCTTCCCGCCGGTCGACTGCCTGAGGAGCAGGCCGTCGCCCTCGACCCCGAACCGCTTCCTGCCTGAGAGCCCGAGAAGGAGACGTCATGTCCACCACTCCCCACGTCGTGATCGTCGGAAGCGGCCCGATCGGGTCCGCCTACGCCCGGGTCATCCTCGAATCCCACCCGACCGCGACCGTCACGATGTTCGAGGCGGGGCCGCAACTCACCGAGATCCCGGGAGAGAGCGTCCGCAACATCGAGGATCCGGCGGCCAAGGAGCGCGCGCGCGAGATGTCGCAGGGGCCGCAGGCCGGATCGCTGCGTGAGAGCCTGGGCATCCCCGCCGGGCTCGTCGTCGAGGGGATGTTCACCGCTCGCCAGGGGACCCACCTGCTCGATTTCGGGGGCGAGGGATCGGCTCATGCGGCGACGTTCCCCGCCGCGGCGGCAGCCACCAACGTCGGCGGACAGGGCGCGCACTGGACGTGCGCCATCCCGCGCCCGGCCTTCAGCGAGAAGGTGCCGTTCATCCCCGACGCCGAGTGGGAGGAGCTCATCGGGTCGGCGGAGTCGCTCCTGCACGCCCAGAGCGCGGCCTTCGCGGATTCCGCGATCGGCGGCGCGATCCGCTCCCTGCTCGAGGAGGAGTTCGCCGCGGAGCTCCCTGAGGGGTACGGCGTGGGAACGCTGCCCGTCGCCGGGGACCCTCAGCCGGACGGCTCGATGCGATGGGCGGGCGCGGATGTCGTGCTGGGCCCGCTCATCGATGCGGAGGATCCGCTTGCGGCGCGCTTCGAGCTGCGCGACCTCTCGCTCGTGCGGCGGGTCGAGCACGACGGAACCCGCGCGACCGGGGTGGTCGTCGAGGATCTGCGCACGCGGGAGATCTCGACGGTCCCGGCCGACGTCGTCGTCGTGGCAGCCGACGCGTTCCGGTCGCCGCAGCTGCTGTGGGCGTCCGGCATCCGGCCTCAGGCGCTCGGGCGCTACCTCACCGAGCACCACGTCGTGATCACGACGATCGCGCTGGACGGCGATCGGATGGGTGCGCTCGTGAGCGATGCTCAGCTCGACGAGGAGCTCGCCCGCCGGGCCCGTCACGCCGCGGACCCCGTCGCCGCCGTCAACCGGATCCCGTTCTCGGAGCCGGGGCACCCGTTCTCGCTCCAGGTCATGTACGCCGAGAACCCGCCGTTCCAGCTCGACCCCTCGAGCCCGCACGCCGGCAACCGGTGGGGCTACGTCAACATGGGGTACGGCGTCCGCAAGCACCCGCGCGCGGAGGACGGCGTCACCTTCTCGGACGACGAGCTGGACTACCGCGGCCTGCCGAACATGACGATCGAGTACGCCCTGACCGACGTGGAGGATGCCGAGATCGCAGAGGCGACCGAGCGGCTCACGCGGGCCGGCGAGGCGCTGGGCGACTTCGTCGCCCAGCCGCGCCTGCTTCCGAACGGTTCGAGCCTGCACTACATGGGCACGCTGCGCATGGGCGAGTCCGACGACGGCACGTCGGTGGCGGACCCGTACTCGCGCGTCTGGGGCTTCGACAACCTCGTGGTCGGCGGCAACGCCCTCATCCCCACCGCCAACACGATGAACCCGACGCTCACGAGCGTGGCGATCGCGGTGCGCGGTGCGCGACGGGTCACGGCCGACCTGCGGGAAGAACCGACACCATGACCGCTGAGGCCGTCGGCGGGACGCTGGCGTTCGTTATCGTGCTGCTCCCGTTCGCGGCGGCGTTCGTGGCGAGTCTGAGCGGCGGTGGCGCAACGCAGGGGGTGGTGCGCCCCAGCCGGGAACATCCGCGGGAACAATGGGAACAGCCGTCGCGGGATGACCGCGGCAGCGTTTCTCTCTCTGATCAGGGTTTCGTAGGGATGTTCGTGATCTGCTGAGGCGGGCTGCGCCGGAAAGTATCCCACCGTAGGTGCGGCGTGTCGGATACAGCTCACATCACGCCGATGACGCTGAGATCACAGGAGCTGCAGCAGCTGGCCAGAGCGATCGTGCGCGAGCCTCCAGTGCTTCTATGCGACGAACCCACGGGCAGTCTTGACCCGGGAAGTAGTGACCGGATCGCAGAACTTCTGGAGAGCGAATCCGACCGTGGGCGTGGTGTCCTCGTCGTCACGCACAGTCCTGCGCTGGCTTCCAGAGCGTCGAGGGTTCTCGAGCTGGTAGACGGGCGCCTAGCTTCATGACCGAGAGATCCACGCTCCATGACCTCGTTTTCGAAACCACGACGGCCCTCGTACTTCACTGGCCAGTGCGCCGGAGATCCGGAGCGCGCCGCTTCTGTTCCCGAGCAGTTGCCGTTGATGATTTGCCGAAGCGAGAACGCGCGAAAGTAATCGAACTGTCTATCGCGTTATTTCTGGTTGTAGTATCTAAATAGAAATAACGAGAGGCTTATTTGTGGTTATCGACGCCGAGGTCGCGACTGGCCACCGCACGCCACGGAGATGGTTCCCTGGCGCCAAGCACAGCGTGGCGGCAATCGCGAGGACCGCACGCTCTCCGAGGTTACGACCGCGGTGCCGCCGGTGATCGCAGAACTGGACTACGTCGTCCCCGCCGACCTCACTGCGTTGAGCGAGCGCGCACTCGTCGCACTCGGCGCAATGGATGGCGAGGCGACCGGCCAGCCGGCCGCGATGGCGCGCTTCATGATCCGCAGCGAGTCGGTGGCCTCCTCGAAGATCGAGCGCGTCTCGGCGAGCACCGAGGACTTCGCGCGCGCGCTGGCCGGCCAGAAGTCGAATCCATCGGCCGTCAGCATGGTCGCGGCCAGCGCTGCGCTGTCGACGATGGTCGCGGCCGCGGGATCGCGCGGCACCATCGAGAAGGCTGACATCCTCACAGCGCACAAGGCGCTGATGCGCGACGACGCTGCCGAAGGTCCCTACGCCGGGAAGCTGCGCGACAGCCAGAACTGGATCGGCGGCAGCGACTACAGCCCGCGCAATGCCCTATACGTCCCGCCTCCGCAGGACCGTATCGAAGAGCTGCTCGACGACCTCATCGCCTTCGCCAACCGCGATGACCTCCCGACCATGGCCCAGGCGACCATCGCGCACGCACAGTTCGAGTCGATCCACCCCTTCGGCGACGGCAACGGCCGCACCGGCCGTGCCCTCATCGGCGCGATCCTCCGACGTCGCGGCGTGACTCCGCAGACGGTCGTGCCCGTCGCGAGCGGCCTGCTCGCACGGCGCGACGACTACTTCGAAGCGCTCGGCAGCTATCGGGCCGGCCACGTCCGGCCGCTCCTCGAGCTGATGCTGCGCTCCGCGGTGGCCGCCGCCGAAGAGGGTCGCATTTCCGTGCAGCGGATTAAGCAGTTCCCGCTGGAGTGGCTCGAACAGCTGCAGCCGCAGCGTAGATCAACTGCGACGGATCTGGTCAGGGCGTTCTTCGACAACCCGGTGATGAGCATGTCCGATATCGAGCGCATCGCAGGCCCGGTGTCTCCGAGGCTCTACAGCGCGGTCGACCGCCTTGAAGAAGCGGGCATCATCCAGGAGATGACCGGCCGCAAGCGAGACCGCGTCTGGGCGGCCGTCGACCTGATGGCCGAGCTCGAGGACCTCGACGGCCGGATCGCCGCGGCGATGAAGCAGCTCTGAGCGTCCCGCGACGCGCCCAAGCGCCGCGGTTTGGGCATGCCTACCCCGCGCCTAGGGTCGAATTCGGTTCGAGCCCGCTTGGATGCTCGTCGTCGCGAGGCAACCCCAGTGCCGAAGTCTGTCCCCAGCAGGCGTGGGATGCCTCCCAATGCGGTGGGCGAAGCCGAAAGCAGCCCGGCCCCCGGCAGCGCCCGGGGCACTTGCGTTCGAGGGGGGTTCGAACGCATGGAAGTCAGTGGAACCAGTCGCCTAGCTTCCCCAGCAGGCCGCGATGCGACTCTCCCTAGATCGCCGGACCGGGTGGCCTACGGCCAAGATCTGCTTCCGTCTTGCTCGTAACCGTGGCGTGACCTCGCCGGTGCGACGGATCGAGCAGGCCCTTACCGGCCGGCCGCGCCGCCGGCCCCGGGCTCGGGTACGAGGTGCAGCCCGTCGGGGGAGCTCGCGGTGCGCATCAACGCTTCCAGCCAGCGTTCGTTCATCGACGGGGTGCGGCGCCCGTGGTACTTGAAGACCAACTGCGAGGACGGGTGTATCCACACGGTCGTCCGGCCGTGACTCACGCGCGGGTCGTCCTTCCATGTAAGAGGGAAGGCCTCCTGCCGGCGCAGCTTGGTGGAGATCACCGCCTGCAGATGCATCAGGGCGCGGTCCTCGAATTCCGCCGTCACGGTGTTCTCGTACATCAGTTTTCCCATGGTCTCGACAGTTCTCCACGACGTTGACTCCTGACGCTCTCTCCCTCGCGTACGCCGCGCAACCCCCTTTCGCACGTGCCGAAGTTCGCTTCGTCGACGCGTCGACGTGGGCACGGGCACGCAGAAAGCGCGGAAACGCCAAGGCAACGGGCGGTGGGGCATTGTCCTCTCCCGCCATCGGTTTGTGAAGACCCTGAGGTCACCGGCCGAGCGACCCCACGATGGGCCGTCCTGGGAGGGGTTCGACGCATCGACGCAAGGAGAAGAGATGGGTGTCAAGACCACGGTCGCGGTAGGCGCGGTCGGTGTGGCAGCGGGACTGGTTGCGAGGTCGGTCGTACGCGCGAAGCGAGAATCCGAGGGCGATGGACGTCACCCGGAAGGCTGGAAGTCGGTCACGATCCTCGGGGACTCGTCGGCGATCGGCGAGGCGGCTTATCCCGAACCGCTGCAGCGCCTGGCGGACATCATCGAGGTCCGCCTCGCCATGGCCCCGGGTGATAAGGGCTTCGAGATCCACGCGCGCGTGCGCGACGGCGCGCACGTCGGCGAAGTGGTGGGTGACGACGATCCGGACCAGGCGCTCCGCGCCGCGCTGCGCGACGCCAAGCAGCTGATCGAGACCGGAGAGGTGCTTCGGCCGAAGCCCCGGCCTCACGGAAAGCGTCCGACCACTCTCCTCGGAGCCGTGGTCGACAAGGCGGAGGATGACGCGAAGGGCGAGGGTGTGCTGTGAAGGCTCTGTGCTGGACCGGGGTGAACAAGCTCGCCGTCGAGACCGTCGATGACCCCGCCATCCTCAACGATCAGGACATCATCGTGCGCGTAGCCCTCACCACGTCGTGCGGCTCGGACCTGCATCTGCTCGGGGGCTATGTCCCCACCATGCGCGCCGGTGACGTCCTCGGTCACGAGTTCATCGGCGAAGTCGTGGAGACAGGGTCGGCCGTGTCGAAGCACAAGGTGGGTGACCGGGTGGTGGTGTGCTCGTTCATCAGCTGCGGCAAGTGCTGGTACTGCAAGAACGATCTGTTCTCGCTGTGCGATAACGGCAACCCGAACGCGGGCATCCCCGAGATGCTCTGGGGTCAGGCGCCGGGCGGATGCTACGGCTACTCGCATGCGCTCGGGGGCTGGGCGGGCAGCCATGCCGAGTACATCCGTGTGCCCTACGCCGACCAGGGCGCGTTCCCGGTTCCGGACGGCGTGAGCACGCAGCGCGCGCTGTTCGCCTCGGATGCCGCGCCGACCGGCTGGATGGGAGCGGACCTGGGCGGCGTCAAGCCCGGCGACACGGTCGCGGTCTGGGGCGCCGGCGGCGTCGGACAGATGGCGGCGAGGGCCTCGCTGCTCCTCGGCGCGGAACGCGTGATCGTGATCGATCGCTATCAGGAGCGCCTGGCGCAGGTGGCCGACGTCATCGGCGCCGAGACGATGAACTACGAGACGAGCGAGGTGCTCGCCGAGCTGCGCGAGCTGACCGGCGGCCGTGGTCCTGACGTGTGCATCGAGGCCGTCGGGATGGAAGCCCACTCCGACCGTATCGACTTCGGGTACGACCAGGTCAAGCAGCAGCTGCGGTTGCAGACCGACCGGCCGACCGCCGTGCGAGAGGCGATCTTCGCTGCCCGCAAAGGCGGGAGCGTGTTCGTGCTCGGAGTCTTCGGAGGGTTCGTCGACAAGTTCCCCCTCGGTCCCGTGATGAACAAGGGCCTGACCCTCCGCTCGGCGCAGCAGCACGGCCACCGGTACATCCCGATGCTGCTGGAGCGCATGGCCCGCGACGAGCTCGTCACGGAGCATCTCGCTACGCACGTGATGCCGTTGGACGAGGCGCCGAAGGGCTACGAGATGTTCAAGGAGAAGACCGAGGGGTGTGTGCGAGCGGTCTTCCAGCCATAGCGCGTCGCCACCTCGTCGCGTCCGTCTCGCCGGCCCCCGCCGCGAAGAGAACCGAGGTCCCATTCCGGCCATCGCAGCACTGTGACACCCGCACCGCTCTGCTCATCACCCTCGCTGGAAGGCAAAGGAAATGAAAGCTGTCGTTTACGAAGGCCCTCGCAAGGTCAGCGTGCAAGACGTCCCGGACGCTCGCATCGAGCGATCCACCGATGTGCTCGTCCGCATCACCACCACCAACATCTGCGGGTCAGACCTGCACATGTACGAAGGCAGGACCGATTTCGAGACCGGGCGCTGGTTCGGCCACGAGAACATGGGTGAGGTGATCGAGGTCGGCGACGGCGTCGACAAGGTGCAGGTCGGCGACTACGTCGTCCTTCCGTTCAACGTTTCCTGCGGCCACTGCAAGAACTGCGAACGCGGCTACACGAATTACTGTCTCACCGCGCAGCCGAACCCCGAGTGGGCAGGAGCGGCGTATGGGTTCGCCGACATGGGTCCATGGGCCGGCGGGCAGGCGGAACTGCTGCGCGTCCCGTGGGGCGACTTCAACTGCCTGCGACTCGGGGAGGATGCGGAGGAGAAGCAGACCGACTACGTGATGCTGGCCGACATCTTCCCGACGGGCTATCACGCCACCGAGCTCGCCCATGTGAAGCCCGGTGACCAGACGGTCATCTACGGAGCCGGGCCGGTCGGATTCATGGCCGCCTACTCCGCGATCCTGAAGGGCGCCGGAAAAGTGATGGTCGTGGACCGCCATCCCGATCGTCTGCGCAAGATCGAGGAGATCGGAGCGATTCCCATCGACGATTCGGCCGTCGACCCGGTGGAAGCGGTCAACGAGATGACGATGGGGCTGGGCGCCGACAACGGATGCGAATGCGTCGGCTACCAGGCGCACGACCCCGACGGCAACGAAGACCCGAACCTCACCCTGAACCGTCTCGTCCAGTCGGTGCGCTTCACCGGCGAGATCGGCGTGGTCGGCGTCTTCATCCCCCAGGACCCGCGGGGCGTCGACGAGCTGGCGAAGCAGGGGAAGGTCGCCTTCGACTTCGGCGAGTTCTGGTTCCGAGGCCAGAAGCTCGGCAGCGGTCAGTGCCCGGTCAAGCGCTACAACCGGCAATTGCGCGACCTGATCGCCGGCGGCACGGCAACGCCGTCTTCGGTCGTCAGCCACGAGCTCGGCCTCGAGGATGCTCCTCGGGCGTACGAGCACTTCGACAACCGCGATGACGGCTGGACCAAGGTGGTGCTGCACCCGGAGTTCTCGTCCGCCGCCTGAGCGGCATCCGACTCATCAGCAGGCCGGCCCGCACACCTCCGAGAAGGACGAACAGCGATGACAAGCGACGACGAACAGCGCTCGCAACGGCGGCAGGAAGGGCCGCCCCGGTCTGATCCCGGACGGGCCATCGCTTTCAGCGATGCCATCATCGCGATCGTCATCACGCTTCTCGTCCTCGATCTTCGGCCCCCCGAGACAGAGGAGGGCGGACTGCTGGCCGGCCTGCTGAATGAGTGGCCCACATACTTGGCGTACGCGGCCTCGTACCTCTACCTGGCGGTGATCTGGATGAACCACAAGGCGGCGTTCACCCGGATCAGCGAGATGGACGTGGGCCTCCAGTGGGCGAACCTCGGGATCCTCGCCACCCTGGCGCTCGTGCCCTGGCCGACGGCTGTCATCGCCGAGACCGCTCGGGCGGGGAACCTCACGGATGAGAAGGTCGCGGTCGGGCTCTACGCGATCGTCGGGGCGCTGCTGTGCCTGGCTTGGCTGGTCTTCTTCACGTACCTGGCGAGACATCCCGATCTCACGAAGGACGAGGTCGAGGACTCCTTCTTCGCGCACGAGCGCCCGCGCGCGCTCATCGGTGTGGTGCTCTACCTGGCCGCTGGGCTGGCTGGAGTCCTGATCCACCCGCTGATCGCCTCGATCGTCTTCCTGCTCCTCCCCGCCTACTACGCCTTCACCAGCCACGGGCGCGATCAAGGGCAGGGCTTCCTCCGCAGACATCTCGCGTCCTGACAGCGAGGGCATCTCCCTCCGGAGCGAACGGCTGGAGCAATCGAGCCCATTCGGCGCGCAGCTTCGCCAGGTTGGCCGCCGCGGTAGGCGTCGGCTCGATGCGAACCGCTCGTCCGTCCGTCGCGTCCTTGAGTCTTCGCAGCAGGCCCTTCGACTCCAGGGACTTCAGAACGGCACTCGTGTTTCCGCTCCGCACTCCGAGCTCGACGGAGATCTCGGACGGGGTTCACCTCGGCGCGCGCTATGCTCTGCGGCTACGCGGAAGTCCTGAGCCCCTCGAGCGCGGTGAGGATGAGGTCCAGCCCGAAGAGGAACTCGCCCGCCGGGTCGTAGCCCGCGGCCACCAGCGCGGCGGCGGACTCGTTGAGGTAGGGGAACTCGTCGGGGGGAAGCTGGGGCAGATAGACGTCTTCGGTCACGCCGGCGAACTCGTCGGCGGTATCGAACGGCACGCTCGCCTCCTGCAGGGCGAAGCCGTAGAGGTAGCTGTCGAGCAGCCAGTTGGCATGCGTCGCCATCACCACCGGGAAGCCGGCTCTGCGCAGGCAGGCGGTGACCGCTTCGCGGTGGCGGAGGTGCGCGGGGCCCGGCGAGGTCCGCGAGTCCATCAGGCCGATCGCCCACGGATGACGGGCGAGGGCCTCTCGGGCCGAGAGCGAGCGTCGACGCATCGCCGCCTGCCAGTCCGCCTCTTCGTCGGGGAGTTCGATCTCGTCGAAGACCACGTCGATCATGGCGTCCAGCAGCTCTTCCTTGTTCGCCACGTAGTGGTACAGCGACATCGCGCCCGCGCCGAGCGCGTTCGCGAGCCGGCGCATACTGAGGCCGTCGACGCCGTCGTCGTCGGCGAGCCGGATCGCCTCCGCCACCACGCGCTGCGTGCTCAGGCCCGCCTCCGCCACCACGCGCGGCGTGCTCAGGCCCGCTTCAGCGGCCGATCGTCGTTGCTCCACGCGTCTCCTCGCTCGTTGCCGGCTTGACAGATCGTACAGTGTACGTCCATAGTACAGCGTACGACGTACGGTGTACGACCGGCGTCCCCGACCGCCAGACCTGGTGGCCGGACCTCTCATCCGAGAAGGACAGACCCGTGAACAGCCGAACGACGAACGCGAATCTGATGGACCACCCGCTCCCTGTGCGGGTGAAGCTCGCCGCCGCATGGACGAGCTTCATGTTCCTGTACGTCTACGTCGACGTGCTCAACTTCTACAAGCCGGGCGTCGTCGACGGCATCCTGAACGGCTTCATCTGGAAGTTCGACATCAGCTCGATGCTGTTGACGATCTTCCTGGTGTCCGTGTCGATCCCGGCGGTGATGGTGCTGCTCTCCGTGACGCTGCCCGCGCAGGTGAGTCGCGTGACGAACCTCGTCGTCGCGTCGCTCCTGATCCCGTACTCGCTGTTCAACGCGGCAGGGACATCAGTGGAGTGGATCCCGTTCTACGCCATCTCCATCGGGATCGAGGTGCTGATCCTCGGGTTCATCCTGCGCTCGGCGTGGACATGGGCCCGGGCAACCGGAGCGTCCGGCGCGCAGACCGCGCGCGAGTCTCGGCTCGAGGTCCGGCAGTAGGACTCCGCGACGTCGGCCTTCGTGTGCGGTGCGGCTCCCCTCGCCGAGAGCCGCACCGTGTCGACGACAGTACGCCCGCATCCGGGCTCTGAGATGTCGTTATCCATAATCGGCCGCGCCGGAGCCGCTTGGCGCATGCATGAGCGGCCGGCGGGATGGCCGAAGCAGTCATCGCGCAGGCGGCCGCATCTCCCGATCTGCATCCAAATGAATACGTCCCGGGGAATCACCTTCCGATGGGCGGCGACGGGCCGCTCGGACGAAGGAGACCATCGTGCGAAACAAGATTCTCGCGGGCATCGCCGCCGGGGCCGTTGCCGCCCTGGGAATGATCGCCCCCGCCAGCGCCGACACGGCCGGCAACGCCGTCCTCTCGGTGCTGCACGGCATCCCTGACACCCCGGTGGACGTGTACGTCAACGGCGCGCTCACGCTCGATGACTTCCAGCCCGGTGACCTCGCGGGTCCGCTCGACCTTCCGGCGGGCGACTACGAGGTCGCGCTGACCGCTCCCGACGCCACGGACGACAGCGCTCCGGTGCTCGGTCCCGCCACTCTCACGCTCGAGGCGGACACCAACTACACCGCTGTCGCGCACCTCGACGAATCGGGCGCGCCCGTGCTGACCCCGTACGTGAACGACACCTCGCCGACCGCAGCCGGTGAGGGGCGTCTCACCGTCCGACACGATGCGGCCGCCCCCGCGGTCGACGTGCTCGCGGGTGGCACGCCGGTCATCGAAGGACTCGCGAACCCCGACGAGGCGTCGCTGGATCTGCCCGCCGGCACGGTCGAGGCATCCGTCGCAGCCGCAGGCACGACCGACCCTGTGATCGGTCCTGCTCCGGTCGAGATCCAGGAGGGCGTGCTCACCATCGTCTACGCGTGGGGGAGCCTCGAGGACGAGAACCTCGACCTCGCCGTCCAGACGATCACCGGACTGCACTCCGCCCCCGACGGCGTGAACTCCGGCACCGGCGGCCAGCTCGCCCAGCGGGACGCACTGCAGCAGGCGATGTGGATCATCGGCGGCCTCATCGTCGCGACGGGCCTGGCCGCGGCATCCGCCGTCGCCGTCGTCCGTCAGCGGGCAGACCGCTGACCACCGGCGCCATGCGGAGGATGGCCGCGGGGGTCCCGATAGCCCTCGCGGTCATCCTCGTGCTCGCGGGATGCGGTACGCAGCCGCCCGCCCCCGAGTCGGCTCCCGCGCCCACCGCGACCGCGACAGTGCGGCCGACCCCTGCGGTCGACGTGCCGGTGGCGGCGGCGACCCCGGCTCCCGCGCGCACGCCGTTGCCGCCCGTGCGCGTGGCGATCGGGGCGATCGGCGTCGACATGCCCGTGGAACCCGTCGGCGTCGAGATAGGCGGTTTCATGGAGCTGCCCGTCGATCCCGCGGTCGGCGGGTGGTACCGATTCGGCGCCGACCCGACGAGCCCCGACGGCAACGTCGTGATCTCGGCGCACGTCGATGCGCCCCGATACCCGATCGGGCCGTTCAGCCGGCTGCGCGAACTCTCGCCGGGTGAACTGATCGAGGTGACGGATGCCTCGGGCCGCGCGCATCGGTACGGACTGGCGACGGTCACCTACTACCCGAAGGCCGATCTTCCCGTGGCCGAGCTCTTCGCCCGCTCCGGCGCGCGCGACCTGGTGCTTATCACGTGCGGAGGAGAGTTCGACCCCGGCACCGGGCGATACGCCGACAACGTCGTGGCGGTGGCGCGTCCGTTGTGAGCATGTGCGGTGCGGCTCCCCTCGCCGAGAGCCGCACCGTTACCGACGACAGTAAGGGTCCGAGAGAGGGCGAAGATCGGTCTGTCCGGAATCAGCCGTCCGGGAGCCGGGAGCGCATCGCAGTCTCCTCTCACCTCCGATCGAGGGGCCACTCGGCGGCCGGTCACTTTTCCCGGGTCTCCGCGCCGCATGTCGTCGCCTCCTGCGATCATCGTTCGAACAAAGGACCGAATCTCCGGAGGGTGCATGCGCGGCGAGGCGACGGTGCTGCACGCCGACCTCGACGCCTTCTACGCCTCGGTCGAGCAGCGTGACGCGCCGGCGCTGCGGGGCCGGCCGGTCATCGTCGGCGGGGGCGTCGTACTGGCAGCGAGCTACGAGGCGAAGGCCTGCGGTGTGCGCACGGCGATGGGCGGGCGGCAGGCGCGCGACCTGTGCCCCGACGCGATCGTCGTGCCGCCGCGGATGGAGGCGTACTCTGCCGCGAGCCGCGACGTCTTCGCCATCTTCCGCGACACGACGCCGCTCGTCGAGGGCATCTCGATCGATGAGGCGTTCCTCGAGGTCGGCGGGCTCCGGCGGATCGCGGGTTCGCCCGAGCAGATCGCGATGACGCTGAGGGCCCGCGTCCGCGCAGAGGTCGGGCTGGCCATCTCGGTCGGCGTCGCCCGCACCAAGTTCCTCGCGAAGGTGGCGAGCGCCGTCAGCAAGCCGGACGGGCTGCTGATCGTCGAGCCCGAGCGAGAGGAGGCGTTCCTTCTTCCGCTGCCCGTCGAACGGCTGTGGGGCGTCGGCGCCGTGACGGCCGAGAAGCTCCACCGCCTCGGCATCCGCACCGTCGGGCAGTTGGCCGAACTCGAGGCCGCCACCGCCGAGCGGCTGCTCGGCCGGGCCGCCGGCGCGCACCTGCACGCGCTGGCCCGGCTGCGCGACCCGCGCCCGGTCGACTCCACGCGCCGCCGCGGCTCGATCGGCTCGCAGCGCGCTCTCGGCAGCCGGCCCCGCACCGCCGACGAGCTCGACCTCTTCCTCACGCAGATCGTCGACCGGCTCGGACGCCGGCTGCGCGAGCACGACCGCGTCTGCCGCACGGTCGTGCTGCGCCTCCGCTTCGGCGATTTCGCCAAGGCCACCCGCTCCCACACGGTGCGCACGCCGACCGACCGCACCGCCCTGCTGCTCGCGGTCGCGCGCGGGCTGCTCGCCGCCGCACAGCCCGAGATCGACGAGCGCGGCATCACGCTCATCGGCGTCTCGCTGTCGCAGCTGGGGCGGGCCGACAGCATCCCACCCGAACTGCCGATCGACTGGGACGACGGAGCACGCCTCGATACGGTCCTCGACGCCGTGCGCGACCGCTTCGGGGCGGCGTCGGTGTCGCGCGCGGCGCAGCTGGGTCGCGATCCGGGCTGGTCGACGCCGCTGCTACCCGAGCACGAGTGACGCCCGGCCGGCTCAGAGATCCGCCTCCGCGTCAAGACCCCCCTCGTCGGCGCGCGGGCGCGCCATCATCGACTCAGGCGCGACTGGGCGCCCTGGGGTGCGAGGGAGCGTTCCATGCACACGACGCGCGTCATCACAACCGGCGATCCGCGGCCGGAGCTGCTGTGGGTGGGCGACGGCGCCTGGGTCGCGTGCGACCCGACGGTCGCCGCCGACGATCCCCACCGCGTCATCGCCTATGTCGAGTGCAAGGACCACATCGTCTACGTGCTCTGGGTGCACGGCGGTGGCGGCGTGACGGAGTTCCCGTCGCTCCGCGACGCTCTTGCGGCGATCGGCGAGCGGATGGCCGACCGGCACGTCGCCTCCGGCGACCTCGCCGACGCGGTCCCGGTCGGCTGAGGTCAGACCGCCGGGAGGAAGTTCTCGCGCGCCAGCGGCGCGATCTCGATGACATGCGCGTCGGCGCGGCCGACCCAGCGCAGCTCCGCGATCTCGGCCCCCACCGCCGGCTGCTGGGCGCCGATGTCGACCTCGAACACGTCGGCGACCACCAGGAAGCCGGGCTCGTTCGCGGCCGCGGCGGTGAACGAGCCGAGTGCGCGCAGTTCATCCGCAGGAACCCGGATGCCGAGTTCCTCGGCCAGTTCGCGGCTCAGGGTCTCACTCGGCGACTCGCCCGCCTCGGGCTTGCCTCCCGGCTGCATGAACGCGGTCGTGCCCTCCTTGCGCACCAGCAGCAGGCGCCCGGCCGCGTCGAGGATCACCGCGGCCGAGACGTGGATCCGGCGCGCGGCGGGGCGGCCGTCGGTGGGAGGGGTCACCGTGGCACGGTAACAGGTCGCACCCATGCGGGCCGACGTAGAATCGCGTGTGCCTCCCGAGACCCCCGCCCCGTCCGACCTGCCGCCGAGCGGCATCGATCCGTCGGACCTCGAGGTCACCCTCCGGGTGCTCGGCAACATGGCTGGGCTCGACGAGACGCACCCCGACTTCGTCGCCGTGCGCCGCGCCACCGCCGCCATGTTCAAGGCCGTCAAGAAGGTGCGCCGTCGCGAGATCCGCGACGCCATCGCGCAGGCTGACCGGGCGGTCGTCGCCGCCACCGCCACCGGGGCTCCCGACCGCATCGACGACGAGACCCGCGGCATCCCGATCAGCACCACCACGACCGCCCCGACCGCCGGCACGCTCCTCAAGGCGCGCGGCTGCTACATCTGCAAGCAGCCGTACACGATCGTCGACGCGTTCTACCACCAGCTCTGCCCGACCTGCGCGGCGATGAGCCACGCCAAGCGGAACGCGCGCACCGACCTCACCGGCAAGCGCGCGCTGCTCACCGGCGGACGCGCGAAGATCGGCATGTACATCGCGCTGCGACTGCTGCGCGACGGCGCCCACACGACGATCACCACCCGCTTCCCGCGGGATGCGGTGCGCCGCTTCAGCAGCCTTCCGGATGCCGCGGACTGGATCGACCGGCTGAAGGTGGTCGGCATCGACCTGCGCGACCCTGCGCAGGTGATCGGCCTCGCCGACGAGGTCGCAGCTGCCGGTCCCCTCGACATCCTGATCAACAACGCCACCCAGACGGTGCGGCGCTCGCCGGGCGCGTACCAGCCCCTCGTCGACGCCGAGCTGGCCCCGCTTCCCGACGGGCCCCTCCCCGAGCTGGTCACCTTCGGGCACACCAACGACCGGCATCCGCAGGCTCTCGAGCGCTCGGTCACCGCCCACCCGATCCTGGCCGCCGCCGCTGCCCGCGCCGACGAGCTGACCGAGCAGGCGATGGCGGCCGGTTCGAGCTCTCTCGAGCGGCTCGCCGCCGGCACGGCCATCGACGCCGGCGGACTCATCCCCGACCTCGACCACTCGAACTCGTGGGTGCAGCGTGTGGAGGAGGTCGACCCGCTCGAGATGCTCGAGGTGCAGCTCGCCAACACCACCGCTCCGTTCCTGCTGGTGTCGAGGCTGCGTCCCTCACTCGCGGCGAGCAGCGCGCGCCGCACGTACATCGTCAACGTCAGCGCGATGGAGGGCGTGTTCAACCGCGGCTACAAGGGGGCGGGGCATCCGCACACCAACATGGCCAAGGCGGCGGTCAACATGCTCACCCGCACGAGCGCCCGCGAGATGTTCGAGACCGACCGCATCCTCATGACGAGCGTCGACACGGGCTGGATCACCGACGAGCGCCCCCACCCCACGAAGGTGCGACTCGCCGAGGAGGGCTTCCACGCCCCGCTCGACCTCGTCGACGGCGCGGCGCGCGTGTACGACCCGATCGTGCGCGGTGAAGCCGGCGAAGACCTCTTCGGCGTCTTCCTCAAGGACTACGCGCCGGGCGCATGGTGAACCTGCCGCCGGTCGGCCACCGCGTCGTCGTGCGCTATCTGCTGCCGACAGGGCAGGCGACCGATGCGCTCGGAGAACTGCTCGAAGCGGATGCCAGGGCCGTCGTCGTCGACGGCAAGCGGGGCGTCGAGCGCATTCCGGTGGCCGACATCATCGCCGCGAAGGAGGTGCCGCCGGCTCCTGCCCCGCGGCACCGGCGCCCGCCGGGCGAGCCGGGCGAGGCGGCCATGCCCACGGCCTGACGCGCGGCCCGCGCCGGGCGTACCGTGGCGGCATGGCCGAGGGCGTCTATCTCGCAACCACCTACCGCTTCGTCTTCGATGTGACCGGTCCGCCAGGCAGCGGCGAGCGGCGGGTCGCCACGCGCTTCCATGTGCTGAGCGCCGGCCGCTTCCACCGGGGATGGGACCTGCCGGGCGTCCCCGGCGGTGTGCCGGCCGCGTATGACTTCGCAGCCGCGGAGCGCGACGATCCCTACAACGCCGGCGCGTACGAGGTCGATGGCGAGACGATCGTGTTCCATCCGGTGCAGGGCGACCCCGAGCACGCAGCGCTCGACGGCGATGCGCTCCTCGCCGAGGGGCTGCGCTTCGAGCGCGCGACGCCCGGCCCGACACCCGCGTAGGCTCGAGCGCTATGGCACTCGGCGCGACCATCCACACCTTCGACGTGTCGCTGGCCGACGTCGATCGCGGCGTCTACGACGACCTGACGCTGCGCGTCGCGCGGCATCCATCCGAGACCGACGCGTACATGATGACCCGCTTGCTGGCCTACTGCCTCGAGTTCGAGGAGGGCATCGTCTTCAGCGAGGGGATCTCCGCAACCGACGAGCCGGCGGTCCTCGTGCGTGACCTCACCGGACGCGTCACCGCGTGGATCGAGGTCGGCGCACCCGACGCCGATCGGCTGCACTACGGCAGCAAGCTCGCCGGGCGTGCGGTCGTCTACACCCACCGCGATCCGGCGAAGGTCATGGCGCCGTGGGCGGGCAAGCGCATCCACCGGGCCGAGGACCTCGTCCTCTACAGCTTCGACCCCGGGTTCATCGACCAGACGGTGGCCGGCCTCGAGCGCCGCAACACCATGACGCTGTCGGTGACCGAGCGGCAGCTGTACCTCGAGCTGAACGGCACCAGCACGAGCTCGGCGATCCACGAGCACCGGCTGGCCTGAGGCCGGTCCCTCATCGCGCGAGTGCGCCGTTGACCGCCGCCGCGGAGTACTCCCGGTCGACCACGAGGGCGGCGAGGCCGACCGTCGCCGCGCGCTCTCCGAGCGTCGACTGGCTGATCGTGAGGTGCCGCGTCGCACGGGGAAGCGAGCGCGGATAGAGGGTCTCGCGCACGCCTGCGAGGAGCGGCGCCGAGGCGAGCCGTCCGCCGAGCACCACTTCCGCCGGATTGAGCAGCGACACGACGGTGGCCACGACCTCGCCGATCACGCGGCCCGCCTCCTGCGTGAGCCGGGCCGCGTCGGTGTCGCCCGCCGCCAGGTAGGCGCCGACATCCGTTCCCGAGGTCGCGGGCTTGCCGAGCTCTGTCATCGCGCGGGCGATCGCGCCCCCGGATGCGACGGCGGCGAGGCAGCCGTATGCGCCGCACTGGCACAGCATGTCGTCGTGGCCCGCGATCTTCACGTGCCCGATGTCGCCCGCGCCGCCGTCGGTTCCGCGGTAGACCTGACCGCCGAGGACGATGCCGGATCCGATGCCGGACGAGACCTTGATGAAGCAGAGCGAGCGCGATTCGGGATGCGCACGCCGCTGCTCGCCGAGGGCGGCGGCATCGGCATCGTTCGACACGAGCACGGGGATCCCGAGGGCATCGTGCACGTGCTCGGGGATCGGGAAGGCGTCCCAGCCGGGCATGATCGGCGGCTGGCTGGGGCGACCGGTGTCGGGATCCACGGGACCCGGCACGCTGATGCCGATCCCGCCCAGGCGGCCCACACCGTCGGCGCGGTCGATGAGGCGCCGGGCGATCTCGGTGATCGCGGTGAGCGTGCGGGCGGGACCGTCCGCGACGGCCACATCGATCCTGTCCTCGGCGAGTATCCGGCCGCCGAGGTCGGTGAGGGCCACGCTCGTGTGCGTCGTGTCGACGCTCGCCGCGACGATCGTGGCGTGCGCGTCGTTGAAGGTCAGGCGGCGACTGGGGCGACCGCCGGTGACGCGCTCGGTCCCCTTCTCGACGACGAGGCCCGCCTCGAGCAGGGCGTCGATGCGCGCCGACACGGTCATCCTCGACAGGCCGGTGAGCTCGAGCACGTCGCCGCGCGTCAACGTGCTGCGGTCCCGTATGAGCTCCAGTACGTCACCCGGTCCGGGCATCCCGACCTCCCTCATCGTCGACAAGAGTCATTATGCTTGACAATTAGACATTACGCATCTAACTTCTAGACATATCCCACATCGGCCGCATTGTGGCGGCTGGAATCACTCTGCAGTATCGAAGCGCAAGGAGGCGCACGTGAAGATCCGTGCCACAGCAGTGACCATGACCGCGGTGTGCGCAGCAGCACTCGCGCTGACCGGCTGCACCTCGTCCGGTGGCGACAGCGGGGATGACACCCTCACCTTCTGGGTCCAGGAGGATCTGCCCGACCGCGTCGCGGCCACCGAGGCCATCGTCGACGCCTTCTCGGGGGAGTCCGGGGTCGAGGTCGAGGTGGTCTCCGTGGCGGAGGACCAGTTCGCCCAGCTCATCACGTCGGCCGCCGCTGCGGGCGATCTGCCCGACGTGATCGGCGGCATCTCCCTCCCGCAGGTGCGCACCCTCTCGGCCAACGAGCTGCTCGACACCGACGCCGTCGGCGCCGTCATCGAGAACCTCGACGCATCGACGTTCTCCGAGAAGGCGCTCGAGCTGACGGCCGACGGCGACACGCAGCTGGCCGTTCCCAGCGAGTCGTGGCTGCAGATGCTCTACTACCGCACCGACCTCTTCGAGGCTGCAGGCCTGGACGCGCCCGACTCGTACGACAAGATCCTCGAGGCCGCCGCGGCACTCGACTCGGCCGACATGGCGGGCTTCGTCGGCGCGACGGCGCCCGGTGACGCATTCACCGAGCAGACCTTCGAACAGGTGGCGCTCGGCAACGACTGCCAGCTCGTCGACTCCGACGGCGAGGTGCAGATCGGCTCCGACGCGTGCGTCGAGTCGTTCGACTTCTACGGTGACTTGATCTCGAACTACTCGGTGCCGGGCGCGCAGGACGTCGACACCACGCGGGCGACGTACTTCGCCGGAGACGCGGCGATGTTCATCTGGTCGAGCTTCGTTCTCGACGAGATGGCCGGTCTGCGCGAGGACGCCAAGCCCAACTGCCCTGAGTGCACCGACAACCCGGCGTTCCTCGCCGAGAACACCGGAGTCGTCACGTCGATCGCCGGGCCCGACGCAGACGGTCCCGCCCAGTTCGGCGAGATCACGTCGTGGACCATCACCGACGGTGCGAACACCGAGGACGCGCAGGCGCTCATCGAGTACTTCATGAGCGACGGCTACGAGGACTGGATCGCCATCGCCCCCGAGGGGAAGGTCCCGGTGCGGTTCGGCACGACCGACGAGCCCACGCTGTACTCCGACTTGTGGGCGACGCTTCCCGCCGGCGTCGACACCAAGGCCCCACTGTCCGACTTCTACGCGCCCGAGGTTCTCGAGGCCGTCGCGGCAGGTCCCGAGAACATCGCACGCTGGGGCATTCCTCAGGGGCAGGGTGACCTGCTCGGCGCACTGCAGGGTGAGCTCCCGGTCGCGACCGCGGTCAGCGAGGTCACCCAGGGCACGGATCCGGCGGCAGCCGCCGAGACCGCAGCCGAGGCGGTGCGCTCCGTCGCGGAGTCGCTCCAGTGACGCAGCTCGCAGGGGGGTCGGACCTTTCGGGTCCGCCCCCCGTCCGCGGGGAAGAAGAGGTCGAGGAGCGGGAGACGGCGCTCGAGAAGCGCGGCTTCCGCCGTTCCTCACGGCAGAGCCGTGACGAGAACCGCACCGGCCTGCTGCTGATCTCCCCCACCCTGATCATCATCACGGTGGCAGTGATCATCCCGATCCTGTGGGCCGTCGCGCTGGCGTTCCAGAAGGTCCGCCTGATCAACATCCGCGACACCGGATTCTTCGGTGCCTACACGCTCGACAACTTCATCAACGTCATCACGTCTCCGGGCTTCCTCAGCGCGCTGTGGACGACGATCGTCTACTCCGTATGCGGCACGGCACTGGCGATCGGCATCGGCCTCATCGCCGCTCTCGCCCTGCGCAAGCCGTTCCGCGGCCGCGGCCTCATCCGCGCTTCGCTGCTTCTGCCCTACGTGGCGCCGGTCGTCGCCGCGACCTTCGTGTGGTCCACGCTGCTCAATCCGCAGTTCGGCTTCGTCAACTGGTTCGGGCAGACCGTCCTGGGATGGGAGGAGCCGGTCGCCTTCCTCTCGCAGCGCTCGCTGCCCGTGTCGATATTCGGCTGGCAGGTCGAGCTCCCCATCGCGCTGATCACCGTCATCCTCTTCGAGGCCTGGCGCTCGTTCCCCTTCGCCTTCCTGTTCCTCACCGCGCGGCTCCAAGCGGTGCCCGAGGTGCTCGACGAGGCGGCCCGGATCGACGGCGCCACTCCCACGCAGCGGTTCCGGCACATCCTGCTGCCCCAGCTCCTGCCGACGATCGCCGTACTGTGCGTGCTGCGATTCATCTGGACCTTCAACAACTTCGACGACATCTACCTGCTGACCGGCGGTGGTGCCGGCACCGAAGTCGTCGCCGTCCGCGTCTTCGACTACATGACCGCGCGTGGCGACATCGGCGCCGCCGCCGCCCAGGCGCTCGTGCTGGCCGCCATCCTGGCCGTGCTCGTGAGCGTGTACCTGAAGCTGTTCGGCCGAGAGGAGGAGCAGGCATGAGCTCCGCGACCCTGCAGAAGCCCGCCGCGCGCGGCGGCTTCAACCGCGACCGGTTCGAGAACGGACTGTTCCGCGTCCTCAAGCCGCTGACGATCATCGTGCTGCTGATCGTCGCGGTGTTCCCCTTCTACTACATGGTCCTCCTCAGTTTCCGGACACTGGACTCGCTGCTGCAGGACCCCGGCGCGCTGTGGATCTCGGTCGACGAGCTCGACCTGTCGACCTACTTCGAGGTGCTCGCCCCGGTGTCGGACGGCGGCCAGGGCTTCGTCGTGTTCATGCGCAACTCCCTGCTGGTCGCGCTCAGCACCGTCGCCCTCACCCTTCTCGTCGCGATCCCGGGCTCGTACGCGGTGAGCCGCCTGGCGTTCTTCGGCCGCCGGCAGGTGTCGGGACTGTTCCTGGCGGTGTACTTCTTCCCCAGCATCCTGCTCGCGGTCCCGCTCTTCGTGTTCTTCACGCAGGTCGGACTGCGGGGATCGCTCGTCGGGCTCGTGATCGTCTACGTCTCGCAGGTGGCGGCGGTGTCGATCTACACGCTGCGGAACTACTTCGCGACCGTGCCCGTCTCGCTCGAGGAGGCCGCCGCGATCGACGGCTGCAACCGGCTGCAGACGATGTGGAAGATCAGCCTGCCGCTCGCGATGCCGGCGCTCGTGTCCAACGGCCTGTTCATCTTCATGATCGCGTGGAACGAGTTCCTCTTCGCCCTGCTGTTCCTCGTCGAGAAGCGCGACTCCTGGACGGTGTCGCTCGGGCTCTCGCAGCTGTCGGGGAGCATCGAGGTGCCCACGACCGTCCTCATGGCGGGGTCGGTCATCCTGACGCTGCCGATCATCATCCTGTTCTTCGCGTCGGAGCGGCTTCTCGTCGGCGGCCTCACGGCCGGCGCCGAGAAGGGCTGACCGGTTGCCGACCTGCACACGGAAGGAGGGCGCGTCCCCGTGCCCCACATCGTCCAGTTCACCTCGCCCGGACGCGTCGAGCTCGTCGAGAACGATCCCGCTCCGCTGACCGGCGGCTCGGTACGCGTCGCCACCTGGTACTCGGGTATCTCGGCGGGTACGGAGCTCACCGCGTTCCGCGGAACCAACCCCTACCTGACGTCGACGTGGGACGCCGAGCGGCGCCTTTTCGTGCCCGGTGAGCCGAGTTTCGCGTATCCCGTGCAGGGCTGGGGCTACTCCGAGGTCGGCCAGGTGGTCGAGGTCGGCGATGGAGTCGACAGCCTCGCCGTCGGCGACATCGTGCACGGCATCTGGGGTCACCGCAGCGATGCGGTGCTTCCGGCCGCCGCCGTCGCCACGAGGAAGCTGCCCGCCGACGTCGACCCCGTCCTCGGCACGTTCGCCCGCGTCGCCTCGATCGCGCTCAACGCGGTCCTCGCCGCCGACGTGCGGCTGGGAGAGCAGGTCGCGATCTTCGGCCAAGGGGTCATCGGCCTGCTGGCGACCCGTCTCGCGACGCTCTCGGGAGGCCGTGTCCTGGCCGTCGACACCCAGGCGTCGCGCCTCGCGAGCGCGACCACATTCGGCGCAGCCGAGACGATCGACGCCTTGCGCCCGGGCGGTGCCGGCGAGCTCGTCCGCGAGCTGACGGGCGGCGGCGCCGACAGCGCGATCGAGCTGTCGGGCACTGACCGCGCCCTGCACGAGGCGGTCCGCTCGGTCGTGGTCGAGGGGCTGGTCGCGGCATCCGGGTTCTACCAGGGCGGCGCGGCGAACCTGCGCCTCGGTGAGGAGTTCCACCACAACCGTGTGCGCATCGTGGCCAGCCAGATCTCCGGTGTCCCCGTCGCGCTCGGGGGCCGCTGGGACCAGCCGCGGCTCGTGCGCACGGTGATGGGGCTGATCCTGTCGGGTGCGGTCGACGCGGGAGCGCTCGTGAGCGACGTCGTCGATGCGGCCGAGGTCGCAGACGTCTTTGCGCGACTGGATGCCGGTGACCCCGGCATCCTGCAGGCCGTGCTGCGCTTCGATGCGGCGCCGGAGCGCGCACGGTGAGCGCGGCCCCGGACTACGCGCCGCAGATTCCGCGCCATCCGGCGAAGGTCGGCCTCATCGGCGCCGGGTCGATCGCGCGGACGGGCCACCTCCAGGCATATGCGAAGTGGGGCATACCGGTCGTGGCCATCGCGTCGCGCACCGCTGCGTCGGCGCGTCAGCTGGCGACGGAGTTCGGGATCCCGCGCGTGCACGAATCCGTCGCCGACCTCCTCGACGACCCCGAGGTGGAGGTCGTCGACATCGCCACGGGGCCGACCGGGCGCGCCGACCTGATCGAAGCCGCGATCGACGCAGGCAAGCACGTCCTCGCGCAGAAGCCGCTGAGCGTGGACGAGGGCGAGCTGCCTCGTCTGCACGCCCTGATCCTTCGAGCGCACGAGCGCGGCCTGCGGTTCGCCGTGAACCAGAACGCGCGCTGGTCGCCGGCATGGCGGCTCGCGACGCTGCTCGTGCGCCGGGGCGACATCGGCGAGGTCGTCGGGGTGACGCACCTGCACGACAAGCCGCTGCCGCCGCTGGCCGGCACGCCCTTCGACGACATCCCGCACATGCTCCTCGCGGACTACCTCGTGCACTGGATCGACATCACGCGCTGCTGGCTCGAGGGCGCCGATGTCGTCGCCGTGGCCGCGCACGACTCGCGCGTCCCGGCGCAGCCCGCCGACGCCCGCAGCCCCTGGCACGCCGACGTGTCGATCCAGGCATCCACCGGCGCGAGCGCCGCGATCCGGGTCGTCGGCGACGCGCGGGCGAGCACGGGCGGCTGCCCTTTCTGGATCCACGGCACCGAGGGGACGATCCGCGGGAGCGTGCTGCTCGGCAGCGACCGGCTGGAACTCGACCGCGACGGCACACGCACGTCGTTCGAGCTCGAGGGTCAGTGGTTTCCCGACGGCTTCGCCGGGAGCATGGGCGAGCTCCTCACCGCCGTCGTCGAGGGGCGCGAACCCGAGAACTCGGCTGCGCATGTCCTCGCCTCGGTGCGCCTCGGCCTCGCCGCTGTCGCCTCCGCCGAGTCGGCCGGGGCACCCCAGCGCCCGGCCGGTCTCACCCTCACCCGTTCCCTGATCCGAGAGGACCGCTTCGCATGACCGTCGTCGACGAGGTCGCCGCCGGCGCTGACGCCCGCGTGTACGCGGAGGGCTGGCAGAGCTGGAGCCCCACCACCTGGTACCGCCGTGACAGCCCCGTGCACCGCCCCGACCACGCCTGGCAGCACCTGATGCGGTTCCGCCCGGGCACACCCCTGGCGGACCACGCCGTCCAGGGGGAGGGCCTGCTCGTGGTCGATCCGGGCGACGGCGCGCCCGCTCACGTCTTCGCCACGCTGGACGCGTCGACCGACGTCCCCACCATCCGTGCGGAGTGGGCCGGCGACCGGGTCGTCGTGCATGCCGATGGTCCGATCACGCACTGGGTGGCGGATGCCGCGTCCGCCCCGGTGGCGGGCGCCGCCGCCCAGCACCCCGCGCTCGCGTCGTTCGGCGATCGCTTCGCCTCGGCGGCCGGCGCGCGGACCGCGGCATCCGTCCCCCGCGTATGGTGCACGTGGTACCGCTACTTCGAGGAGGTCACCGCGGCGGACGTCGGCGAGAACCTCCGCGCGATCGAGCGCGCGGGCCTCGACGTCGACGTGGTGCAGATCGACGACGGCTGGAGCCTCGGCACCGGCGAGTGGACGGCGCCTGATCCGCGGTTCGGCTCTCTGCCCGACGCGGTCGCCGAGATTCGCGCGAGCGGCCGGCGTGCCGGTGTCTGGCTCGCGCCGTTCTCGGTCGGCTCGCGCTCCGACCTGGCGCAGCGGCATCCCGACTGGCTGACGGGCCCGGCGGGCTACAACTGGGGCGACGACCTCGTCGGCCTCGACCTGACCCATCCCTCCGTGCGCGCGCACCTCGTCGAGGTGTTCACGGGGCTCCGCGAGCTCGGTGTCGACTACCTCAAGCTCGACTTCCTGTACTCCGGCGCGGTGCCGGGTGAACGTCACGACCGCGATGCGACGCCGGTCGCCGCCTACCGCTCGGGGCTCGCGCTGATCCGCGACGTCATGGGCGACGACACGTATCTCCTCGGCTGCGGTGCGCCGATCCTCCCGAGCGTCGGTCTCGTGGACGCGATGCGAGTGTCGCCCGACACCTTCCACGAGGGCGGCGAGGACGGCTCGCAGGGACTCCGCGGACGCATGTCGCTCGAGGCGCGCGCCTGGCAGCACGGGCGCCTGTGGACCACCGACCCCGACTGCCTGGTCGCCCGGCCCCAGTTCGCGCTGCGAGAGGAGTGGGCCGAGGTCGTGCTCGCCGCCCCCGGCCTGCGAGGGTTCTCGGACCGCATCGCCGAGCTGGACGCGCGAGGCATGGAACTCGTCAGAAGACTCTTGGAGGAGCGCGCCGCATGACCGCCGTCGACCTGGAACAGCTGCGCCGCGACCTGGCGCCGCTCGTGGAACGCCTCGGATTCGAGCGAGGCGATGGGGTGCTCGCGGGCCTCGTCGAGCTCGCCCGGAGCTGGGCCCCCTCCCTCGGCCCGGTCGAGAAGGGGCGCCCCGACGAGGGCACCGCGTATCTCATCACCTACGGCGACGCGTTCCGGCGCGAGGATGAGGCCCCGCTCCACACGCTCGCATCGGTGCTGAGAGATCACGTCCGCGATGCGGTCACCGACGTGCACCTCCTCCCGATCTATCCGTGGACCTCGGACGACGGCTTCGGGGTCGTCGACCACCGCGAAGTGAATCCGGAGCTCGGAACGTGGGACGACATCGCCGATCTGCGCGCCGACCACGCCCTCGCGCTCGACTTCGTCGCCAACCACGTGTCGGCGTCGAGCCCGTGGTTCAGCGGCTGGCTCGAGCGCGACCCGCGCTTCGCGGGCTACTTCCTCGAGCCGGGACCCGACTTCGACACGTCGCGGGTGGTGCGGCCGCGCGTCACCCCCCTTCTCCACGAGTTCGAGCGGCCCGACGGCACGACGGCGCGTGCGTGGACCACGTTCGGTCCGGATCAGCTCGATGTCGACCCGAGCACTCCTGCGGTCCTGCTCGACCTCACCGATGTGCTGCTCGGCTACCTCGCCCGCGGCGCGACGACGGTGCGACTGGATGCGATCGGATTCCTGTGGAAGGAGTCGGGCACGACCTGCATCCACCTCCCGCAGACGCACGATGTCATCCGCATCTGGCGGGTGCTGGTCGACGCCCTCGCGCCCGGCACGCTCCTGCTCACAGAGACGAACGTCCCGCACGCCGACAACATCACCTACTTCGGCGACGGCTCCGACGAGGCCCACATGGTCTACCAGTTCGCCCTTCCGCCGCTCGTCCTCCACTCCTTCGTCACGGGCCGCGCGACCGTCCTCGCCGACTGGGCGGGCCGCATCGGGCCGGTGAGCCCGACGGCGACGTGGTTCAACTTCCTCGCGAGCCACGACGGCGTCGGCATCCGCCCGACCGAGGGCCTGCTGACCGACGACGACCGCGCGCTCCTCGTCGAGCGCACGCTCGCCCGCGGCGGGCGCGTGTCGATGGCGCGACGGCCCGACGGGTCGGAGGGCGTGTACGAGCTGAACACGAACTTCCTCGAGGCGCTCGTCGAGCCGGATGACCCGGACCCGGATGCCTCGGCCGTCGTCCGCGGGCTCGCGGCGCACACCATCCTGCTGTCGGTCGTCGGAGTCCCGGCGATCTACTACCACTCGCTCCTCGGCTCGGGGCAGGATCGCGCCGGCATGACCGAGTCGAACATCGCCCGGCGGATCAACCGCGAGGTCCTCGACGCCGACCGCCTCGAGCGGGAACTGGACGCCTCGCCCCGCCGGTCGGGGATGCTCGAAGGTCTGCGCCGTCTGCTCGAGATCCGCCGGACGATGCCCGGGTTCTCGCCGTTCGCCGAACAGGAGATCGAGCACCACGACGAGCGGGTTCTCGTGGTCCGCCGGGCCGCGGGCACCGCAGACGCGGTGATCGCCGCGGTGAACGTCAGCGGCGAGACCGTCTCGCTGCCCGGTCTCTCGGGCATCGACGCCATCACCGGCGACCGCCACGATGGCCTCACCCTGCCGCCCTTCGGCTACGCCTGGCTGCGCTGATCCCCGCTCGCGAGCGCGTAAGGATATGCCTTACTCGCCGTCGGGGCAATGGGGGACCCTGACGGGGGTGGGCGACCTACTCTCGCGGAATGACGTACGCAAACGACCCGCGCCCCGCGGATGACCGTCGCAGGTACGACAACGATCCCGTCGTCGCCGACGATCGCCGTCCGCACGACGACACCGTCGTCACCGAGCGGCCCGTGACCCCGGCGGAGATCCCGCATGGAGACGCGCTCGTCGAGGAGAAGCGTCGCTTCGGCGGCGTCAAGTTCGGCTCGGCGTTCTTCGGCTGGCTCACGGCCGTCGGCGCGGTGGTGCTGCTGACCGCGGTGGTCGGTGCGATCGGCGCCGCTGTCGGCGTCGAGACCGGCACGAGTCCGGAAGAGGCCGCGAACGCGGCATCCGACAACCCGCAGACGGTCGGGATCGTGGGTGCGATCGCCGTCGCCGTCGCGCTGTTCGTCGCCTACCTCGCGGGCGGCTACGTCGCCGGGCGCATGGCGCGCTTCAGCGGAGCGATGCAGGGCCTCGCGGTGTGGCTGTGGGGCCTCATCATCGCGATCGTCGTCGCTCTGCTCACGATGCTCGCGGGAAGCCGCTGGAACCTCATGGCGGCCGTGGACGCCCTGCCCCGCATCCCGATGGACGCCACGACGACCGGCATCATCTCGGCCATCGTCGCCGCAGTGGTGACACTGGCCGGCGCGATCCTCGGGGGCATGCTCGGCATGCGGTTCCACCGCAAGGTCGATCGCCTCGGGGCCGACGACCTGCGCTCGCCGGCCTGACAGAGACCACACTGACCCTGTTCACGAGGAGAAGGGAGAACCCATGGGTATGGGAGACGACATCAAGCACGGCGCCGAGGAGATGAAGGGCAAGGTCAAGGAGTCGGTCGGTGACGCGACCGACAACCAGCGACTGGAAGCCGAAGGCAAGGCCGATCAGGCTTCTGCCAATCTCAAGCAGGCCGGCGACGATGTGAAGGACGCCTTCACCGACGATCGCTGACGATCGGCGCTGTACACGTGCCCCCGGAACCCAACCTCCGGGGGCACCGCCGTGTGCGGCGGCAGGTCAGGCGCGCTTGACGCGCGGCGGCGCGCTGGCGTCGAGGATGGCGCGCAGGCGCGCGACCTCCTCGGCCGGCATCCCGTAGCCGTGCTCGGGCTGCGGGTACGCGCGCGTGCGGACCTCCTCCGCGTACGCCGAGACGGCGGCGACCATTTCGCCCCGCAGGTCGGCGTAGCGCTTGACGAATCGCGCGGCGTGCCCGTCGTAGATGCCGAGCAGGTCGTGGAAGACGAGCACCTGGCCGTCGGTGCTCGGGCCTGCGCCGATGCCGATCACCGGCACGGACAGGCGCGGCATGATCGCATCGGTGACGGGGGTCGGGATCGCCTCGAAGACGATGGCGAAGCATCCCGCCTCCTGCAGCGCGACGGCGCTTTCGGCGAGACCGACCGCCTCCTCGGCGGTGCGGCCCTGCGCACGATAGCCGCCGATGGTGGCCGCGGTCTGCGGCGTGAGGCCCACGTGCCCCATGACGGGGATGCCCGCGGCGATGATCGCGCGCGCACGGTCGACGGACGACCCGCCCCGTTCGATCTTCACCGCGTCGCAGCCCGTGGTCTTGATGAAGCGCTGGGCGGTGGCGACAGCCTGCTCGTCCGACCCCTCGTACGAGCCGAAGGGCAGATCGGCGACGAGCAGCGGCGTGGAGAGCCCTCGGCGCACCGCCTCGGTCAGCATCAGCATCTCTTCGACGGTCACCGGCACCGTCGACTCGTGACCGAGCACCGTCATCGCGGCGGAGTCGCCGACGAGCACCATGTCGACGCCGGCCGCCTCGGCGATCTGCGCGCTCGGGAAGTCGTACGCGGTCACCATGGCGATCGGCTCGCCGCGCTCCTTCAAGGCGGCGAGTCCGGCGAAGGTCATGCGGGGGCGGGCCGGCGTCGCCGCCGACGAGAGGGATCCGGCGCTCATGGTGCTGCCTCCAGGATTCGGTTGTCGATCAGTCGCGCCCGGCCGACGCGGGCGGCGACGGCCAGCAGAGCCGCCCCGTCGACGCGGTCGAGCGTGCGCAGGTCGTCGGGCGAGCGGAGCTCGAGGTACTCGGCCTCGACGCCGGCCCCGGCGAGCACGTCGCGTGCGGCGCCGATCACCGCTGGTGCGTCGGTGCGACCCTGGGCGACGGCGGCCTCCGCCGCGTCCAGCGCACGGTTGAGCGCCGTGGCCTGCGCGCGGGCCGCCGCGTCGAGGTACACGTTGCGCGAGCTCATCGCCAGCCCGTCGGGCTCGCGCACGATCGGGCACGGGACGATGCGCACGGGCATGTCGAGGTCGCGCACGAGCCGCTGGATCACCAGCACCTGCTGCGCATCCTTCTGCCCGAAGTAGGCGGCGTCGGGGGCGACCATCTGGAACAGCTTGGTCACGACGGTGGCGACGCCGTCGAAGTGCGAGGCGCCGCGGTGGGCGCCGTCGAGCACCTCGGTGATGCCGGCGACGTGCACGGTCGTCGAGAAGCCGCGTGGGTAGACCTCGTCGACCGAGGGCGCGAACACGATGTCGGCGCCTGCGTGGCCCGCGAGCTCCACGTCGCGGGCCTCGTCGCGCGGGTAGGCGTCCAGGTCCTCGCTCGGACCGAACTGCGTCGGATTGACGAAGAGCGACATCACGACGAGGTCGTTCTCGGCCCGTGCCCGGCGGATCAGCGACAGGTGCCCGTCGTGCAGCGCCCCCATCGTCGGCACGAGGCCGACGCTCGCGCCCTTCGCACGCGCGTCCGCGACGGCGGCGCGCATCCCAGCGACGGTGCGGACGATTCTCATGCGGGGGACTCCTCGGTGCGGGCCAGCGCCCGGGTGCGGTCGGCGAGTTCGTCGAACAGCGCCACGAGTTCGGGAGCGGATGCCTCGACCGCCGCCCGCTGCCGCTCGACGGTGCTCTCGTCGCCGCGTGCGATGGGTCCGGTCAGTGCGCCCCGCGGCCCGTGGTGCGCCCAATTCTCGACGGTGCCGCGCACGAGCGGAAGCAGGTGGTCGCGGAAGTCGCTCGGAAGGCCCGTCGCGGCGGCGATGCGCTCGGCCGCGGCCTCGAGCGTCACGAGGAAGTTCGATGCGACCGACGCCGCTGCGTGGTATCCGGCTCGCTGGTCGTCGCGCACCTCGAACGGCTCGCCGCCGACCGCCCGTGCGAGCTCGGTCGCCGCGCTCAGCGCATCCGGCGTCGCCCCGGCGACCGCGCACCCGATGCCCGCGAAGGCGTCGGCGCTCTCGTCGCCGACGAAGGCGCGCAGGGGGTGCAGGCCGAAGTCGGCGCCTGTCTCGTTCAGCGTCGTCGCGCCGGAGGTGTGCCCGACGAGCGGAGCGCGTTCGCGAACGGCCGGTACGAGCGCGGCGATCTCTCGATCGGGCACGCACAGCAGGACCACGTCGGCGCGCCCGACCTCCTCCGACCGGCCGAACGGACCGTGCACCTCGTAGCCGGCGGCGCGGAGCGCGGCGGCGGACGCCCGCCCGACACGGCCGGGCCCCACGACGCTGATGCTCGCGGCGGTGCGACTCGGATTCGGGGTGCTCATGATCGTGGCCCGCAGCGGAGCGCGGACCTCACGAGTATCCCACTGCGGCGGAGCGGACGAGAACCGCGGGAGCCCGCAGAGCGCCCGACCCGCCGGCGACCGACGGGAGTTCATTCCGGTCGGGTGATGCCTCCGCGCGCGCGGGTGGCCACGGTGGAAGTCAGCCCGGCGATCGCGCGCGCTCGTCGGCCCGGACGGGAAGAGGACGCCGATGGTCGAACCGCCGCTCGAGCGCCTGACCCGGTCGCAGCGCCGCCGCGTCATCGCGTTCGGCCTCCTCCGGGCCTTCGCCGCCGCCGCCGTGCTCATCGCGCTGTACTTCGTCGTGCCGCTCGAGTGGATCGACCGGCTCCCCGTCGGCGTCGCTCTGCTCCTGGCCGCCGTCGTCCTCGCCGGTGTCACCGTCTGGCAGGTGCTCGCGATCATCCGCTCCGCCGACCCGGGCGTGCGGGCCATCGAGGCGCTCGCGGTCATCGCTCCGATCTACCTGCTCCTGTTCGCCGCGACGTACTTCATCATGGAGCGCACCGACGCGGCGGCGTTCACCACCGACCTCACGCGCATGGACGCGCTGTACTTCACCGTCACCGTCTTCTCCACGGTCGGCTTCGGCGACATCAGCGCCGCGACCGAGCCTGCCCGCGTGCTCGTCACGCTGCAGATGGTCCTCAACCTGATCGTGCTCGGCGCGGGCGTGCGCCTGCTCACGGTGGCAGTGAAGTACGGGCGCGAGCCCAAGCCCGGCGCTCCAGGCCCGGACGCCTAAGACTCAGCCGCGAGCGGATACCGGCGACGGAGCACGATCCGCTGCACGAGCGTCCACACGACCGTCGTCGCGAGGTAGACGGCGGCGGCGAGCGGCACGAACAGCGCCACGACGGCCGTGGTGAACGGCAGGGTCTCCATCGCGTGCCGCACTCCCGCGCTCGCGAGGGGCGAGGCATCCGGTCCCTCGATCGCGGGCGGGCGGAATCGTCGCCGCGTGATCTCGGCGGCGACCGCGATGACCGCGACGATCGCGCCGAAGACCGCGAAGGTCGCCGCCGTGGCCGTGCCGCCGGCGACGGCCCCGACGAGGCTCGCGCCCAGCGGGACGCCGAGCAGCTGATCGGCGAGCAGGGCGTTGGCATGGCCGGCGATGGTCGGCAGCGCGAAGAGCGCGTACACCACGGCGAGCACGGGCGCCTGGGCGAGCAGGGGCAGGCACCCGGCGAACGGCGAGGCGTTCTCGTCGGCGTAGAGCTTCATCGTCTCTCGCTGCAGCCGTTCGCGATCGCGCCCGTACCGGCGCTGAAGGGCGCGCAGCTTCGGGGCGAGCCGGCTGCGCAGCTGCTCGGCCTTCGCCTGCGAGATGCCGGCGGGGACGAGCGCGGCCCGCACGAGGAGCGTGACGACGAGGACGGATGCCGCGGCCGCAGCCGAGCCCGCGAGGGGCTCGAGCACGTCGGCGAGCTGCATCAGCCCGGCGTAGGCCGCGTCGAGGAGCGCGGCGATGAAAGGAAAGGCGTAAGGGTCCACAAGGAGTCCATTCGTTCGGTGTCGGTCGGGCGCGTACGGCCGCGACGACACCGGCGGACGCCGGCGGCCCCCGTCGAGAGGCGGGGCGCGCAGGAGCGCGGGGTCAGGCGGCCAGGGCCGCGGACCCCGGAGCTCGCGGGCGGGGGTGGCCCGCGGCATCCGGATCGCTCTGCGTGAGCCGCACCGACACGTCGATCGCCCGCTGCGGATGCGGCGACGACCCGACGGACGATACCGGGAGCTCGACCTGGGAGAGCGCGAGCACGACGACTGCGACGGCGGCGACGGCCGCCGCGGCGAGCGCGATGGCGCTCGGCTCGCGGATCGCGGCGACGCCCAGGACGTCGAGCAGCAGGCGCAGCACGGCCCCGATCGACTCGCTCATGCCCACCGCCTTCCGCCGGTCGGGGCTCACGCTAACACGCCGTTCTGCTGACGGCGATGGAGCGCCAAAATCCTGCCATGTCGACCTCGCCTCGCTCCGAACTGAAGAACACCGGCTACGAGATCTTCATCGGACTGCTGTCCGTGGTCTCGATCGTCAATCTGGTCCTCGTCTACGCGTTCGTGAAGGATCCGGCCCTGCAGCAGATCCTCACGGTCATGAACGTGTTGTTCAGCGCGATCTTCCTGGGCGACTTCCTCTACCGGCTCAAGACGGCGCCGTCGGGAATCGCCTACTTCTTCCAGCACTTCGGCTGGGCCGACCTGCTCGCGAGCCTGCCCTTCCCGCAGGCGAAGATCCTGCGCGTGTTCCGCCTGGTGCGCGTGACCCGACTGCTGCGCGAGGTGGGCCCGCGGGCGGTGTGGCGCTCCATCACGCGGGATCGCGCGGGCAGCGCCCTGCTGGTGCTGCTGTTCATGGGCATCCTCGTCCTCGAGTTCGGCAGCCTCCTCATCCTGCGCGTCGAGCAGTACGCCGACGGCGCCAACATCACCACCGCGTCCGACGCCCTCTGGTACACGATCGAGACGATCTCGACCGTCGGATACGGCGATCGGTTCCCGGTGACCAACGCGGGACGCTTCATCGGCACGTTCATCATCGTGGTCGGGGTCGGCATCTTCGGCACGTTCACGGGCTACCTCGCGAACCTGTTCCTCGCCCCGCGGAAGGGCGACGCGTCGTCGGCCGACGACAAGGGGACGGATGCCGCCGCCCCGGCAGAGACCCCGGCATCCGTCCCGTCCGACCCCGCGCAGACGGCGCCGGTCGCCCCCGGCGCCGCCGCAGCCGCCACGCTCGACGACCTTCGCGAGCTGCTCGCCCGATCCGAGGCGAACCTCTCGGAGGTCAAGGCGCTGCTCGAGGCATCCGCAGGGCCCGGGACCGCCACGGCGTGACGCGTTCGCGTGACGCCGTGTTGCGCTGCGTTCCGCCGTGTGACGCGGCGTCGCGCCGTGTGTCAGGCGCGCGTTCCGCATCGGTGCGCGCGGCGTGAGCATGAGGGCATGGCCTCCCCACTCATCGCGCCCCTCGAGCTCGCGCACCTGCTCCGCGAGCACCGCACCGTCCGGCTGTTGGATGTGCGCTGGCGCCTCGACGCGCCGGAGGGGCGCCCGGCCTACCTCGACGGGCACCTCCCCGGCGCCGTCTACGTCGACCTCGATCGCGAGCTCGCCCGCCGCGACGACCCGCGCCAGGGGAGGCATCCGCTCCCTCCGCTCGAACAGCTGCAGGAGGCCGCCCGCCGGTGGGGAATCAACGACGGCGACACGATCGTGGCCTACGACGACCTCCACTCCGTCGCGGCCGCCCGCGCCTGGTGGGTGCTGACGCGTTCGGGGCTGGCCGACGTGCGGGTGCTCGACGGCGGTCTGCGCGGCTGGCTCACCGAGCGGCTGCCGCTCGACACGGGCGACGTTCTGCCGCGTCGCGGCGACGTCGTGCTGCACGAGATCCGGCACGGTGTGGCCGGCATCGACGAGGTCGAAGACTGGCCATGGAAGGGCGTGCTCCTCGACGTACGCGCGCCCGAGAGGTACCGCGGCGACTCCGAGCCGCTCGATCCGGTGGCCGGCCACATCCCCGGGGCGGTGAACCTGCCCACGACCGTCCATCTCGTCGCCGGGCGGTTCCGATCGCCGGACGAGATCCGGGCCGAGTTCGCCGCGGCGGGAGCCGTCGACGGCGTACCCGTGGCCGCCTACTGCGGTTCGGGAATCGCGGCCTCGCACACCGCGCTCGCGGGCGCGATCGCAGGCATCGACGTCTCGGTCTACCCCGGCTCGTGGAGCCAGTGGTCGCACACGCGCGGGCGCCTCGTCGCCGTGGGGCAGACGCCCTCCGCCGAAGTGAGCCGGCTGTGAGCGAGCCGCTCATCATCGGTGCGATGGTGCGCACGCTCGGCGCGTATCCGTCGGGGTGGAGGCACCCGGGCGCCCACGCCGACCCGCTCGGCGATGCCGCGGTGCTCCGCCGGATCGCCCGCCTCGGCGAGGACGCGGGTCTGGACTACCTCTTCTTCGGCGACTGGCTCGCCACCGGACCCGATCTCGAGTTCCGTGACCCATATCTGCTCGCGCGCATCGACCCGCTGAGCGCGGTGCTGTACCTCGCGGGCGTGACCGAGCGCATCGGGCTCATCGCCACCGTGAACTCGACGTACGCCGACCCCTACGCGACCGCGCGGGCGACGGCATCCCTCGACGTCCTCACCGGCGGCCGTGCCGGCGTGAACCTCGTCACCGGCGCCGAACCCCGCGCTGCGGCGAACCACGGACGCGACGCCCACGCCGACAACGCCGCGCGCTACGACCGCGCCGAGGAGTTCGTGCGGGCGCTGCGGCTGCTGTGGGAGTCCTGGGACGAGGACGCATGGCGAGCGGATGCCGCGTCCGGCGTGCTCATCGACTCCGACGGGCTGCGCGGCGCCGCCTTCGATGGGGCCCACGTGCGCGTCGACGGGCCGCTCAACGTCGCCCGGCCGCCCCAGAGCCACCTGCCGCTCGTCCACGCGGGAACCTCCGCGCGGTCCCGCGCGCTCGCCGCGGCCGAGGCGGACCTCGCGCTCATCGCCGCCGCCGACCCGGCGTCGGCCGCCGCCACCCGTGCGGAGTTGCGGGCGCTGGCCGCGGCATCCGGTCGCGAACCCGGCGATGTGAAGGTGGTCGTCCCCGTCCTGCCGGTGGTGGCGGAGACGGATGCCGCGGCCCGCGCCATCGTCGACCACTTGCTGCTGCTCGTCCCGATCGACGACGGTTCCGGCCATGCCGGACGCGAGGGGTTCCCGGCGAACCGGTCGCTGGCGTCGTTTCTCGATATCGCGGGCGTCGCGGCGGACCACGTCGTGCGCCGCGCGTCGGTCGACGACCCAGTCTCGGCGGCGGTGGCGGGCACGTTCGACGAGCCGGCCGCACGCACGCTCGAACTGGTCCGCCGGCAGACAGGTCGAGACCTCGGCGGGCCGCACCCTGTGACCTGGCGGCTGCTGATCGCCGCGCACGCCGTTCCCGCGGCCTTCGTGGTGGGCGGCCCCACCGCGATCGCCGACCACTTCGAGGCGTGGCGCGACGCGGGCGCGGCCGACGGATTCAACGTGCTCTCGGCGTTCCAGCCGGCGCAGTTCGAGGCGTTCACTCGTCTCGCCGCGCCCGAGCTGAAACGTCGCGGGCTGCTGGGCAGCAGCGGAGAGACCCTCCGCGACCGGCTCGGGCTCGCCGCCCCGCGTCTCGCCCGTGCGGCGGCCCCCGTCGGCTGAGCCCGACCTCGCGCCCCGCCCCTCGACCAGGGCCGGGCGCTTCCGCGTGCGGGGCCGACCACAGAATCAGAGATCTCGGCCGACACGCCGCCGCGCAGCATCCGTCACCCGGCGTGTCGCCGAAGATCTCCGATCCTGTGCATCCCGTGTTACGCCGCGTGAAGCGGCGTGACGCCCCGGTGCACCCGGTGACGAGCGGTGACATCGGGCCGCGCGGACGACCCCGGCGGGTTCGTAGCGTGGCCATCACCTTCCGCCGCACCAGGCGAAACCCGCATCCCGAACCACAGGAGATCCCATGTCCCGTCCCGCAGCACGCTCCCTCGCCGGCGCCCTCGCTGTCGCCACGGCCTTCTCGCTCGCCGCCTGCGCCTCCGGCGCTGCGACCGGCGACCCCCAGGCCGCCGCCGGCGACCCCGTCACCGGCGGAACGCTCACCTACCTCGAGCACCAGACGTACACCAACCTCTATCCGCCGCAGGCCGGCTTCTACCCGAACGGCGGCCTCGTGAACAACATCGCGGCGCGGCTGACGTGGCAGAACCCCGAGACGCTCGAGATCGAGCCCTGGATCGCCACGGAGTGGACGGTGAACGCCGACGCGACGGAGTACACCTTCGACCTCCGCGGTGGCGTGACCTTCTCGGACGGCACCCCGCTCGACGCCGCCGCGGTCGCCAAGAACTTCGACACGTACGGCCTCGGCGACGAGAGCCTCGGGCTCACGGTCTCCGAGGCGATCAACAACTACGCCTCGAGCGAGGTCGTCGACGACGACACCGTCACGTTCCGCTTCTCGGCGCCGGCCCCCGGCTTCCTCCAGGCCACGTCCACGATCAACTCGGGCCTCCTCTCGCCCGAGACCCTCGACCTCACGCTCGAGGAGTTCGGCGCGGGCAACGCGACCGAGATCGTCGGCTCCGGGCCGTTCGTCATCACCGACGAGAAGCTCGGCACCGAGCTGACGCTCGAGGCGCGCGAGGACTACGACTGGGCGCCGCCGAGCTTCGCGCACCAGGGTCGCGCGTACCTCGACGAGATCCACCTGATCGTCACGCCCGAGGACAGCGTGCGCATCGGGTCGCTGCTCGCCGGTCAAGCGGACTACATCCGCTACGTGCAGGCCTTCGACGAGGAGCGCGTCGCGTCGGCCGGCTTCGACGTGCACGCCCCGCAGACCCGCGGCGTGAACAACGCCCTGAGCCTGCGGTTCACGAACCCCCTGCTGAGCGACATCCGCGTGCGGCAGGCGCTGGTCGCCGGCGTCGACGCGCAGGAGGTCGTCGACACGATCTTCACCGAGAACTACCCCGTCGCCACCTCCGCGCTGAGCTCGCAGGCCGTCGGCTACAAGGACGAGTCGGAGTTCTACGCGTACGACCCCGAGAAGTCCGCGGAGCTGCTCGACGAGGCCGGCTGGACGGTCGGCGAGGACGGGATCCGCGAGAAGGACGGCGAGCGCCTATCGCTCACGGTCTACGAGGCGGCCCCGCAGCCGCTCTCGAAGCAGACGCTCGAGCTGGTCGCGCAGCAGCTGAACGAGGTCGGCGTCGAGCTGAACGTGAAAGCGGCGGATGCCGGCACCTACGCCGAGGACATCAAGGACCCGCTCAAGACCCCGCTGTACCACTCGATGGTCGGCCGCGCGGACCTCGACGTGATCAAGAGCCAGTACTACACGAAGAACCGCAACACGCTGCTGTCGGACGACGCCGAGCTCGACCGTCTGCTCGAGGCCGTCGCGTCGACGCCCGACCCCGACGAGCGGATCGCCGCCTCGCAGGCCGTGCAGGACTACCTCGCCGAGGAGGCGTACCTCATCCCGCTGTTCGAGGAGCCGCAGGTCTACGGCACCGCCCCATACGTCCACGGCGTCGAGTTCGAGTCGGTCGCACGGCCGCTCTTCTACGACGTGTGGCTCGACAAGCAGTAGGCGCTGGAGCTGATGCCATGCGCTACGCGCTGAGACGCGCCGGGCAGGCCGCGATCGTCCTGATCGCGGCCTTCACGGCCACCTTCATCCTGCTGCAGCTGCTGCCCGGCGACGCGATCCTGATCAAGTACGACGACCCGTCGCTCGGGCTCACGGCCGACCAGGTCGAGCAGATCCGCGTCGCCTACGGCGTCGACTCGACATGGTGGGAGCAGTACGCGGCGACGCTCGGGGGCTACGTCCGGGGCGACTTCGGGTACTCGACGCAATACGGCACGCCCGTGCTGGAGCTGATCGGCGAGGCCCTGCCGGCCACCGCGGCGCTCGCGGCGCTCGGTTTCCTCCTCGCCGCGGTGATCGCCGGCGTCATCGCCTTCGTCTCGACTCTCACGCCCTTCGCGTGGCTGCGGGACGCTCTTCGAGCGCTGCCGGGGGTGTTCGTCTCGGTGCCGGTGTTCTGGCTCGGCATCCTGCTCATCCAGGTCTTCTCGTTCGGACTCGGCTGGGTGCCGATCGTCGGCGCGGATCCCGTCGCGGGTCTCGTGCTCCCGGTGATCACGCTCGCCGTGCCGATCTCGGCTCCGCTCGCGCAGATCCTCGTGCGCGGCATCGACGAGGTGCAGCTCCAGCCCTTCGTCACCGTCGTGCGGGCCAAGGGCGCTTCGCCGTCGTGGGTGCTGTGGCGGTCGGTCGCGCGCAACGCTCTGCTGCCGACACTGACGATCGCCGGCGTGCTGTTCGGCGAGCTCATCGGCGGAGCGGTCGTCACCGAGACGGTCTTCGGCCGCACCGGGATCGGCCGGGTCACCGAGCAGGCGGTCGCGAACCAGGACATCCCGGTCCTGCAGGCGATCGTCGTGCTCGCCGCATTCACGTTCGTCGTGGTCAATCTCGCCGTCGATCTGGTCTACCCCGTACTCGATCCACGGCTGCGCGACGGAGCACGCCGCTCCAAGTCCGAGTCGGCGCCGACCGCTGTGGAGGTCTCCGCATGAGCACGCAGATCACCGTGCAGGATGCTGCGGCCGAGGCCGCCGCCGCGCGGGACGAGGCATCCCGAACCGTCGTCGACCCGCTCGCGCGCGACGCCGGAGCCACCCTCGATCAGCCTGCTCGCAGGGCGACCGCCGCGCGGCTCTTCGCCGTCGGGCGACGGCCCTCGTGGACGCTCGTCCTCGCCATCGCAGTCGTCGCCGTCGCCGTGCTGTGGGCGCTCGTTCCCGGGCTGTTCACCGGACAGAACCCCATCGACGGGGTGCCGGCCGACAAGCTCCTTCCGCCGAGCGCCGCGCACTGGTTCGGCACCGACGCGATCGGGCGGGACCTCTACTCCCGGGTGGTCTACGGCGCGATCCACTCGCTTTCCGGAGCACTGATCGCCGTCACAGTCGGACTCGCCGCGGGCACGCTCATCGGCGTGGTCGCCGGCTCCGTGGGCGGCCTGCTCGACGACATCCTCATGCGCGTCGTCGATGTTCTGCTGTCGATCCCCGGACTGCTGCTGTCGCTCTCGATCATCATCCTGCTCGGCTTCGGCACGGTGAACGCGGCGATCGCCGTGGGCATCGGAAGCGTCGCGTCGTTCGCCCGTCTCTCGCGGTCGGAGGTCGTGCGAGTGCGGCGCAGCGACTTCGTCGAGGCGGCGTTCGGCAGCGGCGGCACGTTCGCGTCGGTGCTCGGCCGACATGTTCTCCCGAATTCGCTCACCGCGGTCGTCGGGCTCGCCGCGCTGCAGTTCGGCGCGGCCATCCTCGCCATCTCCACCCTCGGCTTCCTGGGGTACGGCGCACCGCCTCCTACGCCCGAGTGGGGCCTGCTCATTGCGGAAGGCCGCAACTACGTCGCCACGGCGTGGTGGCTCACGACTCTGCCCGGCCTCGTGGTCGTTCTCGTCGTGCTCAGTGCCAACCGCATCAGCCAATCGATCGGAAAGGGGACGCGATGAGCGTGCTCGGCATCGAGGGCCTGCGCGTCTCGTACGCCGCCCGCACCGGACGCCGCGAGGTCGTCCATGACGTCTCGTTCGAGGTCGGAGAGGGAGAGGTGGTCGCACTCGTCGGCGAGTCGGGGTCGGGCAAGTCCACGACCGCACACGCCGTGCTGGGCCTGCTCGCCGAAGGCGGGCGCGTCGACGCGGGCGCCATCACGGTCGGCGGTGTCGACATCTCGGGCTGGTCGCCCAGGCGGCTGCAGAGCGTGCGCGGCACGCAGGTGGGGCTCATCCCGCAGGACCCGGTGGCGTCGCTCGACCCGGTCAGGCCGATCGGGGTGCAGGTGGGCGAGATCCTTCACCTGCACCGCGGCGCGGCGGCGGGCGAGCGCGATCGCGCCGGCGTGCGGCGACGCGTGATCGAACTGCTCGAGCGGGTCGGGCTCGACGACCCCGAGCTGCGGGCGCGGCAGTACCCGCACGAGCTCTCCGGCGGGATGCGGCAGCGCGTGCTGATCGCGACGGCCATCGCGCTGCGGCCGCGGCTGATCATCGCCGACGAGCCCACCAGCGCCCTCGACGCGACAGTGCAGCGGCGCATCCTCGATCTCATCGACGACCTCCGCCGCGAGGAAGGCACGTCGGTGCTGCTCGTCACGCACGACCTGGGCGTCGCCGCGGACCGTGCGCAGCGCGTCGTGGTGCTGAGGAACGGCGCCGTCGTCGAGCAGGGCCCGACGTCGGGCATCCTGTCCGCGCCGGCCGACGGCTACACGCGGCAGCTGATCGCCGACGCGCCGGCGCTCGCCTCGGACGACTTCCGTCGGCCGGCCCCGCCCCTGTTCCTGCGGGATGCCGCGGCCGCCGCCGGCGAGAACCCGTACGCGATCACGGCCGAAGGTCTGGTGAAGGAGTTCGCGGTGCGGGGGAGCACGCCGTTCCGCGCGGTGGACGACGTGTCGTTCCGGGTGCGCCGCGGCACCACGCACGCACTGGTCGGCGAGTCCGGGTCGGGCAAGACCACGACGGCACGCCTGGTGACGCGCTTCCTCCACGCCGACGCGGGGCGCATCGAACTCGACGGCACCGATATCGGGGCACTGCGCGGCGGCGACCTCCGCCGGCTGCGCCGCCGGATCCAGCTCGTCTACCAGAACCCCTTCTCGTCGCTCGATCCGCGGCAGAGCGTCGCGCAGATCGTGGCCGAGCCGCTGCAGAACTTCCGCGAGGGCACCCGGGTCACGCGCCGCGAACGCGCGGCCGAGCTCATCGACCGCGTCGCGCTGCCCGCCGACGTGCTGGAGCGCTCGCCGCGCGAGCTCTCCGGTGGTCAACGGCAGCGGGTCGCCATCGCCCGCGCGCTCGCGATCGATCCCGAGGTGGTCGTGCTCGACGAGGCGGTCTCGGCGCTCGACGTCACCGTGCAGGCGCGCATCCTCGAGCTGCTCGAGTCGCTGCAGCAGGAGCTCGGGCTCACGTACCTGTTCATCTCGCACGACCTCGCGGTCGTCCGACGGATCAGCCACTCGGTGTCGGTGATGCGCCGCGGTCGCGTCGTCGAGACCGGCAGCACCGAGAACATCTTCCGCACCCCCACCCACGACTACACGCGCGAGCTGCTCGCCGCCGTGCCCGGACGAACGGAGGTCGCGGCATGACCGCGCCGACTCTCGCCTTCTTCACCCGCCTGCTCGATGAGGCGCCGCCGGCTGAGCGGTACCGGCTCGCGACCGACCAGATCCGTCACGCCGAGCGGTTCGGCGTCGAGCGCGCCTGGGTGGCGCAGCACCATTTCCGCGCGGCGGAGGGGGGCTTGCCCTCGCCGTTCGTGTTCCTCGCGCACGCCGCAGCGGCCACGAGCGAGATCCGCCTGGGCACGGGGGTCGTCACGCTGCCGCTGGAGGATCCCGTCCGCGTCGCGGAGGACGCCGTTGTCGCGGACCTGCTGTCGGGCGGCCGCGTCGACCTCGGGCTCGGCAGCGGCGGCACGCCGTCTTCGTTCCTCCCCTTCGGGCTGGACGTTGCGACGAAGGCCGAGGTGTACGACCGCAAGCTCGGGGTGCTGCTCGAGGCGCTGGGCGGGCGCGAGATCGGCGGCGGCAACAGGCTGTATCCGGATGCCGGGACCCTCGCCGATCGCGTGTGGCAGGCGACGTTCTCGGCTCCGGGCGGCACGCGCGCGGGCGTCCACGGTCACGGTCTGCTGCTCTCGCGCACTCAGCCGCGACCGGCCCACGCGCTGGATGCGTCGCTCTCGGCGCTGCAGGACCCGATCGTCGACGCGTATCTCGAGGCGCTGCCCGCGGGCGCGACGCCGCGTGTGACCGCGTCCCGCACGGTCTTCGTCGCGGACGACCGCGCCGACGCCCTCCGGTTCGCGGAGGTCGGCCTGCGCCGCGCCGCGGAAGGCTTCCGTCGCGGGGGCCAGACGATCCCCGGCGAGACGCTCGATGAGCTCATCGTCACGCTGGACACCCACCTCGGCACGCCGGAGGAGGTGGCGGAGTCGCTCGCGGCGGACGCCACGCTGCGCCGCGCCACCGAGGTCGCGTTCCAGGTCCACTCGGTCGACGCCCCGCATGACCACGTGCTGCGGTCCATCGAGCTGTTCGCCACCGAGGTCGCGCCCGCCCTCGGGTGGGCGACGCGCGACCTCGCCCTCAGTCCTCTCGGAAAGGAGACCCCATGACCACCCCCACGATCGACGTGGTCGACGAGCTCGCGGGCATCGCGCCCGAAGACGCCGCCGACGCCCTGCGTCGCCGCCGGCCCGTGACGCGCGAGCAGCTGCAGGCGAGCTTCGACGCGCTGTTCCTGCCTGTCGACGACGGCGCGTTCCCGCTCGCCGAGCGCGAGCTCGTCGCGGCGTTCGCGACGCGGTCGACGGCGGACGACCGGACGGCGGCGTTCTATGCCGCTCGGGCCCGGTCGGCCGACCCCGACCGCGCCGAGGCCGTGCTGGGCGAGGCATCCGCCGCCGCCACGGCCGGACCCTTCGGCCGCTACGCCGAGGACGGACTGCAGGACGAGAACACCGACGGGCGCCGCTACGAGCCGTCGATCGCCGCGCGCGACGTGCTGGGCGAGCGGCTCACCGCGGCCTTGGCCCACGCGCACCTGCTGACCTCCCGTCCCCGCGAGTCGAGCGGGGAGGACCTCGACCGCCTGCTCGATGCGGGTTGGAGCGTCGACGCGATCGTGACGCTGTCGCAGCTCGTCGCCTTCCTCGCCTTCCAGCAGCGCGTCGCGGCAGGGCTCCGCGTGCTGACCGCGACATCCGACCCCCGTCCCTTCCCCGCCTCCGAGGAGGTCTCCGCATGACCGGCACCACGACCGACGCCCGAACCTACGTCTACGACGCGGCGCATCCGCACGCCTTCACCCGCGCGGAGGTCGGCTGGGTGCCGTGGCTCGAGCCGTTCCCCGAGGACGAGCTCACCGAGCGTCACTACAACGGGCTCGTCGACCGTCCGCGCGCGTCGAGCGACTACTTCCGTCTCCTCGTGCGCGACCCCGAGATCCTCCGTGCTCGCACGCTCGTCGACAAGGACATCTTCTACAACACCGCCGAGGGTCTTCCCCGCGCCGAACGCGAGCTCGCGGCGGCCGCGGCGTCGCGCGTCAACGGCTGCGTGTTCTGCGCGTCGGTGCACGCCCGCTTCGCGGCGCACTATTCGAAGGACCCGGAGCGCGTCGACGCACTGCTCGACGAGGGCATCTCGGCCGACCTGGGTGAGCGGTGGAACGCGATCGTCGCCGCGGCCGCAGCGCTCACCGCGACACCGCTCGCCTTCGACACCACCCATGTGGCCAGGTTGCGCGATGCCGGCCTCGACGACCTCGAGATCTCCGATGTCATCCACGGCGCCGCGTTCTTCAACTGGGCGAACCGCCTCATGCTGTCCATCGGCCGTGCGGTCGCACCCGCCGGGGAATCGGCTCCGTGACCGACGACCAGGCCCGGTCGCTTCGCGTCGTCGGCGTCTCGGGTTCGCTGCACGAGCCGAGCCGGACGACGGCGCTCGTGCGCGCGATCCTCGACGAGGTGGCCGGACGAACAGGGGCAGCGACGGCGCTCGTCGAGGTCGCGGCCCTCGGGCCGTCGTTCGCCGGCGCCCTGCGGCGCGACGACGTCGCACCGGAGGTCGAGCGCGCGCTCCAGCGGATCGAGGCGGCGGACCTGCTCGTCGTCGCGAGCCCGGTGTACCGGGCATCGTTCACGGGACTGTTCAAGCACCTGTTCGATTTCGTCGGGCAGTACGAGCTCGTCGGCACACCGGTGCTGCTCGCCGCGACCGGCGGCGGCGAGCGTCACGCGCTGATCCTCGAGCACCAGCTGCGGCCGCTGTTCGGGTTCTTCCAGGCGCTCACGCTGCCGATCGGCGTCTACGCGTCGGACGCCGACTTCGACGCGTACGAGATCTCGTCGGCCGACGTGCGTCGCCGCGTCGCGCAGGCGGTGGACCGATCGCTCCCGATCGTCGAGCGGGCGGCCCTCGTGCCGGCATCGGACTACGTCACGACCTGGTGAGGCTGAGGATGGGACGAACGCGGTGCGACGTCACGTGACGGTGCAGGCCGATAGCAGACCGGTGGTGAACGAGACGGTCGCGGTGCGCGCCGTGGACTCCCACCCGCCCGGGCCGACCGCGTAGAGGGAGAACATGCCCGAGCCGATGCCCAGGAGGCCGCTCGTGAGCTGGAGGGTCGTCGCATTCGCGGCGAGCGTGCCCGACGCGGTGAGCCCGCCAGTCACTGCCCAGCGGTAGCCGGTGCGGGTGAGGCCGCCGTTCGGCGCGGACCACGTGAAGGTGATCGGCGAGGCGATGCCCGCCGTGCACGCGAGCTGATTCGCCGGCTGCACGCGGCCCGCGGTGAGCGTCGAGGTGGTGGCGGTCTCGCGGTCGGTCCAGGCGGCAGTGGTCGGCAGCGCCGGGGCCATCACGCCGGCGAGCACCAGCGCAGCCAGCGCCCCCGCGGCCACCGCTCCCCGTACGCGCCTCATGACGACCTCCGCGCCTGCACCGCGACCCCGGCGCCGGCCGCGAGCAGGAGCAGAGCGACGCCGCCGAGCACCCACGGGAGCCCGGCGCCCGTGGCAGGCAATCCCTCGGGAGAGGTCGAGACGTCGTCGCCGGCACCCACGGCGCGCACGACCATGTCGACGGCGCCGGATGCCGCGGCGTCCGCGTTCCCGGGCCGGGTGACGACGATCCGCAGCCAGGCCGCGTCGTCGCTCGGCAGCGAGAGGACCTCGCGCTCGACGCCGTCGAGGGGCACGCGCTCCTCGCCGACGAGAGTCCTCGCTTGCGGGCATCCGTCGTCGTTCCAGCGGGTCGGGCACTCCTGTACGTCGTAGCGCAGGCCCAGTCCGGCGTCGCCGGTCGACGAGAGCAGCACGGCGATGACGCCCGGGGTCGGGGCATGCGCACTCACCCCCACCTGCCACACGGCCGACGTGCCCGGCGCGAGATCGCTCATGCGGGGTCCCTCGATCGAGACGAGGCGGATCACCTCGCCCTGGATCACGCGCTCCTCGGCCGCCGCGTGGGCCGGCGCCCACGGCGCGACGGCGCCGGCCACGCCGGCGGCGGCAGCGAGGCCGACCACGCCGAGGGCCGCACCGCTACGGCGGCCGGCACCCGCGGCCGCACGCGCCTCGTGACGGCGCGGCCAGAAGACCCACAGCACCAGGAGGGTGGCGGCGACGGTGAGGCCGCCGAGCACCCACGGCTCGCCCAGCGTCGCGATCGCCGGAGCGATGCCAGGGACGGAGAGGACGACGAGGCGCACCGTCGTCACGTCGTACGGGAACGGGTCCTCGACCGCGTTCGCGTCGCCGCGCATCGTGATGCGGCGCAGGTCCGGGCCGGCATCCTCGACCGGCTCGACGCTCGTCGCACGGTGGGTGATCGGCAGCCGGCCGGGGCGCTCGACCGTGATCACGTCGCCGGGGCGCACGTCGGCGGCAGGAATGCTGCGCACGATCGCCGCCGACCCCGCAGGAATCGCCGGCGACATCGAGCCGGTGCTGAAGAGGATGATCCGCACGTCGAAGAACACCGCGGCGATGACGAGCGTGATGCACAGTGCGCCGAGGACCGCGGCGACCGTCAGAGGAATGTCGCCGGCGGTCGACGCCCACGAGCGGCGCCGGGATGCCCGCATCCGCCCTCCTCTCAGCCGGCCGATGTCGACGTGAACGTCCACGTGACCGTGGCGGTCGTGCCCTGGAAGGTGCTCGCGGCCGTCGGCGAGATGCGCACCTCGAAGCAGTAGCCGATCGCGGCGCCGGCGGCCCCTATCGGACTCGAGACGGCGGATGCCGGCAGCTGCGTCACCGGCAGGTACGTGCCCGCGGCGCCCGCGATGAACACCGGCGTCCCCGAGAATGCCGTGGCGTCGCAGGGCGACGTGGGGTTGACCGATGTCGTGCGCACCGCGCGGTACTGCAGGGCGGCGACGAGGCCGCCGCTGTTGTTCGTGATCGCACTGAGAGCGACCGAGCCGGCGACGTTCGTCGTCGGCGTGGTGCGCACGTTCAGCCACGCGTAGAAGGACGTGCTCGGCGACATGGCGGTCGCGTTGAACGTGAGCGACGCCCCCGGAGCCGCCGTCTGGCTCGTGTACGTCGGTGACCCGGCGCTCGCGGACTGGGTGTCGAACACGCTTGCGCCGAAGCTGCCGGTCGCGTTCTCGGTGTCGGTCCACGCCGCGAGCGTGACGGCGGCGCCCGCGCCGAACACCAGCCCGGCCGCGAGGATCACCCGCACCCGTCGACCTCGAAGGCGACGCCGAGCGGCGCGCCTGCCCGGACCCCCCACGACTACGGCAGCGGGTCGGTCGACGCGCCCGCGAACTCCCACGTGACGGTGCCCGTCGCCCCCTGCGGCAGGCCGGCTCCAGCGGTGACGACGAAGCACAGATTGACCGGGGCGGCGGCCGCTGTCAGATCGAACACCGGAACCGTGCCGGTCGCGGTGGCCGCGCGGCTCGCGACGATCGGCGCGCCGCCGGGAGGGGCCGCCTCCGAGCACGTGGCGCCGAACGTGCCGACGTCGTAGAGGGCGTACGTCAGGTTCTGGCCGATCGTGCCCCCGACGGTGTTCGCGAGTGTGACGTCTGCGGCGTAGTCGGAGTCGCCCGAGAGCTGCACCGCGAACGGGGCGTACACGGTGTCGCCCGGAGAGAGCAGGCCCGCATCGAGCGCGAACGTGAGCGTCTTGCCGGGTGAGGTCGGCGAGCTGCTGAAGGCGGTGCCGTCGGTGCTGCCCTGCAGATCGAACTGCCCCGACGAGAACGTGCCCGTCGCGAACTCGGAGTCGTTCCACACCGCCAGGGTCACGGCGGAGCCGACCCCGAGGACGACGCCCGCCGCGAGGATGGCGGCGACCATGCGGCGGCGGTCCGACGGGGTGCGGCGTGCGACGACAGGCGTCATGTCAGGCTGGGGTTCCATGCTTCGCTCCTTCGCGATTCCCGTGTGCAGACGCATGCCCCAGACATGTGCCCACGATGGTAGACCCCCGGAACGGCGCCGGAAAGGGATTCTCCGCGAGATCATCCGTCGCGGGTGAGGCCCGTCGGGCTAGACTGACCGCGTGTTGACCTGTCGCTGTTGTCGCTGAGTGCCCCGGGCACCCTTCAGCGACCCCGACACCCATCCGCGCTCCGCGCGGCGACACCGAGGACACATCTGTGCGTTACGCCAAGAGCGTGGCCGACCTCGTCGGCAACACCCCTCTCGTCCAGCTGACCCGCGTCACCGAAGGCATGTCCGCCACGGTGCTCGCGAAGGTCGAGTACTTCAATCCAGGCAGCTCCGCCAAGGACCGCATCGCCCGCAACATCATCGATGCCGCGGAGCGCGACGGTCTCCTGAAGCCCGGCGGGACGATCGTCGAGCCGACGAGCGGCAACACCGGCGTCGGCCTGGCGCTCGTGGCCCTCGAGCGCGGCTACCGCATGATCTTCGTCGTGCCCGACAAGTTCGCCGGCGAGAAGGTCGCCGTGCTGAAGGCGTACGGCGCCGAGGTGGTGATCACCGAGACGAGCGTTCCCCCCGAGGACCCGGGGTCGTACTACAGCGTCTCCGACCGCCTCGCACGTGAGATCCCCGGCGCGTTCAAGCCGAACCAGTTCGCCAACCAGAACGGCCCCCGCGCCCACTACGAGACGACGGGCCCCGAGGTCTGGCGCGACACCGACGGCCGAGTGACGCACTTCGTCGCGGGCATCGGCACCGGAGGCACGATCACGGGCACGGGCCGCTACCTCCGCGAGGTCTCCGGCGACGCCGTGCGCGTGGTGGGCGTCGACCCCGAGGGGTCGCTGTACTCGGGCGGCCCCGTCCACGGCTACCTCGTCGAGGGCGTCGGCGAGGACTTCTGGCCGGAGAGCTACGACCCGTCCGTGCCGCACGAGGTGCAGCGGGTGAGCGACGCCGAGGCCTTCGCGATGACCCGGCGCCTCGCCCGCGAGGAGGGGCTGCTCGTCGGCGGGTCGAGCGGCATGGCCGTGGTCGGCGCGCTCCGCGTCGCGCGCGACCTGCCGGCCGACGACGTGGTGGTGGTGCTGCTGCCCGACCACGGCCGCGGCTACCTCAGCAAGATCTACGACGACGAGTGGATGAGCGCGCGCGGCTTCGATGTGGCCACGGTTCGCTCGCCGCTCCCGAACGACCGACCCGAAGGAACAGACGCATGACCGACTCGATCGACCCCCGCGGCTTCGAGACCCGCGCCGTGCACGCCGGCCAGGCGTTCGACCCCACGACAGGTGCGGTCATCCCACCGGTGCACTTCTCGACCACCTTCGCCCAGGACGGCATCGGAGGTCTTCGCCAGGGGTACGAGTACGGCCGCAGCGGCAACCCGACGCGCACGGCGCTCGAGGCGCAGCTGGCCGCTCTCGAGGGCGGCGCGCACGGCCTCTCGTTCGCGTCGGGCCTGGCCGCCGAGGACACCCTCCTGCGCGCGGTGCTGCAGCCGGGCGACGAAGTGCTGCTCGGCAGCGACGTGTACGGCGGCACCTACCGCCTGCTCGCCCGCGTGCTCGGCCCGTGGGGTGTGAAGCTGCGCGTGGTCGACATGCGCGACCTCGCCGCGGTCGGCGCGGCGCTCGCGGAGCGCCCCGCGCGCATCCTGTGGGTAGAGACCCCGAGCAACCCCATGCTGCACATCACCGACGTCGCCGGCCTCGCGCGCCTCGGGCACGACGCCGGCGCGCTCGTCGTCGTCGACAACACGTTCGCCTCGCCGGCGCTGCAGCAGCCGCTCGCGCTCGGCGCCGACGTGGTCGTGCACTCGACCACGAAGTACCTCGGCGGCCACTCCGACGTGGTCGGCGGCGCGCTCGTGCTCAATGACGACGCGCTCTACGAGCAGGCCAAGTTCCTCCAGTTCGCCGTCGGCGCCGTCTCGGGCCCGATGGACGCGTGGCTCACGACGCGGGGCATCAAGACGCTCGCGCTGCGGATGCAGCGCCACAGCGAGAACGCTCAGGCCGTCGCCGAGTTCCTCGATGCGCACCCGAAGGTCGCCCGCGTGTACTACCCGGGTCTGCCGGCGCACCCCGGCCACGACCTCGCCGCCCGCCAGATGACGGGGTTCGGAGGCATCGTGTCGGCGGAGCTCGCGGACGCGGCATCCGCTCGCCGCTTCGCCGAGTCGACGAGGCTGTTCCAGCTCGCGGAGTCGCTGGGCGGCGTGGAGTCGCTGATGAACTACCCCGACGAGATGACCCACGCGTCGGTGCGGGGCACCGAGCTGGCCGTCCCGGAGGAGCTCGTGCGCCTCTCGGTCGGGATCGAGAGCGCCGACGACCTCATCGCCGATCTCGAGGCGGCGCTCGCGAAGCTCTGAGCGGCGCGGTCGTAGGCTCGTGGCATGAGCACGCCCCGGCTGTCGGATCCGCTGCGCATCGGCGCCGCCACGGTGCCGAACCGGCTCATGCAGACGGCCCACTCGAAGCAGTACTCCGACCGGGTGGAGTCCGACCGGGAGACGGCGTACTACGTCCGTCGCGCCCGCGGCGGATGCGGGCTTTTCGTCGCCGGAAATCACTTCGTGCACCCGTCGGGCTCGATCCGAGGGTTTCAGGACGCCTTCCGACCCGAATCGGTCGCCGCGGGGCGACGGATGACGGATGCCGTCCACGACGCCGGCTCACGGGTGTTCGTGCAGCTCAACCACCATGGCGCGCAGGCACAGCCCGATGGGCCGGATGGCCCGCGCACGGTGTATGCGCCTTCGCGCATATTGTCGCCGTCCACCTCGCACGCCACACGGGCGATGGACCACGACGACATCCGGTCGGTGGTCCGGGGCTGGGCGACGTCGGCGGCGTACGCGCGCGACGCGGGCTTCGACGGCGTCGAGATCCACATGGCGCACGGCTACCTCCTGCACCAGTTCCTGTCGCCTCTCTACAACGCCCGCACCGACGGCTACGGCGGCGACCTCGACGGACGCACGCGGTTCGCGCGGGAGGTGCTCCGCGCGGTGCGGGCCCGGGTCGGCGACGACTTCACGGTCGGCGTGCGGATCGTCGCCAACGAGTTCCACCCTGACGGACTCGACGGGGCGGCCATGCGCGACGTCATCGCGCGGCTGCGCGAGGACGCCCGGATCGACTTCCTCGACCTCGCCGCCGGCGGCTACCACAACGTGCACTACGTCTTCCCGTCGTCGCCGATGCCGTACGCGTGGCTGCGCGACGACGTCGCCGCCGTCAAGGCGGCGAACCCCGACGTGCCGGTCTTCGGCGTCGGCGCGGCGCACTCGGTCGAGGATGCCGAAGAGGTGCTCGCGTCCGGCATCGCCGACATGGTCGCCCTCACGCGCGCCCAGATCGCCGATCCCGACCTGGGCCTGAAGCTCCTGCGCGCCGGTGGCGCGGGGCGCGGCGACGACCGGGTCGACGAGGCGGCGGGGCGCGGCATCCGCCACTGCATCCGGCTGAATCAGGGATGCCTCGGCCGCGGCAGCCGCGGACTGGCGATGTCGTGCACCGTCAACCCGCTGGCCGGGCGCGAGGCCGAGCGAGGCGAACGCCCCCGCGCGGCCGCGCCGCAGAGGTGGGCGGTCGTCGGCGGCGGTCCGGCGGGCATGCGCGCCGCCGTCGAGCTCGCGACCGACGGGCACGACGTGACGCTGTTCGAGGCCGACGGTGAACTCGGCGGGCAGCTGCGCCTCGCGCGGCGGGTGCGCGGACGCGAGAGCGTCGGCCTGCTCGTCGAGGACCTCGTGCGGGATCTGGCCGCCGCGGGGGTGCGCGTGCGCCTCGGGGTTCGTGCGACGGCCGCCGACCTCCGCGCGGAAGGGGCGAACGGCGTCGTGCTGGCGACCGGGGCGGTCGCGCCGCGCGGCACCTCGCTGGCGCTCGGCGGCGCGTACGCCGGGGGAGTCCCGCTCGACGGCACGATCGACGCGTTCGCCGCGGCATCCGATCCCTCCCGCCTCGGCCGCCGGGTCGCCGTCGTCGATGCCGACGGCACCGCCTATGCGGCCGGCGTCGTGCTCACCCTCCTCCCGCACGTCGACGAGCTCGAGCTCGTGACGCCGTTCGAGACGGTCTTCCCGCACATCGGCGCGGGCTACGACCGCCCCCTGCTGCTCGAGCGGCTCCGCGCGCACGGCGGCTTCCGGCGGCGCACGGCCCAGTCGGTCGTCGCGGTGCGGGCGGACGGCGTCGACCTCGTCGACACGCTCACGGGCGCCTCCGAGACGATCGGCGGGCTCGACGCCGTCGTCGCGATCGAGCCGCGCGCGTCGGTCGCTCTCGACGGGGGAGCGGATGCCGCGCCCCGCGTCGTCACGATCGGCGACGCCTATGCGCCACGCACGATCGACGCGGCCGTCTTCGAGGCGGTCGAGCTCGCCTACGACGTCGCGGGCATGGCGGTCCTCAGGCCGTGAGACCGCGCCTCCGACGGCGGCCCGGGCGGCGGCCCGCATTCTCGGAGGACTCGCCGAATCTCGGAGCATTCCGCGGCAATCCTCCGAAAACCGTGCGATCCTCCGAGATCCGCGAGCCCGGGTGCCGAGACCCGGGCGCCCATGCCGGCCTGATGCCCGCCGTGCGCGCTGGCTAGGGTGGGCGGCGTGGACCCCGTCGCGGCGACGCTGATCATCCTGGCGCTGGCCATCATCGCCTTCGTGAGCAATCGCGTACCGCTCGGGGTGGTGGCGATCGGCGTCTCGCTCGCGCTCTTCTTCACCGGGGTGCTCACTCTGCCCGAGGCTCTCGCGGGATTCGGCGACCCGACGGTGCTGTTCATCGCGGCGCTGTTCGTCGTGAGCGAGTCACTGGATGCCTCGGGGGTGACAGCCTGGGCGGGCCAGAAGGTCATCGCCCGGGCAGGCACACGACCGGTCGCGCTGCTCGTCGTCATCACGCTGCTCGTGGCCGCTGCATCCGCTCTCATCAGCGTCAACGGTGCGACGGCCGCGCTGCTGCCGCTCGTCGTGGTCGTCGCCGCCCGCGCCGGCCTCGCCGCTTCGAAGCTGCTCATGCCGCTGGCGTTCGCCGCGTCGGCCGGTTCGCTGCTGCTGCTGACCGGCACGCCGGTCAACATCATCGTGTCGGACTTCGCCGCGACGAGCGGCGGCCGGCCCTTCGGGTTCTTCGAGTTCGCGCTCGTGGGCGTGCCGATCCTCGCCGGCACGGTAGTGATCCTTGTTCTGGGCAGGAACCTGCTGCCCGTCCGCCGGGGCGCGATGATGCCGGTCGACCTCGTTCGCCATGCGCGACTGCTGCGGCAGCAGTACTCGCTGACCCTCGATACGGGCATGCTGCTCGGGCCGAGCACCGGGGTCACGGAGGTGGTCATCCCGCCGCGGTCGGCGCTCATCGGCACGCGCGTGTGCGCCGGCATGTCGACGCCCGACGGCGACCTCGTGGTGCTCGCCGCGCGCCGCGGCGACGACCTGCTCAAGGGGCAGGAGTTCGTCGTCCAGGCCGGCGACGCGCTGCTGCTGCAGGGATCGTGGGACGACCTGTCGCGTCACTCCGACGAGCCGGGAGTCCTCGTCGTCGACCATCCCGAGCGTCTGCGCCGGTCGGTGCCGCTGGGCACCGGGGCGAAGCGGTCGCTCATCGTGCTGGCTGGGATGGTGCTGCTCCTGGCGACCGGCGTCGTGCCGCCCGCCGTCGCGGCCCTCCTCGCGGCGTGCGCCCTCGTGCTCAGCCGCGCGGTGACGCCCACGCAGGCGTACCACTCGATCTCGTGGACGACGGTCGTGCTCGTCGCCGGCATGATCCCGCTGTCGACCGCGTTCCTGCAGACGGGTACGGCGGAACTGGTCGCCGACGGCCTCCTGCGGCTGCTCGGAGACGCAGGCCCTCACCTCGCGCTGCTCGCGCTGTGCCTCCTGACCGTGGGGCTCGGCCAGCTCATCAGCAACACCGCGACGGTGCTCATCATCGCCCCTATCGCCATCTCGGTCGCCGCCGCGCTCGAGGTGTCTGTACAGCCGTTCATGATGGCGCTCACGGTGGCCGGGGCGGCGGCGTTCCTCACGCCCATCGCCACCCCGGCCAACATGATGGTGCTCGAGCCGGCGGGTTACCGCTTCGGCGACTACTGGAAGCTCGGGCTCCCGCTCGTGCTCCTCTTCGTCGCCGTCGCGGTGCTCTACGTACCGCTCATCTGGCCTTTCTGAGTCAGGCCGCCGACCACCCGCCGTCGCTCGCGAGCACGACGCCGTTGATGTTCACGCCGTCGTCGGACAGCAGGAAGGTGATGGATGCCGCGAGCGCGTCGGCCTCGACCGGGTCGGGCATGACCGACATGCCCACCTCGATGCGCGAGGCCCCCAGCGGAGAGCCGAAGGTCGCCTCGATGTTGGTGATCGTCGGCCCGGGCGCGACCGCGTTCACGCGGATGCCGCTGGGTCCGTACATGAAGGCGCTCGACTTGGTCAGGCCGGCGACGGCGTGCTTGGACGCCGTGTAGGCGACACCGGCGGCCGAGCCGCGTAGGGCGGCCTCCGACGCCGTGTTCACGATCGAGCCGCCGCCCTGGGCGAGCATCGTGGGGACGACGGCGCGCATGAGTTTCATGGTGCCCTCGACGTTCACGCGGAAGACGCGCTGCCACACGGCATCCGTCACGTCGCCGACGGGGGTCATGTCGTCCATGATCCCGGCGATGTTGGCGAGCCCGTCGATCGTGTCGCCGGCGGCTTCGACGATGCGCGAGACCCCGGCGTCGTCGGTGATGTCGGCCACGAGCGGCACGACGTCGGTGCCGGGGTGCTCGTCGACGAACTCGTCGAGACGCTCCTGGCTGACGTCGACCGCAACCACGCGGCCGCCTTCGCGGGCGATGCGGGATGCCGTCGCCCGGCCGATGCCGGAGCCGGCACCGGTCACGATGACAGTGCGGCCCGTGAACCGACCCGCATCGAGACGCTCGGTCCACTCGCGCAGCGCCACGGCGGGCTCCGCGTCGCTGTCGGAAGCGGCGGGCTGCGCGGCGGCGGCGCCTGCCGGCACCTCGCCGGAGGCGGCGCGGCGGATGAGGTCGTCCAGCATCTCCTGCGTGAACGCGCCACGGCTCATCTTCACGAGCCGTTTGATCGCCAGGCGGCGGACCGGCTTGAAGACGTCCGGCGTCTGCCCGCCCTGCGCGAGCATGTCGGCGAGGATCGCGTTCCCGGCCGGATCGGCCAGCCAGTCGGCGATGGAGGAGTCGCCCGTGAGCGGCTTCGGGTTGCCCATGTGAGTTCCTTTCAACCGGACATCAATGTCCGGTATTAGGCTACACCCGTGCATAGCACCGCATCCCCCCGTGCGAACCGTGGTCCCGCCGCCGCCGCCGAGAACCGAAAAGCCCTCATCGCCGCTGCCCGCGAGGTATACGCCGACGGCGGCCTCGCCGCGCCCTTCAGCGCCGTCGCCAAACGCGCCGGCGTGGGGCAGGGCAGCCTCTACCGACATTTCCCCGACCGCACGGCGCTCGCCGTGGCGGTCTTCGAGGAGAACGTCGCCGATCTCGAGGAGTACATGTCCTCGTCCGATCGCACGATCGACGACCTGCTCGACCGCGTCGTCGATCAGGCCGTCGTCTCGACAGCGCTCATCGAGCTGATCACCGCCGACCTCCACGACACGCGCGTCCGGCCGCTGGGCGAGCGGTTCGCCGCCGTCGTCGCCCGACTCGTCGCGCGCGAGCGGGCCGCCGGCAGGCTCGGAGCGCACATCGAGACCGAAGACGTGACCATGGCCGTCGGGATGCTGGCGACCGAGCTGGCCCGCGCCGACCCGGCGCTGCGCCCGGCCGTCGCCGACCGCGCGCGGGCATTGTTCCGGGCGGCGTTCGCGCCGCGCTGACTCCGCGCCTAAGATCCTCGCATGGGCAGGTTCATCTACGACACCACGGCCAACGCGGTCGACATCGACGACCGCACCCTGGCGCATCTGCGCATCGTGATGATGAACAAGCTCCGGCGATCCGAGCCGTTCATGTTCGACGTCGAGGTCGGCGACGGCAGCGGGCGCCGCAGCTTCTGGATCCACCCGTCGGTGCCGCTGCAGTTCCACTTCTTCGGCAGCAGGCAGCCGCGCATCAACCGTTCATGGATCGAAGAGCTCATGCAGTCGGCCAGCGGTCCGGCCGGCCTCTCGATCGTTCCGGAACCCGAAGAGGAGTCCGCGCCCGAACAGGGCTGAACGGTCAGTCCGGCCTGACGTCGCCCCCGGTCACCTCGGTGCCGGCGACGGTCAGCGAGCCGACGTCGAGGCTGTCGACCTCCACGCTGCCGAGCGAGACGTCGACGCCCTCGGCGTCGACCACGGGCACCGGACCGGTGTCGAAGTGCTCTGCGACGAGGGTGATCCCGCCCGAGGAGTTCGCCGAGTTGGCGAGCTCCTCGATCCAGTCGCGGCTGAGCTCGGTGGGCTCCGGCTCGTCGAAGACGAAGCGGAGCGGGATGGAGGGGTGCAGCCACAGCGTGCTGCGTCCGCGAGGCTGATCGTCGGGGTGGCGCCAGGAGACCGTGAAGCTCTCGTCGCGACGAAGCTTTGTCGCGATGACGACTTTGAGGTGCGCCAGCGCGCGGTCCTCGATATGGATCGGTGTTGCCGATCCTCCGTAGTAAATGGTCCCCACGGTCAGATCTTAGGCCCCGCCGGAGGATTCCGGGCGATGCGGGGTGAGGAGGCGCGCGAGCAGGTCGAGGGCTTCGGACTGCGGCACCGATTCGTCGAGCATCCACTGCGTCTGCAGGCCGTCGGACGCGGCGATCACGAGGGATGCGACGGCGTCGGGATCGACATCGGATCGCATGCGACCGGATGCCTGATTCCGGCGCACGCGTTCGGCCAGATCCGCCCGCACGGTGGCGAAGCGGGTCGTGGCGAAGCCGGCGGCATCGGGGTGGCCCGGCTCGAGCGCAGTGGCGACGAGCGTGGAGTACAGCTGGACGAGGCCCGGGACCGCGTGGTTGCGGCGGGCGGACTCCGTCATGATGTCGACGGGGGAGGCGTCCGCCGAGTGCGGCTCGACCTCGTCGGCCTGTCGCTCGGCTTCGCGGTAGACCTCGACCAGGAGCTGCTCGCGCGAGCTGAAGTAGTGGGTGAGGGCGGCGTGGGAGACGCCGATCTCCTGCGCGATCGACCGGAGGCTCGTGCCCGCCGAACCCCGTCGCGCGAAGACCTCGATCGCGCGGTCGAGGATCTGCTGCCGCCGGGCGAGGCCCTTCGCGTAGGGGCCGCGCGACCTGGCGGCGCTGTCGCCGCCGGGATCAGCGTGCTCTGGGGGCTCTGATGCCATGCAGGAAGCCTATTCGATTCAAAACCTCCATGTGGAGGTTTTGTGCTACCGTGCTGGGGAAGGCGCTGGACCGGCGCCCGTCGACGTCGACCGCAAGGAGAGGTTCCATGACGGCACTCACATCCGTTCAGCTGTTCACCGTGAAGGACGCCCTCGAGTCCGACCTCGACGGCACCCTCGCCGAGGTCGCCCGTCGCGGCTTCACCGCGGTCGAGCCGTACGACTTCGTGCGCCGGGCACCCGAGCTCGCGGCATCCCTCACCGCTCAGGGGCTCGCGGCGCCCACCGGTCACGCCTTCCTCGCGTCGACGTCGTTCGTGAACCCCGACGGCAGCGGCACCACCCTTCCCGTACCCACCCCCGACCAGGTGTTCGACGCGGCCGAGGTGCTCGGCATGGGCACGGTCATCGACCCGTACACCGAGCCCGCACGCTGGGAGACCCGCGCGCAGGTCGAGGAGACGGCGCGGCTGCTGAACGCGGCCGCCGAGATCGCCGCAGCCCGCGGGCTTCGCGTCGGCTATCACAACCACGCCCACGAGCTCGAGGCGCAGATCGACGGGCAGAGCGGCCTCGAACTGCTCGCCGACCTCCTCGACCCGCGCGTGGTGCTGGAGGTCGACCTCTACTGGGCCGCGCGCGCCGGGGTCGACCCGGCGGCGCTGCTGACGAAGCTCGGCGACCGCGTGGTGGCCGTCCACGTCAAGGACGGCACGCTCGACGCCGAGGCGATCAAGGCCTACCCGCCGGCAGACCAGGTGCCCGCGGGCACGGGCGCAGTGCCGCTCGCCGCCGCGCTGGACGCGGCATCCGCCCTCGAATTCGCCATCGTGGAGTTCGACGCCTACTCGGGCGATCTCTTCGACGGCATCGAGCAGAGCCGGGTCTTCCTCGACGAGCGGGCGGCCCGCTGATGGCGGCGCCCGTCGGCGTCGGGATCATCGGCGCGGGGAACATCAGCGACCAGTACCTCACGAGCCTCACGCGCTTCCCCGATGTGAAGGTCCTCGCGATCGGCGACCTGCTCGAGGACCGCGCGCGCGACCAGGCGGCGAAGTACGGTGTGCCGAGGGCCGGCGGCGTCGACGTCGTCCTCGGCGACCCCGACATCGAGATCGTCGTGAACCTCACGATTCCGGCCGTGCACGTCGAGGTGTCCGAGGCGATCCTCGCGGCAGGCAAGCACGTCTGGACCGAGAAGCCGATCGGCGTCGACCGGGCGTCGTCGCTGGCGATGCTCGAGAAGGCGGATGCCGCGGGCCTGCGTGTGGGCGTCGCGCCGGACACGGTCCTCGGCCCCGGCGTGCAGACCGCCAAGCGCGCGATCGCGCGCGGCGACATCGGCCGCCCGCTGTTCGCGCAGACCACCTTCCAGTGGCAGGGGCCGGAGATCTTCCACCCGAACCCCGCGTTCCTCTACGCCGTCGGCGGCGGCCCGCTGCTCGACATGGGCCCGTACTACGTCTCGGCGCTCATCCATGTCTTCGGCCCCGTGGCGGCGGTCGCCGCGCTGGGGCTCAAGGGCTCCGAATCGCGCGCCGTGCAGGTCGGGCCGCTTGCCGGCGAGGAGTTCCCGGTCGAAATCCCCTCGACCGTCTCGGCGCTCATCCAGTTCGAAGAGGGCGGGCATGCGCAGAGCCTCTACAGCACCGACTCGCCCCTCCTGCGGCACGGAATCGTCGAGATCACGGGCACCGAGGGCACCCTCGTCATCCCCGACCCCAACACCTTCGGTGGCGCGATCACGATCACACGCCCCCTCGCCGAGATGGTCGTCCCGCCGGCGCCCATCGTGCAGGAAGTGCTCGACGTGCCGCAGGACGGCGTGCTCGCCGGCCGCGGCCTCGGCCTGCTGGACATGGTGCGCTCCATCCGCGCGGGCCGGCCGCACGTGGCCACCGGCCGCTTCGGCTACCACGTGCTCGACACGCTGCTCTCGATCGAGGAGTCCGTCGAGTCGGGCTCCTTCGTGTCGGTCGAGTCCACGGTCGACGAGGTCGGCTCGCTCCCGGCCGACTTCGACCCCTTCGCCGCCACGCTCTGAGCGGCGGCCGGCGCGGCCGGCGCATAAGTCCTGCACTCTGCCGGCCGCGCCGCCGCCAGGTCGCGGCGTCCCGCGGCCGCGGCACCGGACTGGCCCGGAAGTGCAGGAGTCGTGCGCGGCCGCGCGCGCAGCAGCGGCGGCGGGCGAGCGCCGGGTCAGCGGGTCGCGCGCGCCAGGTTCGCCTCGAGCTCGGGCTTCGTCTGCCGCGTGACGTAGGCGGGCTGGTCGCGCTCGACCCGCCAGCTCTCGGCGACCGAGCCGATGTCGACGGTGTCGAAGCCGAACTCGTCGTACAGCGCGGTCACGAAGGCCGCGGCCTCGGGGTGGTCGCTCGCCGTCGCCAGCGCGCGCCGGTCGGCCGATCCCGCAGGCGTCCCCGTCGTGAGGATGTCCCCGGACATGATGTGGTTGAACGCCTTCGCGACCTTCGAGTCCGGCAGGTGCTCCTGAAGCAGTCCTGTGGTCGTCGCGCGCTTCTCGTCGAGCTCGGCGATGCGACCGTCGCGCTCCCAGTAGTAGTTGTTCGTGTCAAGGACGATCTTGCCCGCGAGCGGCTCGGCCGGCACCGCCTGATAGGCCTTGAGCGGCACCGTCACGATCACGATGTCGCCGGCGGCCGCGGCATCCGTCACCGTCCCGGCTTTCACGTTCGCGCCCAGGTCGTCCGCCAGCGCCGTGAGGGTCTCGGGCCCGCGCGAGTTGCTGATCACGACGTCGTAGCCGCGGTCGGCGAGGCCGCGCGCGAGGGTCGATCCGATGTGTCCTGCTCCGATGATTCCCACAGTGGTCATGCCGGGGCACAACGCACGGACGCCCGGGGGGAATTCCCACCGGGCGTCGCGCGACGTCGCGAGAGCGTCAGAGGCGCGTCCAGGCCTCCGTCAGCACCGAGCGGAGGATCTGCTCGATCTCGGTGAACTCGCTCGGCCCGATCGTGAGCGGCGGAGCGAGCTGGATCACGGGGTCACCGCGGTCGTCGGCGCGGCAGTAGAGGCCGGCGGCGAAGAGGGCCTTCGAGAGGAAGCCGCGCAGCAGGCGCTCCGACTCGTCGTCGTCGAAGGTCTCCTTCGTCGCCTTGTCCTTCACGAGCTCGATGCCGAAGAAGTACCCGTCGCCGCGCACATCGCCCACGATGGGCAGGTCGGTGAGCTTCTCGAGCGTGGAGCGGAAGAGCGGCGAGTTCTCGCGGACGTTCTCGAGCAGGCCCTCCTCCTCGAAGATGTCGAGGTTCTCGAGCGCGACCGCCGACGACACCGGGTGCCCGCCGAACGTGTAGCCGTGGTAGAACGCCGTGTCGCCGTGCGCGAAGGGCTCGTAGATCCTGTCGCTGACGACGGTGCCGCCGAGGGGCGAGTAGCCGCTCGTGACGGCCTTGGCGAACGTGATCATGTCGGGCTTGTAGCCGTACGCGTCGCACGCGAACATGTGACCGATGCGGCCGAAGGCGCAGATGACCTCGTCGGACACCAGCAGCACGTCGTACTTGTCGCAGATCTCGCGGACCCGCTGGAAGTACCCGGGAGGCGGGGGGAAGCATCCGCCCGCGTTCTGCACCGGCTCGAGGAACACCGCCGCGACGGTCTCGGGGCCCTCGAACTGGATCATCTCCTCGATGCGGTCGGCCGCCCACACGCCGAACTCCTCGAGGCTGCCCGTCGGCGCGCCCATGTCGGACGCGCGATAGAAGTTCGTGTTCGGCACCCGGAACCCGCCGGGGGTGAGCGGCTCGAACATCGCCTTCATCGCCGGGATCCCGGTGATCGCGAGGGCTCCCTGCGGTGTGCCGTGGTACGCGACCGCGCGCGAGATGACCTTGTGCTTGGTGGGCTGGCCCTTGAGCTTCCAGTAGTACTTCGCGAGCTTGAACGCGGTCTCGACCGCCTCGCCGCCTCCCGTCGAGAAGAAGACCTTGTTGAGGTCGCCGGGGGCGTAGTGGGCGATGCGGTCGGCGAGCTCGATCGCCGCCGGGTGCGCGTAGGACCAGATCGGGAAGAACGCGAGCTCTTCGGCCTGCTTCGCCGCGACCTCGGCGAGGCGCTTGCGGCCGTGGCCGGCGGCGACGACGAACAGGCCGGCGAGGCCGTCGATGTACTTCTTGCCCTGCGAGTCCCAGATGTGGTGGCCCTCGCCCTTGACGATGATGGGCACGCCGGGGCCGTCGGTCATCACGGACTGACGGGCGAAGTGCATCCAGAGGTGGTCCTTCGCCATCTGCTGGAGCTCGGCGTCGGAGCGGGTGGGCCGTTGTGTCACGGGCTGCGCGGTGGTGGACATGGGTGTGCCTTCCGTCGGGCTTTTCCCCGACGATACCCGCGCGTCCGCGCGCCTGCTATGACGGTTCGTCCGGTTCAGGCGATGGATGCGGCGGACCGTCCGCCCGCCGTCGTGAGGCGGTCACGAGCCGGCGCCGGCCTCCGGAACGGGGCTCGACGGCGGGGGCGTCGACGGGTCCGTCGGCTGCGGCGTAGGGATCTCGCCGGGCGAGGGCGCGGGCGTGGTCGGCGGCGGGAACGTCGGCTCGGAGGGCGCCGGGAATGTCGGCTCCTGGGGGTGCGGGGCCAGCGGCTCGTCGGGCGTCGGCACCGTCGGCTCGTCGGGGAAGCTCGGATCGCTCATGGGAATGACCTCCTGACTCCAGCCTGCGGCGGGGCGCGGCATCGTTCACCCCCATTGACCGGGTCGCGGGAGCGGTGTACCGCAGCGGACGCCGTCAGGCCAAGGCGCCGGCCGGGTCCGAGAGGAGTCTTTCGAACGCGCCCTCCGCCGCCCCGATGAGCAGGCGGTCCTCGGCGAGGGAGGCGACGCGGATGTCGAGCCCCTCCATGTTGGCGGGCATCGCCTGCGCGCCGACGGCGTCGGTGAGGCCGTCGAGATCGATCGAGGCGAGCGTCGCGAGGAACCCGCCCAGCACCACGACGGAGGGGTTGAGCACGTTGACGGCGTTGGCGAGGGCGGTTGACAGGATGCCGCGCTGCCGCGCCACCTCGGCGGCGACGGCCGGGTCGTCCGACGCCGCGAGCGCTGCCGCGAGAGTCGGCTCGTCGGCGGCGGCGAGCCCCACGGCGTCGAGCAGGAGGGTCCGGCTGACCTCGTCCTCGAGCACGCCGCCGCGGGCGCGACGGTCGGCCTCGGCGGCGATGCCCGGGCGGTTCTGCCCGAACTCGCCGGCGTAGCCGCCGGCGCCGGCCACCGGCATCCCGTGCACGATGAGGCCGCCGCCGATGCCGCTCGCGCCGCCGTTGAGGTACACCACGTGGTCGATGCCCCGCGCGGCGCCGTACAGGTGCTCGGCGAGCGCGCCGAGGCTCGCGTCGTTGCCGACGACCGTCGGCAGCCCGGTGGCGTCGGCGACGAGGTCGCGCACGGGCTCGTCCGTCCAGTGCAGGTGGGGCGCATCGCGCACGAGCCCATCGGCGGCGCGCACGAGGCCGGGCACGGCGAGGCCGACGGCGACGATGCGCGCGTCGGCGAGGTCGCCGGAGCGCCAGTCGGCTGTACGGGCGGCGATCAGGGCGGCCGTCTCGTCCGGGCTGAGGAGATGGTCGAGATCGATGCGCTCGCGGAGGACGATCCGGCGGTCGAGGCCCACGGCGGCGATCGTGAGGGCGTCGACCTCGGGGTTCGCGGCGACGGTGAGGATGCGCGGGCTCACCGCGACGACCGGCGACGGGCGCCCGACGCGCCGCGAGGGATCGGGCGCGCGCTCTTCGACGAGGCCTTCGCGGGCGAGCTCGGAGACGAGGTCGGCGATCGTCGAGCGGTTGAGCCCGGTCGCCTCGGTGAGGTTCGCGCGCGACAGCGGCCCCTCCAGATGCACGAGTCGCAGCAGTCGCGCGAGGTTGCGCTGCCGTACGCCCTCGGCGGTCGGGGTCGAATCGCTCATCCCCCTCACTGTAGGGGGCGGCGCAGCATCCGCTCCGCATTTGTTGCTCTTGACTCCAAATCCGGGGACACGTACGCTGACCTCGTCCACACACACTTTCGACACCGCAGTCGAAACTTTCGAGAGGTTCGAAGATGAACACACGCAGCAGGATGCGGCTGGCCGCCGGGCTCGCCGCGACCGGACTCGCCATGGGTGCCCTCGCCGGCTGCGCCGGCTCGAGCGGCGACGCGGACGGCGGCGACGGCGGCGACGACGTCACGCTCACGTGGTGGCACAACGCCACGTCCGGACCGCTCCCCGCGGTCTGGGAAGAGGTCGCCGCCGAGTTCGAGGCCGAGCACCCGGGCGTCACCGTCGAGCAGACCGGCTACCAGAACGAGGAGCTGCAGCGCACGCTCATCCCCAACGCGCTGGCCGCGGGCGACCCGCCGGACCTCTTCCAGGTGTGGCCCGGTGGCGAGCTGCGTGACCAGGTCGAGAACGGCTACCTCATGCCGCTGGACGACGCGATCGCCGACACCATCTCGAGCGTCGGAGCGACGGTCAACCCGTGGCAGGTGGACGGCGAGACGTACGGCATCCCCTTCACATTCGGCATCGAGGGCTTCTGGTACAACACCGAGATGTTCGAGCAGGCCGGCATCGACGAGCCGCCGGCGACCCTCGACGACCTCGTCGACGCGGTCGGCGCCCTGCGCGATGAGGGGCTCACGCCCATCGCCGTCGGCGCGGGCGACAAGTGGCCGGCCGCGCACTGGTGGTACCAGTTCGCGCTCCACTCGTGCTCGCCCGAGACGCTGCAGGCGGCCGAGACCGACTTCGACTTCTCCGACCCGTGCTTCGTCGAGGCGGGTGAGCAGCTCGAGGAGTTCCTCGGCATCGAGCCGTTCCAGGAGGGCTTCCTCGGCACGCCCGCGCAGACCGGCGCCGGCAGCTCGGCTGGACTCGTCGCCAACGGCCAGGCGGCGATGGAGCTCATGGGCCACTGGAACGCCGGCACCATCGGAGGCCTCACCCCCGACCAGCAGGTGCCCGAGTACCTCGGCTGGTTCCCGTTCCCGGCCATCGAAGGCTCGGACGGCGACCCGACCGCCTCGCTCGGCGGCGGCGACGGATTCGGATGCTCCGCCGAGGCGCCGCCCGAGTGCGCCGAGCTGCTGGCCTACATCATGAGCTCCGAGGTGCAGGCGAAGTTCGCGGCGAGCGGCTCGGGCATCCCAACGGTCGCCGAGGCGCAGGAATCCCTCGAGGACCCGAACCTCAAGATGGTCGCCGAGGGCCTCGCGGCCTCGTCGTTCGTGCAGCTGTGGCTCGACACCGCCTACGGCACGACGGTCGGCAATGCCATGAACGAGGGCATCGTCAACCTCTTCGGAGGCGCCGGAACCCCGCAGGACGTCGTCACCAAGATGGAAGACGCCGCGGCGACGCTCTGACATGACGGCTCTTCTCACCCCCGGGCCCGCGGTCTCCGCGGGCCCGGGCCCCCTCCCCGACTCCCGCCGCCCGCGGCGCCGCGAAGGGCGCAAGCGTCTCGAGATCGCGATCCTCGTCGCGCCGGCGCTCGTGCTCTTCCTCGGCTTCGTGATCCTGCCCGTGATCCTCGCGGCGGTCTACAGCTTCTACAACCTGCCGCCGGCGTTCCAGTGGGACGACCTCGCCGACCCCGAGCGCTTCGTCGGCTTCGACAACTACGTCCGCGCGCTCACGACGCCCGAGTTCCTGAAGGCGATCGGCAACAACTTCTTCATCCTCGTGATGTCGCTGCTCATCCAGGGGCCCATCGCGATCGGCATCGCGCTGCTGCTCAACCGTCCGCTGCGCGGCCGGGGCGCGCTGCGCCTCCTGATCTTCGTCCCGTACGTGCTCGCCGAGGTGATCGCGGGCCTGTCATGGAAGCTGCTGCTGCAGCCCAACGGCGCCGTCAACGCGATCCTCGAGGCGGTCGGCCTCGGCGCCTTCACGCAGAACTGGCTCGCCGACCCCGGGATCGCGCTGTGGACGATCTTCTTCATCCTGACGTGGAAGTACATCGGCTTCGCGATCCTGCTGTTCCTCGCCGGTCTCCAGGGCGTGCCCGACGAGCTCGCCGAGGCGGCGCAGCTCGACGGTGCCTCGTGGTGGCAGATCCAGCGGCACATCACGATCCCGCTGCTCGGCCCGACGATCCGCATCTGGGCGTTCCTGTCGATCATCGGCTCGCTGCAGGTCTTCGACATGGTGTGGGTCACCGTCGCACCGACGGTGCGCGGCATGGCCACCGAGACCATGGCGACGTACATGGTGCAGCAGGGCCAGTTCGCCGGACAGCCCGGCTACGGAAGTGCGATCGCCGTCATCCTCTTCGTCATCTCGCTCGTCGTCGCGCTCGTGTACCAGCGCTTCGCGCTGCACCGCGACCTCAAGGGCGCCCTCACGAACCCTGGCGTCCGCGACATCAGAAAGGGGATCCGCTGATGAGCGCGGCGACCACCACGATCGTCACCGGTGCGCCTCGCGCCGCCGAACCCGCAGGCCGCCGGTTCGACTGGGGTCAGCCCTTCGTCTACCTCGTCGCCCTCGTGATCGCCGCCGTCGCGGTCGGCCCCGTGCTCTACGTCTTCATCGGCGGGTTCCGCACGACCGCCGACCTCAACGCGGACCCGGCCGGCATGCCCGACCCATGGACCTTGCAGAACTGGCTCGCCGTGCTCGGCGCGCCGCGCTTCTGGGGCAACGTCTTCGCGAGCACGGTGCTCGCCGTCGCCACCACCGTCGGCGTCGTCGTGACCGGCATCATGGCCGCGTTCGTCATCGCGCGGTACAGCTTCCGCGGTCGCGAGGGCCTGTACACGCTCTTCGCGGCGGGCCTCATGTTCCCGCTGACGGTGGCCGCACTGCCGCTCACCCTGCTGCTGCGCACGATGGGACTGCACGGCACCTACCTCGGCGTGATCATTCCGGGCATCGCCTTCGCGCTGCCGACGACCATCATCATCCTGGTCCCGTTCCTGCGCGCCATCCCCGACGAGCTCGAGGAGGCCGCGATGATCGACGGCGCCACACGCCTCGGGTTCTTCTGGCGGATCCTTCTCCCGCTGTCCAAGCCGGGACTCGTGACGGTGGGCATCCTGGCGTTCGTCGGAAGCTGGAACGGCTACCTGCTGCCGCTCCTCGTCATCAGCACCGGCACCCTCCCGCAGGAGCTGTGGCCGTTGCCCCTCGGCGTGACGCAGTTCTCGTCGCAGTACTCCCAAGACACCGGCGCCGTGCTCGCGTACACGTCGCTCGCGATGATCCCGGCGCTCGTCTTCTTCCTCGCGATGCAGAAGCAGATCGTCGGCGGCCTCACCGGGGCGGTGAAGGGATGACCCTGGATCGCACCGCCCCACCCGTCGCCGCACCCGTCGCCGGGCCGTGGCGGGATGCCTCGCTCCCCATCGACCAGCGTGTGGACGCCCTCGTCGAGGAGATGACCGTGGCCGAGAAGGTCGCCCAGCTCTACGGGGTCTGGGTCGGGGCATCCGACGACGGCGAAGATGTCGCGCCGCACCAGCACGACATGGACGACCACGTCGACCTCGAGGCGATCCTGCCCGCGGGGCTCGGACAGCTCACCCGGCCGTTCGGCACCGCACCGGTCGACCCTGCGACGGGTGCGCTCTCGCTCCTGCGCGCGCAGCGGAAGATCATGGCGGCGAACCGGTTCGGCATTCCCGCGCTCGCGCACGAGGAATGCCTCGCCGGCTTCGCGACGTGGGGTGCGACGGCGTACCCGGTGCCGCTCAGCTGGGGCGCGTCGTTCGACCCCGACCTGGTGCGCGAGATGGGCGCGCGGATCGGCGACGACATGCGCTCGGTCGGCGTGCACCAGGGGCTCGCGCCGGTGCTCGACGTCGTGCGCGACGCCCGCTGGGGCCGCGTCGAGGAGACGATCGGCGAAGACCCGTACCTCGTCGGCACCGTGGCCACGGCGTACATCCAGGGTGTCGAGTCGGCGGGCGTCGTCGCGACGCTCAAGCACTTCGTCGGCTACTCCGCCTCGAAGGGCGGACGAAATCTCGCGCCGGTGTCGGTCGGACCGCGCGAGCTCGCCGACGTGCTGCTCCCGCCCTTCGAGATGGCGATCCGCGAGAGCGGCGTGCGGTCGGTCATGAACTCGTACACCGACCTCGACGGCATCCCGACGGCGGCCGACGCGTCGCTGCTGACGGGGCTGCTCCGCGACGAGTGGGGCTTCGAGGGCACCGTCGTCGCGGACTACTTCTCGATCGCCTTCCTGAAGGAGCTGCACGGCTACAGCGAGGGGTGGACGGATGCCGCGCGCGACGCCCTCGCGGCCGGCATCGACGTCGAGCTGCCCACGGTCAAGACGTTCGGCGCCGACCTCGTGCGCGCCGTCGAGGCGGGCGAGGTCGACGAGGCGCTGATCGACCGGGCGCTGCGGCGCGTGCTGCGTCAGAAGGCCGAGCTCGGCATGCTCGACGCCGGCTGGTCGCCGGAGCCCTCGGCGCTCGCGTCGGCCGGGGCGGGCGCGGTGCGCGGTGCCGGCGAGCCGGCCGGCGGGGTTCGCGGGGCCGTCGACCTCGACCCGCCCGCTAACCGCGACCTCGCACGGCGCCTGGCCGAGGAGGCGGTCGTGCTGCTGTCCAACGACGGCACGCTGCCCCTCGCGGCGCCGCATCGCATCGCAGTGATCGGGCCGACCGCCGACGACCCCTACGCCGTGCTCGGCTGCTACTCGTTCCCGGCGCACGTCGGGGTGAGGCATCCGGAAGTGCCGCTCGGCATCGCCCTGCCCACGCTGCGCGACGCGCTCGCCGCCGAGTTCCCCGAGACGGAGTTCGTCCACGCGGGCGGCACGACCGTCGACGGCGGTGAGACCGACGGATTCGCCGAGGCCGTGGCCGCGGCATCCGCTGCCGATGTCGTCGTGCTCGCCCTCGGTGACCGTGCGGGGCTCTTCGGCCGCGGAACCAGCGGTGAGGGCTGCGACGCGGCCGACCTGTCGCTGCCGGGTGCCCAGCAGGCGCTGCTCGACGCCGTGCTCGACACCGGCACCCCCGTGATCGTGACACTGCTCGCCGGACGCCCGTACGCCCTCGGCTCCGCGCCGGAGCGGGCCTCGGCGATCGTGCAGACGTTCTTCGCCGGCGAGGAGGGCACCGGAGCGATCGCCGGCGTGCTGAGCGGACGCGTGAATCCCAGTGGCCGGCTGCCGGTGAGCGTCCCGCGCGACCCGGGAGCCCAGCCCTCCACGTACCTCGCGGCGACGCTCGCTCGCCGCAGCGAGGTGTCGAACATCGATCCCACGGCCGCGTTCGCGTTCGGGCACGGCCTCGGGTACTCGCCGTTCGTGTGGTCGGATGCCGCATCCTCCGCCTCCGAGATCACGGCCGACGGCACCGTCACCGTGTCGCTCCACATCGGCAATGCGGGTCACCGCGACGGCGTCGAGGTCGTGCAGCTGTACGTGCACGACCCCGTGGCGTCGGTCGTGCGTCCGGTGCAGCGACTCATCGCCTACGCACGCGTTCCGCTCGCCGCGGGGGCGCGGGCAGCGGTGTCGTTCGAGGTGCCGGCGGAGCTCGTGTCGTTCACCGGCGCGGACGGCCGGCGCGTGGTCGAGCCGGGAGACGTCGTGCTCGGCTTCGGGCGGTCGAGCGCCGACATCGTCGCAACGCGCACGGTGCGGATCACCGGCCCCGCGCACCACCCGGGCCGCGGGCGGCGCCTGCACGCGGGGGTCCGGGTGGAGGAGCTCGTCAGTGGGAGCGAGGGCTGATCGCGCGGACGGCCGAGGCGAAGTCGAGGGTCTGGAGCACCTCGACCGCCCGGGCGTACCGCGTTCCCTCGAGGGCCACGAAGACCGCGCCCACGACGTCGATGTAGCCGACGGTCGCACCCTCGAGGATGACCTCGTAGCGGTCTAGGTCCATCCGCTCCCAGCGCACGGGCGAGTCCTCGGGCGCGGGCGGCTGCGGCCGGCGCGGCGGCAGCTCGCGGAGGGTGCGGATGCCGCGGGAACGAAGAGCGCCGCGTCGCGCGGACGGGGCGGGGATCTCCAGGACCATCGCACGTCTCCTCTCGTCGTGGATCGATCCTGGCCGCACGGAGACGGCGTGGCACGGGGGTTGACGCCGAGGGGGAAGTGGGCTTAGCGCAGCGGGGCGACAGCTGCGCGCTTGGGGTTCAGCGGAGCGGCGGATGCCGTCCGGCGAGATTCCCCCGCGCGTCCTTCGGTCGTGCTCAGCCCGTGTACGCCGCGGTGCTGCCGCGCACCACGAGGTGCGTCGCGAGGTCCATGCGCAGGGTGTCGGCGGTCGCGCCGTCGGCGAGGCGCAGGGCGAGCCTCGTCGCCTCTTCCCCCATGCGCCGCAGCGGCTGATGGACGGTCGTGAGCTGCGGGCTCATCCAGCGCGAGAGCGCGATGTCGTCGTAGCCCACCACGGACAGGTCGCCGGGAACGCTCAGGCCCGCCGCCGATCCCGCGGCGATCACGCCGAGCGCCTGCAGGTCGCTGCCGGCGAACACCGCGGTCGGGGGATCGGCGAGCGCGAGCAGCTCGCGGCCGTGGCGTTCGCCGCCGCCCGGGTGGAAGTCGCCGAAGCGGATGAGCTCCGGGTCGATCGGCAGGCCGGCGGCGTTCATCGCCGAGCGGTAGCCGTCCACGCGCGCGAGGGAGCACATCATGTCCTCCGGGCCGGTGATGGCGGCGATGCGCCGGTGGCCGAGCTCGATGAGATGACGCGTCGCCATGAGCCCGCCCGACCAGTTCGCCGAGCCGACCGACGGCACGTCCGGCGAAGGGTCCCCGGCAGGGTCGACGATCACGAACGGGATGCCGCGCGACCGCAGCTTCTCGCGGTAGCGGGCCTCGATGTCGCTGAACACCAGGATGACGCCCACCGGACGCCGGCGCAGGACGCCGTCGATCCAATCGGCGGACGGCGCGTGCCGGTCGCCGCTGACGGTGAGGACCACCGAGAGTCCGGCCGCGTGCGCGACGTCCTCGACGCCTTCGATGACCTCCATCGACCAGCTCGGCTCGAGCTCGTGGAAGACGAGCTCGACGAACTCGCTGCGCTGCGCGGACGTGCGCCGCTGGTAGCCGTGGCGGGCGAGATGCTCCTCGAGCCGCGCCCGCGTGGCCGGAGAGACGTCGGTGCGCCCGTTGAGCACCTTCGACATCGTGGCGAGCGAGACCCCCGCCTCGGCGGCGATCTCGGCCAGCGTCACGCGCGGGGTCTCGGGCATGCGTCGATGCTAGCGGTCGAAAGTATCGGAACGCGGAAGCGCAATTCTCGACATCCCGTCTGGACGCGGCATCCGTCATGCTATAGGTTGTCTTAGACAACATTTCGTTCACCGTCGAACCCGGTTCGTCGCCGAATCCAGGAGCGTCATGCCCACTCCCACTCCCGCCGACAAGTTCTCCTTCGGTCTCTGGACCGTCGGCTACAACGGCACCGACCCCTTCGGCGGACCGACCCGTCACGCGCTCGATGTCGTGCACGTCGTCGAGAAGCTCGCCGAGCTCGGCGCCTACGGCCTCACCTTCCACGACGACGACCTGTTCGCGTTCGGCTCGACCGACGCCGAGCGCCAGACCCAGATCGACCGCCTCAAGGGGGCGCTCGCCGACACCGGCCTCATCGTGCCGATGGTCACCACGAACCTCTTCTCGGCCCCCGTCTTCAAGGACGGCGGCTTCACCGCCAACGACCGCGACGTGCGCCGTTTCGCGCTGCGCAAGGTGTTCCGCCAGCTCGACCTCGGCGCCGAGCTCGGCGCGAAGACGTTCGTCATGTGGGGCGGCCGCGAAGGCGCCGAGTACGACTCCGCCAAGGACATCCGCCAGGCGCTCGAGCGCTACCGCGAGGCCGTGAACCTCCTCGGCGACTACGTCACCGACAAGGGCTACGACATCCGCTTCGCGATCGAGCCGAAGCCCAACGAGCCCCGCGGCGACATCCTCCTGCCGACCCTCGGCCACGCGATCGCGTTCATCGACTCGCTCGAGCGCCCCGAGCTCGTCGGCCTCAACCCCGAGGTCGGCCACGAGCAGATGGCGGGCCTGAACTTCGCCGCCGGCATCGCGCAGGCGCTGTTCCACGGCAAGCTCTTCCACATCGACCTCAACGGCCAGCGCGGCATCAAGTACGACCAGGACCTCGTGTTCGGCCACGGCGACCTGCACAACGCGTTCGCTCTCGTCGACCTGCTCGAGAACGGCGGCCCCGGCGGCGTTCCGGCGTACGACGGCCCGCGCCACTTCGACTACAAGCCCTCGCGCACCGAGGACGAGGTCGGCGTGTGGGAGTCCGCCGCCGCGAACATGCGCACGTACCTGCTGCTCAAGGAGCGCGCCGCGGCCTTCCGCGCCGACCCCGAGGTGCAGGAGGCGCTCGCCGCCGCCAAGGTCGACGAGCTCTCGACCCCGACCCTCAACCCGGGCGAGTCGTACGACGACTTCCTCGCCGACCGCTCGGCCTACGAGGACTTCGACGCCGACGCGTACCTGGGCGGCAAGGGCGGCGGGTTCGTCCGCCTGCAGCAGCTCGCGACCGAGCACCTGCTCGGCGCCCGCGGCTGACCTGATCCGAGGAGGCGGCGGCCGACCGACGAGGTCGGCCGCCGCATCCGTCTTCCTCCCGTTCCCGGCGGAGCATGTCCCACTTTCCGCTGGCAGGGGCGCCTCCAGAGGCGGAAATCGGGACACGGGGACCAGAAACCGGGACATGAGAGAAGGTCGGAAGCAATGAGCCTCGTCATGGGGGTCGACTCGTCGACGCAGTCGTGCAAGGTCGTGATCACGGATGCTGCCACCGGAGCGGTCGTCCGGCAGGGGCGCGCGTCGCACCCCGACGGCACGTCGGTCGACCCGGAAGCATGGTGGACCGCGCTGCAGGCGGCGATCGCCGATGCCGGCGGGCTCCAGGCCGGCGCCGCAGGCACCGATGCCGTCGAGGCCTGGGCGATCGGCGGGCAGCAGCACGGCATGGTGGCGCTCGACGCCGAAGGCCGGGTGATCCGGAACGCCCTGCTGTGGAACGACACGCGCTCGGCCCGGGCCGCCGCCGACCTCATCGCCGAGTTCGGCGCCGACGAGCTCGCCCGGCGCACGGGACTCGTGCCCGTGGCATCCTTCACCATCACGAAGCTGCGCTGGCTGCGCGACGCCGAGCCCGCCAACGCCGCGCGCGTGGCCGCCGTCGCGCTGCCCCACGACTGGCTCACGTGGCGCCTGCGCGGCTTCGGCCCGGCCGGCGAGTCCACGCGGGGTCCGGTCCTCGACGAGCTCGTGACCGATCGATCGGATGCCTCGGGCACCGGCTACTGGAACCCGGAGACCGGCGGCTACGACCGCGAGCTGCTCGAAGCGGCGCTGGGCCACGATGCGGTGCTGCCGCGCGTGCTCGGGCCGGATGAGTGGGTCACCGACGCCGACGGACGCCGGGTCGGCGGCGGTGCGGGCGACAACGCCGGCGCCGCGCTCGGCCTCGGCGCTGGTCCGGGCGACGTCGTCGTGTCGATCGGCACCAGTGGCACGGTCTTCGCCGTGAGCGACGACCGCACCATCGACCCGACGGGCACGGTGGCCGGTTTCGCCGACTGCACGGGGCGCTTCCTGCCGCTCGTCGCGACGCTGAACGCCGCCCGTGTGCTCGACGCCATCGCGAGCGTGCTCGGCGTCGACCACGCCGAGCTCTCGCGGCTCGCCCTCGCCGCGTCGCCGGGTGCCGCGGGGCTGTCGCTCGTGCCGTACTTCGAGGGGGAGCGCACGCCGAACCTCCCCGATGCGACGGCGTCGCTGACCGGCATGACCCTCGCCTCGACCACGCGCGAGAACCTCGCGCGCGCTGCCGTCGAGGGCATGCTCTCCGGGCTCGCCGCGGGCCTCGAGGCGCTGCGCGGGCTGGGCGTTCCGCTCGAGCGGGCTCTGCTCGTCGGTGGCGGCGCCCAGTCCGAGGCCGTGCGCGCGATCGCCCCGCTGGTGCTCGGCCTCCCGGTCGAGGTGCCGGCGCCGGGGGAGTACGTCGCCCTGGGCGCCGCGCGTCAGGCCGCGGCGGTGCTCGGCGCCGCCTGACCCGGCTGCCGCGTCGGTGCTCGGCGCCTCCTGACCCTGCGGCTGCGCGGGCGGCCCAGAATCTCCCGGCGGTTTGACGCCCCGCGTCGAAATCGAAGGAGACACGCCGCGCGCCGCCCCGCCGCGGCGTGCCTCCCGATTTCCGTGCATCGTCGCGTTGGTCTCCCGCCTCGGCGGCTCGTCGGGCACGATGGCACCATGGCGGAGCGCAGCGACCTCGACGCGATCGCTGCCCTGCTCTATGCCCTCCCGCCAGCCGAGTTCACCGCCGCCCGCAACGCCCGCGCCGGCATGGCCGACCGCTCCATCGCCGCGCAGGTGAAGGCGCTGCGCAAGCCGACGGTCGCCGCGTGGACGGTCAACCTGCTCGCGCGCGGCGGTCAGCTGGGTGAGGCGCTCGAGCTGTCGGCGGCGCTGCGCGAGGCGCAGGACGACCTCGACGCCGCCGAGCTCTCGCGCCTCGGGCGCCAGCGCCGGGCGCTCGTCACCGCGCTCGCGACACAGGCGGTGGGGCTGGCGAAGGACGCCGGCGTCGCAGTCAGCGCGGCCGCGCGCGAAGACGTCGAGAAGACCATCAATGCGGCAGTGATGGATGCCGCAGCCGCGGCCGCCGTGATGACGGCGCGCCTCGTCGCACCGCTCGAGGCCGGTTCCTTCGAACAGGCCGACCTCGTCGACGCGGTGGGCGGTTCTCTTCCCGGCGTCGCTGAGGCCCCGGCGCGCGACGACCTCGCCGAGCGCCGTGCGCGCAAGGCCGCCGAGAAAGCCGCCCGCGAAGCGGAGCGCCTCGCGAACGAGGCCGAGCGCGAGCTCGCGCGCATCGACGCCCAGCGCGAGAAGCTGCAGGAGCGGGTCGATCACGTCTCGGAGCGGATCGACGATCTGCGCCGCGACCTCGAGCGGCTCGAGGAGGAGCGCTCGAAGGCCCGATCGGCGCTTGCCGAGGTCGAAGAGGAGCGCGGGGCGGCGGCATCCCGCGCCAAGGCAGCAGCCAAGGAGGCCGAACGGGCCAACGACGCCCTGGGCGAACACGGCTGATCTCACAGGAGTCTCGTAGACGCCGTCCCTAGCGTGGGGGTCATGGCCACCCCGGCGCCTCTGGCGCACGCAGCGAGTCCGGATGACACGTCGATCACCGTCTCGGCGGCCGAGCTCCGGGAGCTGCGCGACGAGTTCGAGCGCTTCCTGATGGAGTACCGCTTCGGCATGCAGGAGGTCGAGACGAAGCTGGGCATCCTGCGCGACGAGTTCCAGCTGGTGCACGACTACAACCCGATCGAGCACGTCTCGAGCCGGGTGAAGTCGCCCGACAGCCTCGTCGAGAAGGTGCAGCGCAAGGGCATCGAGCCCGATTTCGCGTCGATCCGCGAGCAGGTGACCGACATCGCCGGCGTGCGCGTGACGTGCAGCTTCGTGTCGGACGCCTACCGCCTGTTCGACCTCCTCACCGCGCAGGACGACATCCGGGTCCTGACGGTGAAGGACTACATCGCCCAGCCCAAGGAGAACGGCTACAAGAGCCTGCACGCCATCGTCGAGGTTCCCGTATTCCTCTCGAGCGGGCGCGTCGAGGTGCCGGTCGAGGTGCAGTTCCGCACGATTGCGATGGACTTCTGGGCGAGCCTCGAGCACAAGATCTACTACAAGTACGACACCAACGTCCCGGCCGAGCTGCTCGACAGTTTGAAGGATGCCGCCGACACGGCCGCCGAGCTCGATGCGCGCATGGAGCGGCTGCACCGTGAGATCCGCGGCCCGCGAAACGCCGTTATGGGGGCGGTCGCGCCCCTGCCCCGTTCCTCGGCAGAGCGCGCGATCGAGGCCTGACCTCAGGCGCCGAAGGCGTCGGCGACGGAGTCGACGTACTCCGCGACGTCGCGCGGGCCGAAGACCGCCTTGTTGGCGATGTAGCCCTGCGCAAGCGACGCGATGGTCCGGGCGGTCTGCGCCGACTGCTGGGCGATGAGCGGAGCGGATGCTGCGTCCCCCGCGCGCTCGCGGACCCACGGCGTGACGGCGGTGGTGAGCGAGGCGCCCAGTCGCCCCGCGGTGCGGGTCATCTCTGCGTGCAGTTCGGCGTCGACCATCGCCTCCGCCCAGAACTGGACGACCAGGGGCGCGGGTAGCCCTCCGTCGCTGAAGACGCGGAGCATCTCCGACAGGATCTCCCGGGGAGTGAGCGCGTCGCCGCGGGATCCGGCCGCCTCCAGCTCGTCGATGCGGGGGATGAGGAACCGCCCGACGATGTACCGCGCGAGTTCCGCCTTGTTCGTGAAGTGCGAGTAGATCGCGCCGATCGACAGGCCGGACTCCACGACGATGTCGGCGATCGAGGTGTCGCGCACTCCGTTGCGCTCGAGGCAGCGCACGGCGGCGCGGGCGATCTCGTCGCGGCGGGCCTCGCGGTACTCGTGGCTCACCTTGGGCATGGAAAGAGAATACCGGTTCTGTTATTCTCACAAACAGAATCCTCATTCTCTTTAGAAAGGAGCTGCCATGAACAGCTCGAGCGCGGGGCCGCTGCCTCGCACGACCTGGACGGTCGCCTCGCTCCTCGGACTCGCGGGCGCCGCCGTCGTGGCGATCATCGTCATGGCGTTCGTCTGGCCCGCGGCGACGTCCCAGCCGCAGAACCTCCCCGTCGGCATCTCCGGCCCCGTCGAGGCGGTCGCCGTCGTCGAGGATAAGCTCGCCGAGCAGGACCCCGTACCGTTCGCACTGCAGTCGGTGGGGTCGCGCGACGAAGCCGTCTCCCTCATCGAGACCCGTGGGATCTACGGTGCGATCCTCCTCGGCGACCAGCCCGAGGTGCTGATCGCCACGGCGGCGAGCCCGGTGGCCGCCGCCGCGCTGAGAGGCGTCGCAACGCAGCTGCAGTCGCAGATCGACACCGCCGCCAAGTCCGCACTCACCGACCAGCTGAGCACGATCATCGGCGCGCTGAAGTCCGGTCAGCGCCCACAGCTTCCCGACGGCGCGGCGGGCACACCCGAGATCCCGACGGTGACCGTCACCGACGTCGTTCCGCTCGCGGACGGCGACCTCACAGGAGCGGGGGTGGCGGCATCGGTGTTCCCGCTCGTCCTCGGCGGGATGCTCGGCGGGATCCTCGTCACCCTGCTGGTGCAGGGCGTCGTGCGCCGGCTGCTCGGACTGGTCGTGTTCGGCATCGCGGCCGGGGCTCTGATCACGCTCGTGATGCAGACGTGGTTCGGCGTGCTGACCGGCGACTGGCTGCTGAACGCGGCGGTGATCGGCCTCGGCGTGAGCGCGACCGCGGCGCTGATCATCGGTCTCGCCGCAGTGATGGGACCTCCGGGGATCGCCGTCGGCGCCGTCTTGACGATGTTCATCGCAAATCCCATCGCGAGTGCGGCGCAGCCGATGCAGTTCCTGCCTGAACCGTGGGGCGCGGTGGGTCAGTTCTTCGTGCCGGGTGCGTCGGCGACTCTGCTGCGGTCGGTGATGTACTTCCCCGATGCCGCGACCGCGACCCAGTGGATCGTCCTCGCCACCTGGCTCGTCGGCGGCGTCGTCCTGGCGCTCGTCGGGCACCACCGCGAGGCCGCCGAGCTCACTCCATCGGCCGGGCGGCTCGAGGCGCCCGACGCCGCCACCCCGGAGCCCGTCCTGTCCCACTGACCCACCCCGAGCCCCTCGGCGCACGCCGGACGGCGGTCCAGCATCACCCGGAGGGGATGGATCGGCCGCGGCTGCCCCTGGCTAGGGTGAGTCCGTGGACGACCTCGAGCCGACGATGCTGATCATCCCGATCCTCGCCGTCCTCGCACCGCTCGTCGCCCGCGGGCTCGGGCGCTGGGTGCGCGTGCCCATCGTCGTGTTCGAGCTGCTCCTCGGCATCCTGGTCGGGCCGAGTGTGCTCGGGTGGGCGCAGCCGGATGCCTTCCTCGACGTGCTGGCGGAGTTCGGCCTGGCGATGCTGTTCTTCGTCGCGGGTTCCGAGATCGAGTTCGCCGCCTTCCGAGGCCGCACCGGGCGCCGGGCGTCACTCGGGTGGCTGCTGAGTCTCGCCCTCGGCGTCGGCCTCGCGTGGATCTTCGTGCCGGGCGAGGAGGCCGTGATCATCGGCATCGCGCTGTGCTCGACGGCTCTCGGCACCATCCTCCCGATCCTCCGCGACGCCGGTGAGCTCAAGACCCCGTTCGGCAAAGCCATCGGTGCGATCGGAGCCGTCGGAGAGTTCGGCCCCCTGATCGCGATCTCGATCTTCCTCGGCAGCCGTACGACGCTGCTCTCGACGATCGTGCTGCTGCTGTTCGGGCTGCTTGCCGGCTTCGCGATCTGGCTCGCGCTGCGGGTGCCGCGCGGGGCGATGCACGAGTTCGTGAACTCGACGCTCCACACGTCGGGGCAGTTCGCGATCCGCGTGGTGCTGCTCATCCTCGCGGCGCTCATCGCGCTGAGCGTCGTGCTCGATCTCGACATCCTCCTCGGGGCGTTCGCCGCGGGCATCGTGTGGCGCCTCCTCATGCGCGACGCCGACGAAGCCGACCGTGAAGCGGTCGAGAGCAAGGTCGAGGCGGTCGCCTTCGGGTTCCTCGTGCCGGTCTTCTTCATCTACACCGGCGTGACGTTCGACCTCGAGGCGCTGTTCGCCCAGCCGGTCCTGTTCCTGCTGCTGCCCGTCGTGCTCGTCGTGCTCCTCATCGTGCGCGGCCTGCCGTCGGTGCTCGCCGCGCCGGAGGGCTCGACCCGCCGCGACCGGCTGTCTGTCGCACTCCTCGGCGCGACGGCGCTGCCGATCATCGTCGCGGTCACGGCGATCGGGGTCGACGAGGGTGTCCTGTCGCCCGCGGCATCCGCTCTCCTCGTGGGTGCGGGGATGCTCTCGGTGCTGCTGTTCCCCCTCGTGGCGATGAGCGTCCGCGGTGAGCGCCGGGTCAGGGCGTCCGAGCCGCTCGAGGACGATCTGGCGTGAGCACCGCCGACCTGTTCGACGAGGCGCGCGAGCGCCTGGCCGGCGCTCCGCGCGAGGCGCTGGGCGAACTCCTCGCGCCGCGGCGCATCCTCGGGATCGCCCGCGCGCCCCGGATCGTCCGCACCGGCACCGCGTGGCACCTCGGAGCGCTGCTGCTCACCGACGACGCCGTGCTCGCGACGGGTGAGATCGTGCGGGCGCGCGCCGAGGCGATCCGCGGATACACCGCCGAGTCGCAGCGCCGCCGCGCAGACCTTGCGGCGGCCGCCCGCCGCGGCGGGTTCGATGAGGGCGAGACGGTGCACATCGGGTGGCGGATGCTGGATCCCGACGCGGTCGACCGGGGCGAGGCATCCGGCCCCCTGGCTCTCGTCGACGGGGTCCCGAGCATCCGGTGGAGCGCCGCGGGTGGGTACATGCCGCTGCGCCGGTACCTCGACGAGCGGGTGGGCCTGCTCCTCGACCCGCCGACGGGCGCCTGACGCACGTACGGGACCACCGGGAACCTGTCAACCGGGTGCGCTGCGGAGGGCGCTTTCCTACCGTGGAGGCATGGCCGCCAAGGATCTCACTCGCCAGATCGTCGTCATCAGCGCCTTCTGCTTCATGATCATCGCCGCGATGGTCGGCACCGGGCTGTTCGGGGGGACCCCGGTGCAGGACCTTCAGGACGGGGCGCTCGACGCGGACGGGTCGTACCTGGCCCCCGCCACGACCGCCTTCTCGATCTGGACGGTCATCTACGCCGGCCTCTTCGCCTACACGGTCTGGCAGGCGTTCCCGCGGCAGCGCGAGCGTTCGCGTCAACGGGCGCTGGGGTGGCTCATCGCCGGGACGATGGTGCTCAACGGGCTGTGGCTCGTCACCGCCCAGTTCCTGACGCTGCCTCTCACGGTGCTGGCGATCGTGCTGCTGCTCGCGCTGCTGTGCGTGACGTTCCGCCGCGCGGCCGTCGAGCCGGGCCGCGGCTGGATCGACGCCCTCCTGATCGACGGCGTCACCGGCCTGCACCTCGGATGGGTCACGCTGGCGACGGTCGCCAACACGGCGGCATGGCTGACGACGATCGTGCCCGACGACGCGGCCGAGATGGCGAGCGTCTGGGGCATCGCGGTCCTCGCGGTCGTCGCCGTGATCGGCGTCGGCATCGCGTGGGCGAGCGGCTGGCGCATCGCGCCGGGACTCGCGATGGCGTGGGGTCTGACGTGGATCGGCGTGGGCCGCCTGGCGTTCGAGCCGGAGAGCACCGCCATCGGTGTCACCGCGCTGATCGTCGCGGCGATCGTCATCGTCGTGCCGGTGGTCGGCACGGTGCTGCACCGTGCGGCCGACGTGCGCAACGCCGAGGTCTGACGCCCCGGAGCCGGCCCCGACAGGCGACGGACCGGCATCGGCTCAGGCCGGGCCGAACCGCCGTGCGAAGGCGCGCAGCAGTCGCGCGGGCTCGGTGACGGATGCCGCGAGCACGCGTCCGGCGATCGACTCGTACGCGTCGGCCTCGAAGTAGCCGTCGTCGCGATAGACCGCCATGCGCTCAGTGAACGCCTTCGTGGTGGGCTCGGGATGGAACTGCGTCGCGTACAGGCGGTCGCCCACGACATAGGCCTGCACGGGGCATGCCTGGTTCACGGCGAGCAGCGTCGCCCCGGGGGGCGGCTCGGCGGCGCCCTCCTTATGCGCGGTGAGGGCGGTGAACCGCGTCGCGAGCCCGCCGAACAGCGCATCGCCCCGCCCGGCGTCGGTCAGCTCGACCGTGACCGGGCCGGTGTCTTCCGGGAACCCGCGGCTCACCTGGCCGCCGAGCATGCGCGTGACCACGCCGATCCCGTAGCAGGTGAAGAGCGCGGCCGGTCCGTCGGCCTGCGCCGCTCGCGCCGCTATGCGCTCGAGGTCGGACTCGAGGCGACGCTGGACGTCGGTCTTCGTCGACTCCGGGTCTGCGACGTTGAAGGGGCTGCCTCCCACGACGAAGCCTCTGTAGCGCTCGAAGACGTCGTCGGGCAGCGGCTCGCGCACGAGGTCGAGGTGGCCGAGCGTGCTCTCATCGAGCTTCGTCGCGACGCGGAAGGACTCGTATTCGGCCGCCGCGGCGCCCTGCTGCGGCCGCACGCAGACATAGAGCAGCGGCGCGGACGTCATGCCGTGAATTCTAGGTCGAGGCATCCGCTCTCGCGATCTGGGAGAAATCGCAAGAAACCTGTATCAGGGGCGGCCTACCGCTCTCCACTCAGGTGTGGACACAATGGGCGTCATGACGCACGCGGACGCTGGGGCCGCGGTGGACTCTGCCGAGCCACCGCGGTGGGAGCGCGCCGCGGCGCTGTTCGTGCGCTGGCGCGAAGGCGACAGCCGCGCGATGGACGAGCTCGTCCGGCTCATGACGCCGCCGCTGTGGCATGTCGTGCGCGCGTACGGACTCGACCACGCACTGGCTCAGGACGTCGTGCAGACGACGTGGATGACGCTGGTGCGACGTCACGAGACGATCCTCGACGCGCAGGCCGTGTCGGGGTGGCTGACGATGTGCGCACGCCGCGAGGCGTGGCGCGTCGGCAAGCAGCAGCGGCGAGCCGACCCGACCGAGGCCGAATCTCTCGAACCCCATCTGCCGGTCCACGAATCCGCCGAGCAGACCGCCACCACCGACGACGCGGCGCGTCGCCTGTGGAGTGCGGTCTCGACGCTCAACGAACGATGCCAGCGCCTGCTGCGGATCGTCGCGTTCGAGGATCGACCCGACTATGCGCGCATCGCCCAGGACCTCGCGATGCCCATCGGATCCATCGGACCGACCCGCCAGCGCTGTCTCGCCAAGCTCCGGGCCGAACTCGAGGGCACCGGATGGGGAGGAGATGACGATGGAGACTGAGGACTTCGCCGCGGACGCGGCGCTTTTCGCACGACTGCGCGCGGTGTGGCAGGAGGTCGACCCGGTGCCCGCGGACCTCGTGGACCGCATGGTGGCAGCCGTCGCGGTCGAGGACCTCACGCGCGAGTACGCGCTGCTGACCCTCGTCGAGGGCTCGCTCGCCGCTGTGCGCGGCGAGGCCGACACCGCGACGCTGCAGTTCAGCGACGGGACGACGAGCGTGCTGCTGCACGTGAGCGCGACCGACGGCGGCGGACGCCGTGTCGATGGATGGGTGGATGCCACGGCCCTGGCGATCCGGCTCTCGCAGGGTGAGCGCGAATGGACGGCGGAGCCGGGCGAGCACGGCCGGTTCGCGTTCGATGAAATTCCCCCGGGAGTGGCGCGACTGCGTCTGGTCGTGAAAGATGCGACGGGGGAGTTGCGCGAGTTCCAGACGCCGCAGTTCGAGGCGTGAGGCAGGGAGCGGATGCTGCGGCGTGGGGCCGCGCGTCCGGAGAGGACTGATCGATGGCCGAAGACGACCCGCCCCGCAGGCCGCCGCACGAGACATGGCGCAAGCGGTACGAGGCGACCAAGCCGCTCGGCGTCGGACTCGACCCGTCGGTCGAGCCGGAACCCGGGGTTCCGGCCTACCCGACCGAGTACGCGCCCACCCACCTGCTGGTCAGCGCGGGTGAGGAGCTCCGGCGCATCGAGACCGATCTGAACACGGCCGCCCGCGCGTTCGGCTGGTCGGTGCGTGTCCGTCCGCTTCGCGATGACGGAGAGCAGGATCTCGAGAGGGCCGAAGAGCAGGCCCGCGCAGACAGTGACGAGGGCCGCATGCCCCGTCTGTATCGCGCCGATATCTCGCAGGACCCCAAGGTCGACGTCGACGATCAGCCGGTGCCCCCGGTCGATGCGTGGCGACTGCTCAAGGCGGCCCGTCAGAAGTTCCCGCGCCCGGACGTTTCCGCGCGGAGCACGGAGGCGCGCGAGGGCGATCAGCCGGCGGAGAGCGGGAAGCTCCCGCGCGGCGTCGGTCTCGACCACGTTCTCGCTCTCGGACCGTTCGGACGGACGAACCCGTTCGGCAGGACGAATCCCTTCGGGCGGACCAACCCGTTCGGGCGCACGAACCCGTTCGGCAGGACGAACGCTCCCGGCCCCGACGGCTATGCCGATCCGGGCAGCGGCGGCCGTGAGATCGTGACCTACGTCGGGCCGAGGCCGGCACGCACTCCCGACGCCCGCGTGAAGGGTCGCCGGCCCATCGTCGCCGTCTTCGACACAGGCTGCGGCGAGCACGCGTGGCTGGGCAGCGACGTCGTGACGCGCGACCCGATGTCCCCGGAGGGGCCGATCGGCGATCACGATCCCGACACCAACCCGGAGCTGTATCCGGATCAGTCAGGACCGCTGGACGGATTCCTCGACGAAGCGGCCGGCCACGGGACGTTCGTAGCCGGGGTCGTGCACCAATTGTGCCCGGATGCCGAGATCATCGCGGTGCGCGTGGCGAACAGCCAGGGAACGGTGCTCGAGGGCGAGTTCCTCGAAGCGGTCCGTCTGCTGGTCGAGCTGATGCGTCAGGGCACCGCGATCGACGTCATGAACATCTCGCTGGGGTACTACCACGAGACGCCCGACGACGAGTATTTCGACGCCACGCTCGGGTCGCTCCTCGAGGAGGCGCGAACGATGGGGTGCGCCGTCGTCTGTTCCGCCGGCAACGACTCGACCGAACGCCCAGCCTTCCCGGCTGCGCTGTGGCAGTATCCGAGCGACCCCGGTGACGCCGAAGCCCTCAAGGCTCTAGAGAGCGCGGCTCCTCACATGTCGGTGGGGGCGCTGAATCCCAATGACCGGTCGATCGCGCTGTTCAGCAATGTCGGCGACTGGGTGCGCACCTACGCGCCCGGGGTGTCGGTGTTCAGCACCTCGCCCGGCTTCCTCGGGGGAGTTCAGGCGGGAACGCGCGACGACCTGTACGACGTTCCCGGCGTCTCGGCACCACTTCCACGGCAGAGCCTCGATCCCGACGACTGGCGCGGCGGTTTCGCGATCTGGAGCGGCACGTCGTTCGCCGCCCCCTACATCGCGGGCAAGCTCGCACAGGCGATCGCGCCCGAGCTGATGCACGGGAGCGTGAAGACACCCGACCAGGTCAAGAAGGCGCTGCGCGAGGCGGCGAAGAAGCTGGAGTTCACGCCGAAGCTGTAGCCGCCAAGATAGGGGGATGACCCGCACGGCGGAGGAGCTCCATCGCGAGGCCGTGGACCTCGTGAACCGCGGCCGGTTCGACGCGGCGGCGGAGACCCTGTCGCATGCCGCCCGCGCGGCCGAGGAAGCCAACCTGCGCGCCCGAATCGCCGGCACGCAGGCGTATGTGATGGCACGGACCGGGCACGTCGCCGATGCCGAGCAGACCTGCCGCGAGGCGCTCGCGCTCGACGGACTGACCGAACACACCGTGGCGATCCTCGCCGGGCAGCTGGGCGCGCTCGCGCACGAGGGCGGGCGGCTCTCCGAGGCCGAGCGCTGGCTCACCCGCGCGATCGACGCGCTCGCAGACGATGCGGTCGCTCAGGCGAACACGCGCGTCAACCGCAGCCTCGTGCGCATGCAGCACCGACGCCTCGACGCGGCGGAGGACGACCTGCGAGCCGCGATGGAGGCCTTCGCCGCGGCAGGCATGCCGGTCGCCGAGGCCCAGGCCAGGCACAATCTCGGGTACGTCGCGATGCTGTCCGGCGATCTGGTCGGAGCGCTCCAGATCATGGTCAGTGCGGCCGCCATCGTGGGCGGGGACGGGCCCGTGAGCGCCGCCGTGGTCGACCTCGATCGCGCCGAGGTGCTGCGGGACGCGGGCCTCGCCACCGAGGCCGAGACGATCCTGGCGCGGGTCGCAACGACGTTCGGCGAACTGGACATGCCCCTCGATTCAGCCCAGTCGCGGCTGAATCTCGCGCGCTCACTACTGCATCACGCTCCCGAGCGCGCGGCTGTCGTCGCCGGCGAGGCGGCCGACGGTTTCCGTGCACTCGGCAACGACGCGTGGCTCGTCCGGGCGGAGGGCGTCCGGTTCCGGGCTCTCCTCACCGCCGGGCCGGACGAGGCGAAGCCGTCGCCCGGGGAGATCGCCGAGGTCGCGGCGCGGCTCGACCGTCACCGGTTCCGCAACGAGGCGGCGGCGCTGCGGCTGACGGAGGATCTCCGGCGTGCGGGCGATCGAGAGTCGCCGGCTCGTCGCATCCGTCCCCCGGCGTCAGCGTCGATCGAGGTGAGGCTGCTCGCGCAGGAGGCTCGCGCGGCTCGTGCTCGCGCGGCGGGGAGGCCCGCTCTCGTGCGACAGCACGCGGGCGATGGGCTGGCGATGCTCACGGACTGGCAGCAGTCCTTCGGCAGCCTCGACCTGCAGACCTCGGTCACCATGCACGCCACGGGACTGATGTTCGCGGGCCTTGTTTCGGCCGTGGACTCCGGACGCCCCGACGTCGTGTTCGAGTGGTCCGAGCGCGCGCGCCATCTGAGCCAGCAGGTGGTGCCGCTGCGCCCTCCTCCCGACCCGCACCTCGCCGAAGAGCTGGCGGAGCTGCGGATGATCCGCGCCGACGACCCGGGTGAGGAGTGGCTCGCGCAGCCGCGCGCGGCGGCGCTGCGGGAGCGCGCTCGCGAGCGCCAGTGGTCGGCGACCGGTGCCGCGGCACTCGAGCAGCCGGTGAGCCTGGACGAGCTGCGCTCGGCACTGCCCCCCGACACCGCGCACATCGGCTATGTCTACGCGCGACCGAAGCTCATCGCACTCGTGGTGACCGACGTGGGCGCCCACGTCGTGCCGCTCCCCGACTGGGACCGCGACCGCACCCTCAGGGGACTCCGCGCCGACCTCGACATGGCGGCGTCCGTGCGGTCGGGTCCGATGGCCGACGTCGTGCGACGCTCCCTGGATGCCCGTCTCGCCGAGTTGTCCCACGTCCTGCTCGACGAGCCCATCGCACGTGCGGGCCGCCGCAAGCTCGTCGTCACCGTGCCGGGTATCCTCGGCGGTGTCCCGTGGGGCATGCTCCCCGCCATGCGCGGCCACGCCTTCACGATGGCCGCCTCCGCATCGCGCTGGCTGCGCTCGCGCGAGACGCCGCGCGTCGCCGTGCGCGCGGGCTTCGCCGTGGGCCCGCGCGTCGCGCGCGGCGACGAGGAGGCCGAGACGGCGGCCGCATGGTGGCCCGGCGCCACGGTGCTGCGGGGGAGCGAGGCATCCGTCGATCGCGTCACCGCCCTCGCGTCGCAGGTCGACGTGCTCCACGTCGCCGCCCACGGGCGCCACGCCGTCGACAACCCCCTGTTCTCCGGACTCGAGCTCGCCGACGGCACCCTGTTCGGCTACGACATCGACCTCATGCCCGAGGTTCCCGACACGGTCGTGCTGTCCGCGTGCGAGGTCGGCCGCTCATCGGTGCGGTGGGGCGAGGAGGCGATCGGGATGACGCGCATCTGGCTGCACGCCGGCACGCAAAGTGTGATCGCGGCCCCCGTCATCGTCGCCGACGACGCGGCGTGCGAGCTGCTGGGGGCGATGCACGAAGGTCTCGCGGGCGGGAGACCGCCGTCGGAGGCGCTCGCCGGGGCCGCCGAGCGGACCGGGATCGTCGCGCCGTTCCAGGTGCACGGCTCAGGTTTCTAGCAGCATCCGGAGAATTCTTCGGCGGAGATGTATCACGGGGCGGGGCGGCCGCTCTTGGTCATCGGATCTGCTCACGCGCGATGGCATCTGGGGTGTCGTCGCTGGGAGCGGGGGGCCGCCTCTTGGGGAGAGCGTCTGGGGACGTGCGGTCCACGGAGCGGATCCGTCGGGGGATGTCGCAGAGACCCAGGTCGGCGACATCCCCCGATCTTCGCCTCCGGAGCGAGCTCAGCTGCGCGACGAGTTCGCGGTGCGTCCACGCACGACGCCGACGAAGGTCTCGACGCCCACGGTCGTGCGCTCGGCGACCCATGCGAGGGCCACGGTCGACATCGGCCCGTCCTTCAGCGGCCGGTGCTCCACGTCCTTGCGATGGTGCAGGCGTGCGAGCGACATCGGCACGATGACCACGCCTACGCCCGCGGCGACCGTCGCGATCGCCGCGGCGGTGTCGGCCGGGGGAGCGAAGGCAGGGATGACCGCGCCGGGCACGCGCAGGCCGAGCACGTCGTCGCCCGGCGCGATGACGACCTCGCCCGTGAGGTCTTCGAGGGTCAGCTCATCGGCGGCCGTGAGGTGCGAGTCGGCTCCCATGACGACCACGGGCACCTCGTCGTAGAGGGGGATGACGTGCAGGCCGTCCCGGTCGATCGGCAGACGCACGAGCGCTGCATCCACGGCCCCGGACAGGAGCTCCGCGCGCTGGTCGGGGACGGCCAGCGGCACCAGGTCGAGGTCGATGCCCGGCATGCGCTCGTGCCACGCGTCGATCCACTTGCCCGGCGTCGCGCCCGGGATCGCGCCGAGCACGAAGGGTCCCTCGTACGCGGGCTCGGCGGGAGCCGCGGACGCCGGCCTCGGCTTCGCAGCGGGCTTCCGCGCGGGCGCCCGGCCGCCGGAGGCGCCGCCGCGGGCGGTGCGGCGGGACGAGGCATCCCGCCCCGATCTGCCCCTCCGGGGCTGCGAACCACCGCTCTTGGCCATGTCGTTCAGCGTAGCCGGGCGCTATCGTTCGCTCATGGTCGCGATCCTCGCCACGGTCTTCGCCGCACTGGCTGCCCTCCTGCACGTCTACATCTTCGTGATGGAGAGCGTGCAGTGGACACAGCCCAAGATCTGGAAGAGGTTCGGCGTCGCCGACCAGACGGCCGCCGAGATCACGAAGCCGATGGCCTACAACCAGGGCTTCTACAACCTGTTCCTCGCGATCGGCACCGCCATCGGCCTCGTGCTGTTCCTGTCGGGCGCCGAGGACTCGGCGCTGCGAGCCGCCGGGCTCGCGCTCGTGCTGTTCAGCCTCGGGTCGATGGTCGCCGCGTCACTCGTGCTGCTCACGACCGGCATGAAGTACCTGCGCGCCGCGCTCACGCAGGGAACGCTGCCGCTCATCGGCTTCGTGCTGTTCCTCTTCGCCTGACGGCTCGGACGCGAGCTCCGCCGATCCGGCGGCGTCTTCGCGCACGCCCGCGCACCGACAGGGTTGTCTCGAAAGTCGATGGAAAGCTATTGTTTATCGATAGATCCATGCCGAGTGTCGATAGGTGACCCATGCAACGTCGAACCATCCTGGTGCTCAAGGCGCTGATCGCGCTCCTTCTGCTGCTGCTCCTCGCGTGCCAGCTGTTCGTGATTCCCGCGGTCGCGGCCCAGTCGGCGTGGCGCTACCACGAGATCGCCTATCTGCAGGTGCCGGGCATCGTCATCGGCATCCTGTTCCTGGTCTGCGTGCAGGTCGTCCTGCTGTGCGTATGGCGGCTGCTGTCGCTCGTGAGCGCGGACGGCATCTTCAGCGAGAGCGCGTACCCGTCGGTCGACGTGAGTCTGGGCGCGGTCGCCGGCGCGACGCTCCTCGTCGCGATCACCCTCGTCACGCTGTTCGCATCGGGCGTGATGACCCCTTCGATCCTCCTCCTGTGCGTGCTCGGCATCGTCGTCGGGGCCGGCCTGTCGCTCCTCATCGTCGTGCTCCGCGGACTGCTGAAGAAGGCGTCGCAGCTCGAGCACGACCTGTCGGAGGTGGTGTGATGCCGATCGTCATCAACCTCGACGTCGAGCTCGCCAAGAAGAAGATGTCGGTGGCCGACTTCGCGGCGGCGATCGACATCACCCCGGCGAACGTGTCCGTGCTCAAGAACGGCCGTGCCAAGGCGATCCGCTTCACGACGCTCGACGCCATCTGCCGCGTGCTCGACTGCCAGCCCGGTGACATCCTCGTGTGGGTCGAGGGAGATGAGCGCATCGAAGGCGACGGCGACGGCGCCGGGGTCGCCGGTACGAGCGCGGAGGGCCTCTCGTGAACGCGCTCGCGACGACCCGCGTGCCCGCGTGGAGCAGGGCGGCGCTCGCAGGACTGCGCGACACGGCGTCGTGCCCCCTTTGCGGGGCGGCGCTCGGCGGTCAGACGTGCGAGCGGTGCGGGGCCGACTACCGCGAGATCGGCGGCGAGCTGTGGGATGCCTCGCACGCCGCCATCGAGGCGCTCGAGGCTCGTCAGGGCGTGCTCGACCGGGTGGCGCAGCGCCCGGCGCCGGCGGACGCACTGCCGCCCACCGCGCCGGTCCCGCCGGCGTCGATCGGACCGGTCCCGGCGCCCGCCGCCGCCCCGCGGGCGAGTGCGACGGTGCAGTCGGTGCTCGCGGTGGCCGGCGCGGGTCTGGTCGCGGTCGCGGCCGTCGTGTTCACGTTCTTCAACCCCGACCTCACGGACGGGACGATCCGCGGACTGCTCGTCGGCGCCGTGACCGCCGTGTTCCTGGTGGGTGCCGCCGCGCTTGCGCGGCGGGGGCTGCAGTTCTCGGCGGAAGCCGTCGGCGCACTGGGCCTGGTCTTCCTCGGGCTAGACATCCAGGCGCTCACCGGGATCAGCCCGCGGGAGCCGTGGGCCGTCGCCGCCGGGGCCACCTTCGGCGTGGCGGCGCTCCTGGGGGTGTGGGCGCTGCGCCGCCGCATCCGGGTGTGGCTGTGGGGTGCGCTGGTGGCGCTGGCGCTCGTCCCGGCGATGGCGGGGTATGCGATCGGGCTCCCGGTCGTCGGCCACCTCGGCGTCGCCCTCGCCGCCTTCGGGCTCATCGCCACGACGGGACTCCTCGACCGGTGGTGGGGTGAGCCGCTGCGGGCCGAGCGTGCCACGCTCACCGTGGTGCAGCTCGTCGCAGTCGGGGTCGCGCTGATCCAGGGCTGGGTCTTCGGCGCGTTCCCGCCCCCGTACGCCCTCATGGCGCTGTGCATCTGCCTCGTCGTGTCGGCCGCGCTGTCGCTCGTGTCGACTCGTCACCCGGCAGGCGGCCTGTGGAGCTTCCTCGCCGGGGCGGCGGGCACCGCGGCCGCTGCCGTCGTACCGGCCCTGCTCGTGCCCGATGCCGACCTCGGCGACGGGGCGGTCGCGGTCGTCCCGGCCGCTGCGATGGCGGGCGCGATCTTCTGGGCGCTGCTCGTCCCCGCGCCGGGCGCGGTGCGCCGCGGCCTGCTGTGCGCGGGGGCGCTCGCGGTGGTGGGAGTCACGGCGATCGCTCCGGTCGCGTCGGCGATGCTGATCGGCGCAGCCACGTTGCTCACCGGCGCCGCACTCGCGTCCACCGACACCGCTGTCGCCACGACCCTGGGCCTTGCGAGCGTCGCGATCGGGCTGCCGGCGTTCGCGCTGCTGCGCGAGCGCCTCCACCCGATCCGCGTCGAGGCCGATCGACCCGCACCGCTCGGCACTCTGTGGGTCGGCCACCTGGGCCTGTGGTTCGGCGTGCTGTCGACCCTCACCCTGCCGTGCATCCCCGGGCTCGCGCTGTGGGCCCGTGTGGCGCTGGGTCTCGTGCTCGGCTCTGCCGCGGCGCTCGCTGTATCCTTCACGCCCCGCGTGCGTAGGTCATCGATCTCGGTCCGCGTGCCGTTCGTCATCGGCGCCCACCTTCTCGCGGTGCTCTCGACCGTCCTGTCGTGGCACGGGGGGCTCGAGCTCGCCGCGCTCGCCGGCCCGGCGGTCGTGGCCGCCGTGGCCGTCCTGGCGCGGTCGGTTCCGGCTCGTGCGCGCTTCCTGCATGTCGCGGTCGGGTACGCCTACGCCCTCGTCGTCCTCGCCGCCCTCCTCTTCCTTCAGGGTGTCGAGGGTGTGGCGCTGGTCTGCCTGACGACCTCGGCCGGCGCCGTCGCGGCGGTCGTCGCGACCTTCGTGCCGCGCGTGTCCGCGCAGGCATGGCAGGCGATCCTCGTCGTGACGTCGGTGCCGTTCGTGGTCGGCGTCGCGCAGGTCGTCTTCGAGCGCAGCGGCTGGACTGCGCTCTCGACGGCGCTGATCTTCCTGCTCGCTCTGACGCTCGTGCACACGAAGCGTGCCGGGCTCGTTCTGCCTGTGCGGCTCGCAGCGGCGGCGATCCTCGTGCCGTCGCTCGCGGTCGTGGTGGTGTGTCTGGGCGCCCAGCTGCTGGTCGCGAGCGGCTCGCCCGTGGTGCTGCCCCTCATCGCGCTGATCGTCGCCGTCGTGCTGCCGTGCGGTCCGCTCGTGCGCGCCGCGCTCGCGCCGCGGATCGGCGAGCGGGATGCCGCGCTCGTCCGCATCGCCATCGAGGCGTCGACGCTGGTCACCTCCGGCATCGCCGTGATGCTGTCGCTGGTGCGCGACGCCGCCGGTCTCTCGACGGCGCTGACCGTCCTGGTGATCCTCGGGGTCGGTGGCGTGGCGACCGCGCTGCGCGGCGGTCGCCGATACGGCTGGTGGCTGGCCGCAGCCTCGTTCACCGGCGCGCTCTGGTGCGCCTGGGGAATCGCGGGCGTCGTCGCGGTCGAGCCCTACCTCCTGCCGCCGGCGCTCGGGGCCGCGGTCGTGGGGGCGGCCCTGACGGCCCGGGGCCTGCCCGGGGTGCGCCTCTATACCGCGGGTCTGCTGGCGGCGGTCGTGCCGCTGGTGGTGCTGCTCGCGGTGTCGGGATCGCCCGTCCGCGCCGTCGCGTTCGTGGCCGCGTCCTGGGTTCTCGTCCTGGTCGGTGCGGTGCTCGGCCGTGGATCCGGCGTCGTCGCGAGCGCGCTGCGCCCGCTCCGCTCGGTGACCTTCGCGATGGCGATCGCGGCGGGTGCCGCCGGTGCCGTCGAGGCGGTGCGGCTCGGCCTCGGCCGGGATCCGGCGCCGGAGGGCGTGCTCCTCGTCTTCGCGTGCCTCGCGCTGGGCATCGCCGGCGCCGTTCCGGCGGCGCTCGCCGCGCGAGGCATCCGCTCGGGTGCGGTGGACGGCTCACGCGTGCACGATTCGAGGTGGCTCCTCGCGCCCGCGCTCGCCTACGTCTCGGTCGCGGCGTGGCCGGCGATCGAGCGGGATTGGACTACGATCTGGACGCTGTGGGCCCTCATGATGTGCCTGCTGGCGTTCCTCGTCGCGGTCGCGCGCGTCGGTCTTCGCCGCCCCACGGGGCTGCCGCCCGTGTGGTTCGTGTTCGGACTCGCGTTCGTGACGGCCGTCGTCGCCTGGAGCCCGCGCGACCTGCGGGTGGAGTGGTTCTCGCTGCCCCTCGGTGCGGCGCTGCTCGTCGCCGGGGCGCTCGCCATGAAGCCGGAGGCGACGGATGCCGCACCCCGCGCGATCCGGCCGGGGAGGCTCTCCGACTGGTCGGCGGGGTGGACGGGGTCGTGGGCGCTCCTCGCGCCCGGCATCGTCGTGACGCTGAGCGCCTCGATCGCCGCGACGTTCACCGACCCGCTCACGTGGCGGGCGATCCTGGTGATCGTGCTCGCGCTGGCGGCGATCCTCGTCGGGGCGAGCCGCCGGCTGGCGGCGCCGTTCCTCATCGGCATCGTTGTTCTGCCGGTGGAGAACGTCCTCGCCTTCGCGGTGCAGATCGGCCGCGGCATCGAGTCGATGCCGTGGTGGGTGACGCTCGCCGTGGTCGGAGCCGTGCTCCTCATCATCGCGGTGACATACGAGCGTCGCGCGGGCGAGGAGAGCGGCATCGCCGCGCGGCTGCGCGACCTCGCCTGACGGCGGGTCTACGCCGCGAGGCGCAGCCCGCGCTGGTCGGTCGCGACGCGCTCGCCGTCGGCGATGGTCTCGTCGTCGCCGATGAGCGACCCGACGGCCACGCGTGCCTCGCTGCCGACGTGAGTGCGGACGCCGATCTTCGCGCCTGCGCCGATGGCGGCGCGAGGACCGATGTGCGCGTGCGGCGCGATGTCTGCGTCAGGGCCGATCACGGCATCCGACTCGACCCACGCGCCGCGGCCGACGTGCGCGCCCGCGGCGATCTGCACGCCCGGCTCGACATACGCCCCCGCTTCGACGATGGCGCTCGGATGCACCTTGGCGCCGTGCGCGATGAGGCCTCGACCGTTGACGTGCTTGCGGTAGCGCAGCGTCTCGCCACGGTCGTTCTCGATGTCGACGTAGTTCTTGCCCACAGTCCCCTCCTGCAGCACCGGATAGTGCTGAGTACAGGAATAACGACATTCCCTGACTATTCATTCCCGTGCATCCGTCTCCCTGGATGCACCGGTTGTTCGTCACCCCGTCCTGTTCGGATTCCATCGCATGAGAGCCGCCGGCACCTCCCTCTTGCTTTTTCGGCGATTGTGGTCGTCGTCCGACTGCTCGCGCTCCTGAGCCGGCTTCACGTGATGTCCCGGCGGCAGCGCGCCTGACCCGCGGTAGCGTTCTTCGATGCAGGTGACCCGGCTCCGTGTGCATCCCGTGAAGTCCTTCGCCGGCCCGGCGACCACGTCACCCTCGCCGATGTGGGTCCGCTCCTGCTCACCAGCGAAGCATCGATGGCGCAGCTCAACCGGTGGACGTCCGATGAGGCACCCGAGCTCGACATCGTCCGCTTCCGCCCGAACGTGGTGGTCGACGGCGACCCCGCGGCTCCGTTCGCGGAAGACGACTGGCGCTCAGTGACGCTCGGAGAGGTGCGGTTCCGGGTGAGCGGTGTCTGCGACCGGTGCGTCATGACCACGATCGACCCCGTGACGCTCGAGCGCGGCAAGGAGCCCATCCGCACGCTCGCGAAGCACCGCCGCTGGGACGGCAAGACGTGGTTCGGCATCTGGCTCGTGCCCGACCTCGCCGGTGCGTCGGATCCGCCGGAGATCCGCGTGGGCGACGCGGTCGTGCCCGGCTGACGCAGCAGCGCCGCGCGCCGCTGACGTCAGCCGGCGAACCGGTCGGCGTGCGACAGCGCCCGGTCGATGACGTCGAGGCCCCGCACGAGCTCGTCCTCCGCGATGACGAGCGGCGGCGCCACGTGCACCCGGTTGAAGTGCGTGAACGGCCAGACGCCGTCGCGCTTGCACGCCGCGGCGACCGCGGCGACGGGTGCGGCATCCGCTCCGCTCGCGTTGAACGGGACGAGCGGCTCGCGCGTGACGCGGTCGCGCACCAGTTCGATCGCCCAGAACAGCCCCATGCCCCGGACGTCGCCGACCGACGGATGCCGCGTCGCGAGGTCGCGCAGGCGCGGTTCGACGACGCGCGAGCCGAGGTCGCGGACGCGCTCGAGGATGCCGTCGCGCTCGAACACGTCGAAGGTCGCGACGCCGGCCGCACACGCGAGCGGGTGGCCCGAGTACGTGAGTCCGCCGGGGAACGCCATCGTGTCGAAGTGGGCGGCGATGCGATCCGAGATCACGACACCGCCGAGCGGCACGTAGCCCGAGTTCACGCCCTTCGCGAACGTGATGAGGTCGGGCACGACGTCGAACGCCTGGAAGGCGAACCACTCTCCGACGCGGCCGAAGCCCACCATGACCTCGTCGGCGATGTAGACGATGCCGTAGCGGTCGCACAGTGCACGGACGCCGGCGAGGTAGCCGGGAGGCGGCACCAGCACGCCGTTCGTGCCGACGATCGTCTCGATCACGATCGCCGCGATGGTCGAGGCTCCCTCGAGCACGATCGTCTGCTCGAGATGCTCGAGCGCCCGCTGCGCCTCTTCCTCCGGCGACGTCGCGTGGAAAGCGGAGCGGTAGGGGTACGGGCCGAAGAACTTGGCGACCGACCCGTCGGCGGGCTCGTTGGGCCAGCGCCGCGGGTCTCCGGTGAGCGCGATCGCCGTCGACGTGTTGCCGTGATAGCTGCGGTACATCGACAGCACCTTGCGGCGGCCCGTGACCAGCCGCGCCATGCGTACGGCATTCTCGTTCGCGTCCGCGCCGCCGTTGGTGAAGAACACCTTCTCCATGCCCTCGGGCGCCACGCCGGCGATGCGCCGCGCGAGCTCGCCGCGCACGTCGTTCGCCATCGAGGGCTGGATCGTCGCGAGACGGCCCGCCTGCCGCTGGATCGCATCGACGAGATCCGGATGTCCGTGCCCGAGGTTCAGGTTCACCAGCTGCGAGCTGAAGTCTAGGTACGCATTGCCCGCGTAATCCCAGAACGTCGCCCCCTCGCCGGTGGCCACGGGCAGCGGATCGATGACCGCCTGCGCGCTCCACGAGTGGAAGACGTGCCCGCGGTCGTCGGCGCGCACGCGCGCGTCGGCCTCGAGATCGGGCAGGGTCCGGGCCGCGCCGACGCGGTCGACGTAGGCGGCTTCGCGAGACAGCGTTTCGGTCATCAGAGGAGACTCCCAGAGGCCGTCCGGACAGATCGACCGGACATGGTTTAGGCTGAGCGGGCCCAGTTTGTCAGAGTAGAAGTTGGTGCAACGGTGCCCGACCGTCGCGAAGATCGATCGATCCATACGGAACGTCTGGTCGCCGGATCAGCCCTCGAGACCCTCCCCACGGTGCGGGAGGTGATCTCGCTGGACGCCGTCGCCCAGGGAGTGCCCGAGGTGCTCGTCGGGGACGAGGCGCTGGATCGCCGCGTGCGGTGGCTGCACGTGTCCGACAACGCCGGGGTCGCCCGGCTGCTCGACGGCGGTGAGCTGCTGCTGTCGACCGGCTCGTCGTGGCCGGAGGACCCCGCCGACCTGCGCCGGTTCATCGGCGAGCTCGACGACGCCGGTCTCGCGGGCCTCATCCTCGAACTCGGAACCCACTACCGCTACGTGCCCGCCGTCATCGTCGACGCCGCGCGTGAGCGGGGACTCGCGCTCATCATCCTGCACCGCGAGCTGAAGTTCATCACCATCACCGAGGCCGTGCACGGCCGCATCATCACCGGGCAGAGCGACGCGCTGCGATCGAGGGACGAGGTGCGCGAGCGGTTCACGGCGCTCGTCCTGCGGGGCTCGCCCGCCGACTTCATCGTCCACCAGATGGCGCAGACCCTCGGCGCGCCGGTGATCCTCGAGAACCGGGGCCACGAGATCGTCGCCGCCGAAGTCCCGCTCGCGCTCGAGGAGGAGCTCTTCACCGAGTGGGAGCTCCGCTCGCGGTCTGCGCATCGCCGGGCCGAGCAGCGCCGCGAGAGGGGAGCGGCGCCCGGGCCGGAGGACTGGCTCATCGTTCCCGTCGAGGCGCGAGGAGTCCGCTGGGGTACGCTCATCGCCCTCCCCGGACCCGATCATCCCGCCGGGCGCACCGCCGTGCTCGAGCAGGGTGCGATCGCACTCGCGGTCGGCCGCCTCGCCGACGGCGAGTCCGACGAATGGGGTCGCATCGGCCGCCGCCGGCTCATCGACGGCCTCCTCGCGGGCCGCTTCGCCGGCGCGGGCGGCGCCGCGGCGCGCCTCGAGGCCGCCGGGCTGCCGCTGCGCGGCGCGCACCTCTACGGCATCGTCGTCTCGGGGGTCGCCGTTCCGGCAGAGCGAGCGGATGCCGCGGCCCGCGCCCTCCGCGGGAGGGCCCTCGCCGGGTCGGCGCCCGACGGCGTCCCGGCGCCGGCGACCGCGCTGCTGCTCTCGGTGCCCGCCGCCACCGCGTTCGACGACGCCGCGGCGCTCGCGTTCGCGGCGGCGCTCGCCGAACCGGCCGACGTCGACCGGATGACACTGTCGGTGGGAAGGCTGGCCGAGGGGCTGGACCCAGCCCTCGCCTCGCTCCACGACGCGGTGGACCTGGCCCGCGGACGGCGCCGGCGGCCCGGCAAGGGCCCGCACCTGCGGCGGGCCGAGAACCGGCCGCTCGTGCAGCTGGTGACGGCGCTGCGCGACGACCATCGCGTGATCGAGCACGGCGAGCGGATGCTGGCCCCCCTGATCGTGCACGACCTGACGCGCACCGGCGACCTGCTGGACGTCCTCGAGGCGATGCTCGCGCATCCGGGCAACCGCACGGCCGCGGCATCCGCTTCGCATCTCTCGCGCTCGGTGTTCTACCAGCGCATCGCGCTCATCGAGGAGCTGCTCGGCGTCGATCTCGACGACGGCGAGACGCAGACCGCTCTGCACCTTGCGCTGCTGGTGCGCCGCTCCGCCGGACGCTGAGCTCGCCCGCGGGCGCGGCGCCGGGTTACGCCAGGTAGACCTTGCGCAGGGTCTCGCGCACGGTCCAGACCGTGCGCATGCCCGCCTCGAGGCGCACGATCGAGCCGGGCTGCAGGTCGATAGCGGGCAGGGAGGGGTCGGTGAACTTCACGGTCGCCCGCCCGGCCACGACGACGAAGACCTCGTCGATCTCGGTGTCGGACATCGCGCCGGGGGTCATCTCCCACACCCCGATGCCCATGTCCTCGTCGAGGTCGACCGAGCCGGTCGCGGGCGACCCTGCGACGACCTGCCCCGCGGGCACGGCGGTGAGCGGCACGTCGACCTCGGTCGCGGTGACGAGGACGCCGGCGTCCAGTTCGGTCATGAGTCGAACCCCAATCCGAGGGCGTCGAGGGTCTTCAGCAGCAGGTTGCGGCGCCCGCGGTCGTGGTCGGCGCGGTCGAGCGACCACCGGGTCGCGTTGATGCCGATCGCCGCGGCCGGCTCCGGAGGGAAGGGCAGCGGGCGCTTGCGCACCATCTCGAGCTCGGTGCGCTCCGTGCGCTCGCCCGCGAGGAGGTCGAGCATCACGTCCGCGGCGAAGCGGGTTGCGGCGACGCCGAGGCCGGTGAAGCCCGCGGCGTAGGCCACGCGTTCCTGCCGCGCGGTGCCGAAGAAGGCGCAGAACTGCGTGGACGTGTCGATCGCCCCGGCCCACCGGTGCGTGAAGCGCAGGCCGTCGAGCTGCGGGAAGGTCGTGAAGAAGTGGCTCGCGAGCTTCTCGAACGTCCCGGGACGGCTCTCGTACTGCGACCGCACGCGGCGGCCGTAGTGGTAGACGGCGTCGTAGCCGCCGAACAGGATCCGGTTGTCGCGGCTCAGGCGGTAGTAGTGGAACTGGTTCGCCAGATCGCTGATGCCCTGCCGGTCGCCCCACCCGATGTCGTCGAGCTGGTCGTCCGAGAGCGGCTCGGTCATGAGGGCGTAGTCGTACACGGGGACCGTCATCAGCCGGTTGCGCTTGAGCAGCGACGGGAAGACGTTCGTCGCGAGTGCGACGCGGGGCGTGGTGATGCGGCCGTGGGTCGTCACCACCTTCACCGCCTCGCCCGAATCGTCGATCGCGTGCACGGGCGAGCCCTCGAAGATCTCGACCCCGGCCTCCTCGGCGGCGCGGGCCAGGCCCGCCGCGAGTTTGCCCGGGTGCACGATCGCGGTCGAGCGCTGCTCCCACACGGCCCCGAGGTAGGTGGGTGAGGCGACGGATGCCTGCACCTCGGCCTCGCTGAGACGCACCACTCCCTCTTCACCGCGGGCCGCGGCATCCGCTGCCCATTCGTCGAGCCACTCGAGCTGGTGCGCTTCGGTCGCCACGCCCAGCGAGCCGACGCGCTCCCAGTCGGCGTCGATGCCGTAGCGGGCGATGTCCTCGCCCATCGCGTCGAGGTTCTCGAGCCCGAGCTCGTCGAGGCGATCGATCTCGTCCGGCCAGCGGCTCAGGCCGTTGTCGCGGCCGTGCGTGAGACTCGCCTCGCAGAAGCCGCCGTTGCGACCGGACGCCGCCCAGCCGACCGTCCGCGCCTCGACGACGACGACCCTGCGGTCGGGATCGCGGCGCTTGGCCTGCAGCGCCGTCCACAGGCCGGTGTAGCCCGCGCCGACGACCACCAGGTCTGCCGTCGACTCGGCCGACACCCGCGGCCGCGCGGGGGCCCCGGGAAGGTCGTCGAGCCAGAACACGCTCTGACGCGCGCCCGCGAGGCTGTGCGAGATAACGGATGCTGCCGGCCGCTGTCGTTCGAAGACGGTCGTGCCCACGGGTATCACTCCCTGTTCGGTCGGGGTCTGCTTCGATCCTCGCGGTCGCCGCAGGCCGACGCGACCCCCGCCCTGTCGCAATCCCCGTCGGGTGCCGGACGCCCTGTCAGGCGTCGGGCGCGGCGTAGACGCGACGACCCTCGACGAAGGTCTGCAGCACGCGCGTCGCACCGATCTCGTCGGCGGGCCCGTCGAACGGGTCGCGGTCGAGCACCGCGAGGTCGGCGAGCCTGCCAACCTCGATCGTGCCGGTGGTCTCGTCGAGATGGTTCACCCACGCCGACCCCGCGGTGTACGCGGTGAGCGAGGTCGCGAGGTCGATCGCCTGCTCGGGGAGGAACGGCTCGTACTCGCCCTCCTCCTCACCGGGCGCGGACAGGCGGTTCACTGCGACGTGGATCGCCGCCAGCGGGTTCGGCGTCGACACCGACCAGTCGCTGCCGGCCGCCAGCACCGTGCCGGCGCGCAGCAGGTCGCCGAACGGGTACTGCCAGGCGCTCCGCGGATCACCGAGGAACGGCAGGGTCAGGTCGACCATCTGGGGCTCGAGCGCCGCCCACAGCGACTGCATGTTGGCGGCGACGTCGAGCTGACGGAAACGCGGGATGTCTTCGGGGTGGACGACCTGGATGTGCGCGATGTGGTGACGGTTGTCGCCGCGCCCGTTGCGCTCGATCGCGTGCTCGACGGCGTCGAGGCACTCGCGGACGGCGCGGTCGCCGATCGCGTGGAAGTGCACCTGGAAGCCCTCGGCGTCGAGGAAGGGGACCGCCTCGTTGAGCACCGCGGGATCGACGAACGATATGCCGGAGTTGTCGGTGAAGTGGCCGTGCCCGTCGCAGTAGGGCTCGAGCATCGAGGCGGTGAAGTTCTCGGCCACCCCGTCCTGCATGACCTTCACGCTCGTCGCGGCGAACCGGCCGCCGCGGTAGCGCTCGCGCTTCTCGAGGATCGACGGGAGCTGCTCGAGGCCCTGCGTGCGGTCCCACCAGATCGCCCCGACGACCCGCGCGGTGAGCGTGCCGTCGGCGGCGGCTTTCAGGTACGCCGGGCCGGGGTCGCCGGCGTCGCCGTACGAGCCGACGATCGCGTCCTGCCACGCCGTGATGCCGTACGAGTGAAGGTGGCGCTGGCCGACGAGGAGCGCTTCGGTGAGGCGTTCGAGCGGCTCCTCGGGAAGGTGGCGGTTCACCAGACCCATCGCGCCCTCGTGGAGGGTGCCCGACGGGTTGCCGTCGGCGTCGCGCTCGATGCGCCCGTCGGCCGGGTCGGGGGTGTCGCCGTCGATGCCGGCCAGGCGCAGCGCCGCCGAGTTCACCCATGCGCCGTGGCCGTCGCGGTTCGGGAAGAACGCGGGGCGGTCGGCGATCACCGTGTCGAGGGCGGCCGCCGTGGGCGTGCCTCCGGGGAACGCCGACATCTGCCAGCCGCCGCCGAGGATCCACTCGTCGTCGGGGTGCGCCGCGACGTAGGCGCCGATCGCCTCGAGGTACTCTGCGGCCGTGCCGAGCGCCGACAGGTCGCAGCGGAGCATGTCGAGCCCGCCCCACACCGGATGCACGTGGGCGTCCTGGAACCCCGGCAGCAGCATCCGTCCTCGCAGATCGACGAGCTCGGTCTTCGGTCCGACGAGGTCGCGCACGTCGTCTCCGCCGACCGCGACGATCCGGCCGTCGGTCACCGCGACGGTGCGGGCACGTGAGCGGACGGTGTTCGCGGTGAACACCGGCCCGCCGGTGAAGACGAGGTCGGCGTAGGCCATGGGTTCCTCTCAGCCGCCGGTCATGGTGCGGGCGATCTGCGTGGCGGAGTCTCCCGCGCGCTTGAGCACGAGGGCCACGAGGGCCAGCGCCACCAGCGTCAGCAGCAGCATGATCGTCGAGACCGCGGCGATCTCCGGCCGCAGCCCCGAACGCACCGCGCTGAGCACGTACACCGGCCACGGCGTCGTGCCCGACACCTGCACGAACGCCGCGACGATGGTGTTGTCGAGGCTCAGCGTGAACGCCAGCAGGAAGCCCGCGAGGACGGCGGGCATCGCGAGGGCGAGCGTGATCCGCCGGAACGTCGTGGTGGGCTTCGCGTACAGGTCGGCGGACGCCTCCTCGAGGTTGGCGTCCATGCCCACGAGGCGTGCGCGCACGATGTACGACACGACGGCGGTCGCGAACAGCGACGAGCCGACCGACAGACGCACGATGCCGTCGTTGAAGATCGTCAACCCGAGGTCCTGGCCGAGGAACACCATCCAGGGGAGGAGCGCGACGGCGTCGACGATCTCGGGCGTCACCGACACGAGCAGGAGGAGCCCGAGGAACCACCACACCCACTTGCCGGGGTGGCGCGCCATGGCGATGCCGGCGAGGGTGCCGAGGGCCGTCGCGATGATCGCCGCGATGAACGCCGTGATGAGCGAGACGCGCACCGCGTTCTGGATGGCCGGCTTCTCGAGGATCGTCAGGAACGCGTCGAAGCCGAAGCCGTCCCACGACACGAGCAGACGGCCCGTGTTGAAGGAGTAGATGACGATGACGATGATCGGCAGGAACAGGAAGAGCATGACGATCACGCCCCACACGTTGAAGGCGATGTCGGACCCCGAGCGCTTGGCCCGGGGAGCCTTCACTCCGTCGCCCTTGCGCGGCTGCGCGCGCAGCATCGTCTCGGTCGTCGTCTGGCTCATGACGCCACCTCCGCGGGGGCCTTGGTCGCGGCATCCGCTCTCACGGTCTCGGGTGCGGGGCCCAGTACGAGCCGGTTCTGCACGCGGAACGGCATGGTCACCAGCCAGATGATCACGGCGGCGATGCCGATCGTCAGCATGATGACGAGCATCAGCAGCACGGCCATCGCCGAGCCGAGTGCCCAGTTCTGGGCCGTCTGGAACTGGCTCGCCACGAGCTGCCCCGCCATGTTGCCCTGCGCGCCGCCGAGCACGGTCGCGGTGATGTAGTCGCCCATGAGGGGGATGAACACCAGCAGGACGCCGGCGATGATGCCGGGCTGCGAGAGCGGGAGGGTGACACGGAAGAACGTCGTCCACTTGCCGGCCCCCAGGTCTTTCGACGCCTCGCGCAGCGCGGGTCCGACGCGGTCGAAGGCCACGAAGAGCGGCAGGATCATCAGCGGCAGGTAGTTGTAGACCACGCCGATCACGACCGCCGTGCGCGTGTACATGAGCGCGAGCGGACCGTCGAGCACGCCGATCGACTGCAGCACCGTCGACAGCCATCCCTCAGGAGCGAGGATCACCTGCCAGCCGATCGTGCGGACCAGGAAGTTCGTCCAGAACGGCACCAGCACGAGAGCGATCAGGATGCCGCGACGCGACGGGCGCACCTTGAACGCCATCCAGTACGCCACGGGCGCCCCGATCAGGAAGCACAGGACAGTACCCAGCACGCCGACCCACAGCGTGTTCTGGAAGGTCGCGAAGAACGTGGGCGACACCGCCTCGACGTACCGGTCGAACGAGAGGATGTCGTTCGCGTGCGTGCCGAAGATGCCTGGCTTGTAGCCGAAGCTGAACCACACGACCATCGCCACGGGGGCGACGAAGAACAGCAGGAGCCACGCCCACGCGGGGACGGCGAGCGCGGCTCCCGCGGAGCGACTACGCACCAGCGGCGGCCTTCATCTCGTTGTGGATCTCGACGCGCGTGGTCTGGGAGTCGTTCAGCTCCTGCTCGTGCATCGTCTCGAGCTGCTCGGGGGTGAAGAAGATGAAGTCGCTGAGGTCGACGGCACTCGCGTCCATGTCCTTCCCGCCCACGTTGTAGCCGATGTAGTCGAGGTTCAGGGCGAGGCTCTCGGGCGACATCGAGTAGTCGATGAATGCGTGGGCCGCCTCGGGATGCGGTGCACCCGCGGCGATGGCCCAGTTGTCCATCCAGAGCTCCGTCTGTGGGCCGGGGAGCACCCACTGCCAGCGGTCGGGCTCGCTCGACTCCTGGATGCCGAGGCGCGCTTCGCCGTTCCACGACTGCATCAGCACCTGCGAGCCCTGCACGATCGCGGTGCTGGGGTACGAGTCGAACGCCGAGACGTGCGACGCGACCTCCGACACGAGGAACTGGCGGGCGGCCTCGAGCTGCTCGGGGTCGTCGGTGTTCCAGTCGGTGTCGTTGGACCAGAAGTATGAGCCGAGGGTGCCGGCGGGGTCGTCCAGCATCGACGTCTTGCCGCTCGCCTCGTTCTGCGCCGCATCGAAGAAGTCGGCCCACGTCGCGAGCTCGCGCGTGATGACGTTCTTGTCGTAGACGAAGCCGGTCGTGCCCCAGGCCTTGCACACCGAGTAGTCGTTGCCCGGGTCCCACGCGCGGCCGAGGTAGGCCGGGTCCATGTTGGACATGTTGGGCAGGAGGTCCTTGTTGAACTTCGTCAGCAGGCCGTTCTCGATCATCTGCGGGATGAACACGCCGGTCGGCACCACGATGTCGTAGCCCGACGTGCCCTTCGCGGCGACGAGCTTCGCGATGAGCTCCTCGTTCGAGCTGTAGGAGTCGAGGGTGACCTTGGGTCCGAGCTCGGACGTGAAGCCCGAGACGACGTCCGGCGAGTCGTAGTCGCCCCACGTGTAGACGGACAGGCTGTCCTCGAGGCCGCCGCCCGTCGCCTGCGGCTGCGGCGATCCGCCCCCGCCCGGTGAGCATGCCGCGAGCGCGGCGGCGCCGCCGGCGATGGCGGCGATGCTGAGGAAGCGACGGCGCGAGAGCTCGCGCATGATCTGCGGGGCCGAGCCTTCGGGCGCGAGGATGCGGATCGGGTTGCGGGAGTCGGTCATCGAGGTCTCCAGTTCGGGTCGGAGCCGGGTGAGCGGATGCTGGCGGCTGTGTGGAATTGGGGAAGGTCAGAGGGTCGGCGGGGCGATGTAGCCGCCCTCCTGAGCGGCCTCATCGGCGGGGAACAGCAGCACGTGGTCCGCCGACCACGCGCACACGACGGAGTCGCCGACCTGCAGCGCGGGCGCATCGGGTGTCGGGCGACGCACGATGAGGCTCTGGTCGTCGCCGAGCCGCACGAGGTACTGCATGGTGTCGCCGAGGTGCGAGACGCCGATCAGCTCGCCGCGAGCGGCATTGACGTCGATCGTCGCCCCGGAGGCGTCGGCTTCGATGCGGATGTACTCGGGGCGCACGGCCGCCTCGCCCTGACCGGTGGCGGCGAGCTTCGCCTGAGAAGCGCGGACGAGCGCGTGCGGCGAGGCGATCGCCGCACCCGACTCGGCGATCTGACCGCGGAAGAAGTTCTGCTGACCGACGAACGCCGCGACGTAGGCCGACGCCGGCCGGGCGTAGACCGTGTCGGCATCGGCGAGCTGCTCGATGCGGCCGGCGCGCATGATCGCGATGCGGTCGCTCATCGACAGGGCCTCGCCCTGGTCGTGCGTGACGAAAACGAAGGTGATGCCCAGCCGCGACTGGAGCAGCTTGAGCTCGAGCTGCATCTCTTCGCGCAGCTGCCGGTCGAGCGCACCGAGCGGCTCGTCGAGCAGCAGCACCGCCGGACGGTTCACGAGGGCGCGCGCGAGGGCGACGCGCTGCTGCTGTCCGCCCGAGAGCTGCGTGGGCCTGCGGTCGCCGAAGCGGCGCATCTGCACCAGGTCGAGCGCCTGCGACACCTTCTCGCGGATCTCCGACTTCGGCGTGCGCCGCTGCTGCAGGCCGTACGCGACGTTCTCGGCCACCGAGAGGTGCGGGAACAGCGCGTAGGCCTGGAAGACGGTGTTGACGTCGCGACGGTACGGCGGGGCGTTCAGCACAGAGGTGCCCGAGACGCTGATGTCGCCGGAGTCGGGGTGCTCGAAGCCGGCGATCATGCGCAGGGTCGTCGTCTTGCCGCACCCGGAAGGACCCAGGAGCGAGATGAACTCGCCCGGCTGGATCGTCAGCGACAGGTCGTCGACCGCCAGCTGATCGCCGTAGCGCTTCGTGATGCCGTCGAGGACCACGGCACCGCGGCCTTCGGTCGAGACCGGGTTGGTCGCCGGAGCCGTCTCCGCGTCAGTCGCCGTGGTCACCTGGTGAGGTCCTCCTGCTCGCGGGTCGCGCGACATTGCACGACCGGGTGGGATGTGTGGGGTATTCAATATCGGCTGGTTCGTCCGACGCAATGCGCCGGTGCGCGAACCGGACGATCAGTGATGCCGAGGCTACCGGTCCGACAGATCGTCCGGAGTTGTGTAACGGTCAGGAAACCGCGCGGTTTCGGGCCGCTCACGGTGCCGCGTGCTCGACTGTCGGCGCAACGGCCGACAGATCGTCCGTCTGCGACGTCTCGCGCGCGTCGTCAGGTCGTCTCCGGCCCGGTCTGGCACACCGGGCACCAGAACACGATGCGCTCCTTCGTGGGGTCCGCGCCGAGCGCACCGCCGCGGATGATCGCCCCGCAGCGACGGCACTCGCGCCCCTCGCGCCGGTACACCCACGTCGATCGTCCGGGCCGCGGATCGCCCGTGAAGGTGCGCCCGCTGCGGTCGCGATTGGCGCGGATCATGCGGGCGCCGAGGTCGACGAGAGCGGCGGTGTCGACGCGGTCGGCGGGCGTCGTCGGCAGGATGCCGCGCACGAAGAGGATCTCGTTCGCGTACTCGTTGCCGAAGCCTGCGACGTTGCGCTGGTCCTGGATCGCGACGTGAACGGCGCGGGGATCGGCCGTGAGGCGCCGGGCCGCCTCGGCCGGATCCCACGTGTCGGACAGGGGGTCGGGTCCGAGGTAGCCGACCAGCGTGTCCTCGGCCGATGTCGGCACCACCGTGATGTCGGCGAGGTCGAAGCCGACGGTCTCCCACTCGGTGCCGTCGGGGGCGGTCGCGCCGATGACGGCGCGCGCCTTGAAGGCGGCGTTGCGCCAGCGCTCCCCGCGCCGGTAGACATGCCACTCGCCCTCCATCTTGAGGTGGCTGTGCAGCGTCTGGTCGCCGATGCGATGCAGCAGATGCTTGCCGCGCGAGACGACGTCGTGGATGACGCTCCCGCGCAGATCGACCGTCGCCACCTGCGGAACGCGCAGCTCGAAGCGCGTCACCGTCGCCCCCGCCAGCGCATCGTTCAGGCGGCGTGCGGTGCGGTAGACGGTGTCGCCCTCAGGCATTCGCCGAACCTGCGCCCTGTCGCGCGGCGCGCTCGGCGTCGCCCGCCGTCAGCCGGCGCAGCGTCAGGCCGCGGGGCGACTCCACGAAGCCCGCGTCGCGCAGCGCGCGTCCCCACCCCGTCCCGTGGATGAACGCCCCGTTGACCTGCTCGATGGTCAGGGTGTCGAGCCGCCGTGCCCGCGCGGTCGCGGCGAGGTCGCGTGTGGCGGCGGCGATGTGGGCCTCGTCGCCGGTGAAGGCGAGGGCGGACTTGCCGCCCCGCTCGAGATAGAGCACCAGCATCCCGTCGACGAGGACGACCAGGGCACCCGCCTTGCGGCCGGGCCGGTGCCCGACGCCGTCGAGAGCCGGCCACGCGAGCGCCGCACCGTACGGGTTCGCGGGGTCGGTCGCTGCCAGCGTCACCGCGCGCAGCGGGGGCGGGTCAGGCAGGCCGGCGTACTCGCGCAGTCGGTCGACGGTGGCGGATGCCGCGAACTGGGCGGCGCCGAGCTTCTCGACGACGTAGCCGCGCCGGCAGTGGCCGGCTTCTTCGAAGCCCGCGAGGACGCGATAGGCCTGGGCGAAGCCGCCGGGCAGCCCCTCGGCCTGCACCGCCCCGCGCGTGACGACGCCGTACCGGTCGAGGAGCAGGCTGGCCGCGGCCGTGGCGCGCAGCGCTGCGTCGCCTTCGGGCTCGGGGAGCAGCGCCCACCGCCCGCCGATCGCCGGCGGGCGCGGCGGGACGGACGCCGCGACGGTGCGGACCGCCGCCCCGCGGTACAGGCGGGTGCGGGGCGCCTTGCGGGCGACGCGGTGCGCCTGAGAGCCTCCGCCCACGAGCGTGCGCACGGGGGCGAACATGTCGTTCGTGACGCGTCCTGCCCAGGTCAGCCGCCAGAGCGCGTCGATGACGGACTGCTCGTTCTCGGCGCCGGTGAGTCCGCGCAGCTGGGCGGCGAAGTAGCCGCCGCCCGCGGCGAGGGCGGCCACCAGCTGCTCGTCGAGCGAGCCGGGCGCGATCTCGTCCTCGCCCGAGACCGTCAGGGTCAGCGGGAGCGCATCGGCGGGATGCAGGGCGACCCAGCCGTCGCGGCCGGGGAGGCTGCCGTGCCCGGACCAGACGACCTCTCCCGACGCCGTCAGCTCGTCGAGCATCGCGGGGGTGTAGCCCGCGACGCGCGCGGGGAGGATCAGCGACTCCCACGCGCTGGCGGGGATCGGCACGCCGGCGAGCTGCTCGACGACCGCGGCGACGCCCTCGACGCCCTCGAGGGGACGCGTGACGTGCTGCCACACCGGCAGGAACCGGGCGTAGGCGTCCTGCGGCACCGGCTCGACGCTGCCGCGGATGGCCGCCAGCGACCGCATCCGGAGCCGGCGCAGCACCTCGGCGTCGCACCACTCGGTGTCGTCGCCCGCCGTCGCCGCCGAGGCGGGCAGGAAGAACCCGCTTGCCAGCCGCCCCTGCGACTCGAGTCGCTGCAGGGTGTGCCGCGCGACGGCGATTCCGACGCCCAGGCGCTGGGCGACCGCATCTGCCGTGAACGGCCCGTGCGTACGCGCGTAGCGCGCGACGAGGTCGCCCAGCGGGTCGGCCAGCGGCTCGAGGAATGCGGTGGGGATGCCGACCGGCAGCGCCACCCCGATCGCGTCGCGCAGGCGACCGGCGTCTTCGACGGCGGCGATGCGCGGGGACCCGGCGATGGTCACGGGGATCGCCCGGCGGGCGCTGACGAGCGCGTCGAGGAGGGACGCTGCATCGGCCTCCGCGGTCTCGGTCGCCGTGTCGGCCGGCTGCAGTCGGGCCGCGACCTCGGCGGCGTCCAGCGGCCCGAGGAGTCGCAGCAGATCGGCGATCCCCTCGAGGCCCCGCGCGCGACGCTCGGGGTCGAGTCGCTGCGCCTCGCGCTCGAACTGCGCGATCACGTCCGGGTCGAGCAGCTCCCGCATCTCGATCTTGCCGAGCAGCTCCGACAGCAGGGCCGGATCGACGGAGAGCGCCGCGGCCCGGCGCTCAGCGAGGGGCGAGTCGCCCTCGTACATGAACGCACCGACATATCCGAACAGGAGGTCTCGTGCGAAGGGCGACGGCTGGGCGGGCTCGGTCTCGATCAGTCGGATGCGGCGGTCGCCGATGCTGCGCGCGATGCGCAGGAGCGACGGCACGTCGTAGACGTCCTGCAGCACCTCGCGCAGCGTCTCGAGGATGATCGGGAACGTCGGGTAACGGCGCGCGACCTCGAGCAGCTGGGCCGACCGCTGCCGCTGCTGCCACAGCGGGCTGCGCCGCCCGGGGTTGCGCCGGGGCATCAGCAGGGCACGTGCCGCGCACTCGCGGAACCGGGAGGCGAACAGCGCGGAGCCGCCCACCTCGTCGGTGACGATCTGCTCCAGCTCGTCGGGGTCGAAGACGAACAGCTCGGCGCCCGGCGGGTCGGCCGAGGCATCCGGAATCCTCGCGATGATGCCGTCGTCACTCGCGACGGCGGATCCCTCGACGCCCAGGCGCTCGCGGATCCGGGCGTTCACCGCCAGCGCCCACGGCGCATGCACTTGCATGCCGTACGGGGAATGCAGGATGACGCGCCAGTCGCCCACCTCGTCGCGCCCGCGCTCGACGGTCAGCTGACGGTCGGTGGGAAGGGTGCCCGTCGACTCGCGCTGCTCGGCGAGATAGGCCAGGAGGTTGCCCTGCGCATTGTCGTCGAGCCCCGCGTCGCGCAGACGCTCCTCGGCCTTGCCGGGCTTGGCGGTGGAGACTTCGCGCGAGAACTTGCCGAGTGCCTCGCCGAGCTCGGCCGGTCGCCCGATGCCGTCGCCGTGCCAGAACGGCACCTTGCCCGGCTGGCCGAACGCGGGCACGACGTTCACCCGGTCGTGGGTGATCTCGACGATGCGCCAGCTCGTGGTGCCAAGGGTGAAGACGTCGTTGACGCGCGACTCGTAGACCATCTCCTCGTCGAGCTCGCCCACCCGGGCGTTCTGCGACTCGCCGGCGATGAAGACGCCGAAGAGCCCGCGGTCGGGGATCGTGCCGCCGCTCGTGACCGCGATGCGCTGCGAGCCGGGCCGGCCGGTGAGCGTGCCGTGATCGCGGTCCCAGATGAGCCGCGGCCGCAGCTCGGCGAACTCGTCGGAGGGGAAGCGGCCCGCCAGCAGGTCGAGCGTCGCCTCGTACGCCGAGCGGGGCAGTGAGCGGAAGGGCGCGCTGCGCTTGAGCGTCTCGTACCAGCCCTCGACCTCGACCGGGCCGAGCGCCGAGGCGGCGACCGTCTGCTGCGCGAGGATGTCGAGCGGGTTCTGCGGAATGGAGATCGCCTCGATCTGACCGGCCAGCATCCGCTCGGTCACGATGGCGGTGTGGAGCACGTCGCTGCGGTGCTTGGGGAAGAGCGCGGCGCGGCTGACCTCGCCCACCTGGTGCCCCGCACGGCCGATGCGCTGCAGACCCGACGCTGCGCTCGGGGGCGCCTCGACCTGGATCACGAGATCGACGGCGCCCATGTCGATGCCGAGCTCGAGGCTGCTCGTGGCCACGACGCACCGCAGCACGCCGGACTTCAGCTCTTCCTCGACCTGCGCCCGCTGCTCCTTCGACACCGACCCGTGGTGCGCCTTGGCGAGCACGGGGTCGGCGCCGGCGGTGGCACCGGCCTGCGCCATCATGGCCGCCGGGACGGATGCCTCGGGGAGATCGAGCCCGAGCCGCTCGGAGTAGATCTCGTTGAGCCGTCCGGTCAGCCGCTCGGCGAGGCGGCGGGAGTTGCAGAAGACGATGGTCGACCGCTGCTGCAGGATGCGGTCGACGATCGCCTCCTCGACGTGCGGCCACACCGAGCCGGTCATCTCGGTCTCGCCGCCGCCGGCCGCCCTCGCGGTGCCGGCGCTGCCGTCGGCGAACCAGTCCTCGTCGATGACCTCGGCGTCGCCGGGAGCGGGGGCGGGCGCCCACGGCTCGGTGCCGGGCGGCGGTGGCGGGTTGAGCATGTCGTCGATCGGCACGACGACCCGCATGTCGAAGGCCTTGGTCGACCGGGGAGCGACGATCTCGACGGGCGCTGAGCCGCCGAGGAACCGGGCGACCTCGTCGATGGGCCGCACGGTCGCCGAGAGCCCGATGCGCTGAGCGGGCTTGTCGAGCATGGCGTCGAGCCGTTCGAGGCTCACCGCGAGATGAGCGCCGCGCTTGGTGGCGGCGACCGCGTGCACCTCGTCGACGATGACGGTGTGGACACCCTTCAGCGTCTCGCCCGCCTGGCTCGTGAGCATCAGGTAGAGCGACTCGGGGGTCGTGATGAGGATGTCGGGCGGAGCCGTGACGAGCTTGCGCCGGTCGCTCGACGTCGTGTCGCCCGAGCGCACCCCGACGGTGACGTCGGGTACCGCGACACCCAGACGGCGCCCGGATTGGTGGATGCCGACGAGCGGCGACCGGAGGTTGCGCTCGACGTCGACCCCGAGGGCCTTGAGCGGCGAGATGTACAGGATCCGCGTGGGGGAGGGCGAGGCATCCGCTCGCCTTCTGCGGCCCGTCGTCGCCGCGGGCGCCGACGCGTCCTTCTCGCGGAAGACCCGGTCGATCGCCCACAGGAACGCCGAGAGCGTCTTGCCCGACCCGGTGGGGGCGACGACCAGCGCGTGCTTGCCCTTGGAGATCGCGTCCCACGCACCGATCTGCGCGGCCGTCGGGCTCGAGAAGGCGCCGCGGAACCAGTCCTGCGTGGCAGGGCTGAACCGCTCGAGCACGTCGCTCATCCCCCCATCTTGGCCGGTGCCGGCGACATCGGGGCGGGCTTGACGCGGGCGGGAGGAGCCGCCGGCGTCAGCGCTCGGCGGGGATCAGGATCCAGAGCAGGATGTAGACCCAGATCGACAGGCCGAAGAACACCGTCGCCAGGACGGTCAGGATCCGGACCGCGACGACGTTCACGCCGAACCTGTTGGCGACGGCGAGGCAGGCGCCGGCGATCATGCGCCCCTCACGGGGCCGGACGAGTTGGTTCATGTGCTCATGATGGCCCTGTTGGCCGCGCTCGGCATCCGGTTCGTGCGGAACCGGATGCCGAGCGCCCGCGTCACAGTTCGCTGAGCGTGCCGTCCGCCCCGAGTTCGAGCGTCGTGTCGACACCGAGGCGCTCGAGGAACGCGTCGTCGTGGCTCACGATCAGCACCGCACCGCGGTACGCGGCGAGGGCGTCGACGAGCTGGCCGACCGTGTCGAGGTCGAGGTTGTTCGTCGGCTCGTCGAGCACGATGAGCTGCGGGGACGGATCCGCGAGGAGCAGTCGCGCGAGGGCGACGCGGAACCGCTCGCCGCCCGACAGCGTCGACACCGGCCGCCCGACCGCGGCCCCTCGGATGAGGAACCGGGCCAGCCGGTTGCGCAGCTCGGGAATCGGAACGGCGGATGCCGCGGCCGCCACGTTCTCGAGCACCGACGCGCGCTCGTCGAGGCCGTCGACCCGCTGCGGCAGGTAGCCGACCCGGTCGGTGTGCAGCTCGCCCGTGCCGTGACTCCGCCTCGAATCTGCGCCCTGGCTCGGCTCGCCCGCCGTCGCAGGGGCATCCGGGACCCGACCGCCGCTCGAGGCGGAGTTGTGACACGCTGACCCGATCAGGCTCTCGAGCAGGGTCGTCTTGCCGACGCCGTTGGCGCCGACGAGGGCGACCCGCTCCTGGCCCTGCACGACCCACGAGCGGTGCCCGTCGCTCAGCGTCGCGATGCGGCGCCCGGCGGGCACGCCGGGATCGGGCAGGTCGATGCGGATCGCGTCGTCGTCGCGCACGCGGCGCCCGGCGGCGTCGAGCGCTTCGCGCGCCTCGGCCTCCTTGCCCCGTGCCTCGGTGCGGAGCTTTCCGGCCGAGACCTGGGCGGCCATCTTGCGTCCGCCCGCGATGATCTTCGGCACGCGCTTCTCCATCTGGGCCTTCTTGCCCATGGCGCTGCGGTGCGACAGCTTCACCTCGGTCTCGATGCGTTCGCGCTTCTCGCGCTTGACGGCCTGCGCCGCAGCCTTCTCGGCCTGCTTGGCGGCGTCCTGCTCCGCGTCGAGCCACGCCCGCCACTCGGAGTACGGGCCGCCGAACACCGACAGCTCGCCGGCGTAGAGCTCGGCCGTCTCATCCATCAGCTCGAGCAGCGACACGTCGTGACTCACGACGATGAGCGTCCCTCGCCAGCCTCGGACCATCGCGCCGAGCCGCGCGCGGGCGTCGCGGTCGAGGTTGTTCGTGGGCTCGTCGAGCAGGGCGATGGATGCTCCGCGCAGGCGTATCCCGGCGATCGCCGTCAGCACCGCCTCGCCCCCCGACAGCTCGCCGACGTTCCGGTCGAGCATCTCAGGCGCGAGGCCGGCTTCGGCGAGGGCGGCGTGCGAGCGCGCTTCGATGTCCCAGTCGGAGCCGACCGCGTCGAAGTGCCGTGGATCGGCGTCGCCCGACTCGATCGCCCGCAGTGCGGCGAGGGGCGCGGACACGCCGAGCAGCTCGGCGACGGGACGCCCGACGTCGAGGGTGAGCCGTTGCGGCAGGTACGCGACCTCGGCCGACGTCGCGATGCTGCCCGCGGCGGGCGCGAGCTCGCCGGCGATGAGCCGCAGGAGCGTGGACTTGCCGGAGCCGTTCCGGCCGACGAGGCCGGTGCGCCCGACGCCGAAGGCGCCGGACACATCGGTCAGGGCGGGCGTTCCGTCCGACCACGCGAAAGAGACGCGGTCGAGGATGACCGAAGGGGTGAGGGTATGGGTGGACATGGAGGCCTCCGTGGGTGTCGTGAATGCGCTGACACCGGATGCCGCGTCCCGGCGGTCGGCGGGTACGCCCGCGGAAGCCGAGGAGAAGGCGGCGGGATCGACGGTCAGCGCGGAATCGGAAGCGCTGGGCCGTCGGGATCGAAGGATCGACGGAGCAGCGCGATTACAGCGCGGTCGCGACGATCAGCTTCAAGGGAGTTCCTCACAGAGGGGACAAGGCCAGAGGCCACGATAGCGGATGCCCCGCCCGCGCGCCTGGGAATCTCGTGCTCGTCGGGCGAGAGCCGTCAGCCGAGCCCGTCCAGCTGCTTGTCGAGGAAGACCCGCACGTCGGCGAGCTCCTGCTCCGAGACGCTGTGCGTGAGGCCGGGGTACACGCGCCCGCTCAGCTCGACGTGCCGCGGCAGCCACTCGGTCGTGTGCTCGACGAGGAACTCGGGGATGACGTCGTCATTGGTCCCTCGCCCCCAGAAGACCGGCGGTCGTCTCTCGGCGAGCGCCCCGTCGTGCGGGAGGTCGCCGGGGGTCGCGTAGCCGGAGAGGTTCACTGCGAACGCGAAGCGGGCAGGGTCGAGGCGCATGGCCTGCAGCGCCACCGCCGCTCCCTGCGAGAAGCCGAGCAGACCCACCGATCGATGAGCGGATGCCGCGGCATCCGTCCACTCGATCAGCTGAGCGGCCGCGGTCGTGACGTGCACCGGGTCGCGACTCTCGAGCCCCTCGATGGGGTACCAGGAGTACCCGGGCGCGGGGAACGGCGGGGCGAGCGGCGCCCGCACCGCGGCCACGGCGAACCCGGGCGGCAGGTAGGGCACGAGCCCGAAGAGGTCGTTCTCGTCGGCGCCGTAACCGTGCAGCAGCACGAGGAGCGGTCGTCCTTCGCGGGCGGCCGCGTCGGCGGACCACAGCACGGCTTCGGCGTCGAGGGGTGCGGGGATGCTCACCCGACCATCCTGCCGCTCACTTCAGCTGCCGCGGTCGCCGTGGCGGCGAGCGCGGCGCGTGCCGCCGTGTGCATGTCATCCCTCCTCAGGTGATGGTTGCGATGTGGGTCGCACGCTACGCCCGTCCGCCGCGGGCCGGAAGAGGGCCGGGGGCTCTGCACCGACCCCCGCCGCCGGAGGCCGTGGGGTATACAGGAGTCATGCCGGTCCGCACCCCCGACCCCGACCCGAACGAGCGCGACGACGACGGCACGCCGCGCGACCCGCTGGGCGGCGTGGGGGCGTCGTTCGGCCAAGGCGGTCGTCAGCTGGGCGACGGCACGTTCGGCTCGCCGAGTCCGGATGCCGCGGCCAACCCCGGCTGGCTGACCGACATCGAGCTGGCCGAGGCCCGCCGGCGGCTGCCCATGCTGTACGTCGAGGCGCTTCCGGTGCGCACCGACGGCGTGGGTGTGGTCACCGAGGTGGGGATCCTCCTGCGGGCGACGCCGCTGGGCGAGATGACGCGCACGCTCGTGTCGGGACGGGTCCGCTACGGCGAGACCGTGCGCGACGCGCTGTTCCGCCACGTCGAGAACGACCTCGGACCGATGGCGTTCCCGCTGCTTCCCCCGCAGCCGACGCCGTTCACGGTGGCGGAGTACTTCCCGCTTCCCGGCATGAGCCCCTTCCACGACGACCGCCAGCATGCCGTGTCGCTCGCGTTCGTCGTCCCGGTGACGGGCACGTGCGAGCCGCGTCAGGACGCGCTCGAGGTCACGTGGCTGAAGCCGGAGGAAGCGGCATCCGACGCTCTCTCCGCTGAGATGGAGGGCGGCCGCGGCACCCTGGTGCGCCTGGCACTCGCGAGCGTCGGGGCGCTGCGCTGAGACGAGCGCGCCGTAGGCTCGTCGGGTGAGCAACGTCGCACTCGAGCCCCTGTCCTTCCCGACCGACCGCGAGGGCTGGCTGGCACTGGCCACCGACCGTGCGGCCGACCGGATTGCCCGTGTCGCCGCGCTCGACGAGCAGCTCAAGGGCTCGCCGGACCTCTCGACGATCGAGCGGCTCGAACGCTGGAACGACGCCGAGTTCGCGCTCGCCGAGGCCCTGAGCGCCGCCTACCTGCTCAGCGAGGCGCACCCCGACGATGCCGTGCGCGAGGCCGCCGAGACGCAGGTGCAGGCGGTCGAGGCGCTCAGCAGCGCGAGGCTCCTCGACCGCGACCTCTGGGCGGTGTTCGCCGACGCCGACCAGACGGGTCTCGACGGCGACGCGGCGCGGCTGCTGGCGCATCTGCTGCGCGACTTCCGACGCGGCGGGGTCGACCTCGACGACGAGACGCGCGAACGTGTGCGTGCGCTCACCGATCGCGACACCGAGCTGTCGCTGACGTTCTCGCGCAACGTGCGCGACGGGCGCCGCGAGATCACTGTCCCGCCCGGCGGCCTCGCCGGTCTGCCGCAGGACTTCATCGACGCCCACCCCGTGGGCGCCGAGGGCAGGGTGACCCTCACGACCGAGTACACCGACCTGATGCCGGTGCGCGAGTACGCCTCCGATCGCGCCACGCGCGTCGCACTCCTCACTGCGTACAACGACCTCGCATGGCCCGAGAACGACGCGGTCCTCGCCGAGCTGCTCGAGGTGCGCGCCGAGCGCGCGCGGCTGCTCGGCTTCGAGGACTGGGCCGACTACGAGACCGAGACACGCATGATCGGCTCAGGACCCGAGATCCCCGCATTCCTGTCGCGACTGGATGCCGCATCCGCCGAGGCCGCCGCGGTCGAGTACGAGCGGCTGAGGGACCGCCTCCTCCGCGACGAGCCCGGCGCGAGCGAGGTCACGATCGCCGACTTCTGGTACCTGCTCAGCGCTCTCAAGCGCGAGGAGTACGACGTCGACGCGCAGCTCGTGCGCTCGTACTTCCCGTTCGAGCGCGTGAAGCCCGGCGTGCTCGACGTCACCGCGCGACTGCTCGGCGTCGAGTACGTTCCGGTCGACGTGCCGACGTGGCACGACGACGTCGCGAGCTACGACGTGCTCCGCGCCGGCGAGCGGATCGGCCGCATCCACCTCGACCTTCACCCCCGACCGGGCAAGTTCAACCACGCGGCCTGCTTCCCGCTCGTGCCCGGCGTCGCCGGGCGGTCGCTGCCCGAAGCCGTGCTGCTGTGCAACTTCTCCCGCGGGCTGCTCGAGCACGACGAGGTCGTGACGTTCTTCCACGAGTTCGGCCACCTCGTCCACGACATCCTGGGCGGCCGTCAGCGCTGGGTGCGGTTCAGCGGGGTCGCCACCGAGTGGGACTTCGTCGAGGCGCCGAGCCAGCTGCTCGAGGAGTGGGCGTGGGATGCGGACGTGCTCCGGTCGTTCACCGCGAACGCCGACGGCGAGCCGATCCCCGCAGAGCTCGTCGAGAAGATGCGGGTGGCCGACGCGTTCGGCCGCGCGCTCGAGGTGCGCCGCCAGCTCGGGCACGCGAACGTCTCGTATCACCTGCACGTCGACCGTCCGGCCGACCTGCAGGCCGAGACCGAGCGCCTGTACGCGACGACGAGCCCGGTGCAGCCGCTGCCCGGCCTGCACCCGTACGCCGGGTTCGGGCATCTCACGGGCTACGGCGCCTGCTACTACACGTACCAGTGGAGCCTCGTCATCGCCCGCGATCTGCTGTCGGGCTTCGACGCGGACCTCATGGACGAGGAGACCGCACATCGCTATCGCCGCGAGATCCTCGAGCCCGGCGGGTCGCGCGACGCCCGCGATCTGGTGCAGGCGTTCCTCGGGCGGGAGTACTCGTTCCCCGCATACCGGGAGTGGCTCGCGGGCGCCTGAACCGGCGTGCACGGGGCAGCGGACGAGGCTGTCCACATTCTTCTTTCCGGGGTGGCGGAACACACAGGCGGGCGGGGTATTCTTCACCTGCCCGCGCCGCATTCACCTGCGCCGAGAACCTGGTGCCGCCGAGGGCGTCGTCTCCCCGTGATCCCCCGCCGCCGGCGTGCGCTGTGCTCGCCCGGCACGAGGGCCGCGGTGCGCGTCGCCCCATCCCCCCGAAGCGCACGCCGAACCCCGAATCCGAAGAAGCGGAGACCCGCCCGATGTCCGACAACGCCTCGCCCGCCCGTCACGACACCCCTGAAGACACCAGCACCAACCCGTTCGACCGGCTGATCAGCGCCGCCGGAGGGGCCGCCCCCGAAGCGGCCTTCACCACCGCCTTCCGCGGCTACGACAAGGACGAGGTCGACACCGCGATCGCCGGCCTCAACGCCCGCGTGCGCGCGGCGACCGAGCAGGTGACGCTGCTCAAGCAGAACCAGCGCCGCGCCAGCGCCGCCGTGTCGCAGAGCCGTGAGAAGGCCGACCGTCTCGAGGCAGAGCTCGCAGCTGCGGCAGCGCAGCGTCAGGACGCGATCGACCGCCTCGAGTCCGAGGTCGCCGCCGCCGGGTCGCGCGACCGCAGCGACGTCGCCCGTCTCGAGGCAGAGCTCGCGGCTGCCAAGGCGAAGCTCGCCGGCGCCGAGCACCGCGTGCAGGCCCTCACCGAGGAGCTCGTGAGCGCCACCGAGGAGTCGGCCTCGCCGAACCGCCCGCAGTTCGAGGAGATCCTGCGCGTCGCCGAGGAGCAGGCCGGCGTGGTGCTGCGCAACGCGACGGTGCAGGGCGAGCGCCTGCTCGCCGCGGCCCACGAAGACATCGACAACCGCCGCAAGGATGCCAAGACCGAGGCCGAGGCGATCGTGTCGCAGGCCCAGCACGAGGCCCAGCAGGCGCGGCTGCGCATCGAGACGGAGCTGACCGCGCACCAGGCCCGCATCGAGCGCGAAGCCGCGCACGCGGCTGAGAAGGTCGCGCAGGCCGAGCGCGAGGCCGCCGCAATCCGCTCCGAGGCCGAGAAGGGCGTCGCGACGCTGCGCTCGATGGTCGCCCGCGAGACGGCGCACGCCCGCTCCGAGGCCGAAGACGCCGTGCGCGAGCTGCGCGTGCGCGCCCTCGACTTCGAGGCATCCCTCACCCGTCGTCAGGACGATGCGCAGCAGGAGTTCCTCGTGCTGCACAATCAGGCGGTCGCCCACGCCGAGCGCATCACGCAGGACGCCAACGACCAGGTCGCCGCGTCGCTCGAGCACGCTCAGCGCGTGTCGGCCAAGGCCGACGACTTCGAGCGGCTCGTGCGCGCCCAGGCCCAGCAGGTCGAGGCCGACGCGAATGTGCGCGCCCGCGAGCAGCTCGACCAGGCGCGCGCGAAGGCCCAGCAGATCATCGACCTCGTCACGAGCCACTCGCACGCGGTCCTCCGCGACGCCGAGGACCGCACCCGCCAGCTGCGCTGGCAGCAGCACCAGCTGACGAGCTTCATGGCCGAGGTCAAGGACCTCATCCGCCCCGCGGTGCCGGTCGACCTCACCGACGCCGGCGTGGTCGTGGCCGGCGATGCCGCGCCCGAGGTGCTCCACGCGGCCGAGGTGCTCGAGAGCGCCGAGGACGCCGCCGAGGCGCTCGAGGACGCCGCCGAGGCGCTCGCGGACGAGACCCCGATCGAGCACGTGCTCCACTCGGAGGACGTCGACGCCGCCCACGAAGCGGGCGACGGGGAGGCAGTCGAGGGCGAGCTCGAGGCCGCTGCTGACGAGGCCGAGGCCGCTGCCGACGAGCAGCCGCAGCACTCCGAGCACTCCGAGCACGGCGAGGAGCTCCAGCGCACCGAGGGCTGAGCCGAACACGACGAAAGGGTGGGTCCCGCGCGAGGCGGGGCCCACCCTTTCGTCGTGCCGGGCGGCGTGCGGGTCAGCTGCGCGAGGTCTCGCGCGCGATCGCGGCCAGGAACGCGTCGATGTCGTTCTCGGACGTGTCGAACGAGCACATCCAGCGCACCTCGTTCTTCGCGGCATCCCAGTCGTAGAAGCGGAACGATGCGCGCAGACGGTCGGCGACGCCGTCGGGCAGGGTCGCGAAGACGCCGTTGGCCTGGGTCGGCTGGGTGAACGCGACGCCGTGGATGGTGCCGTCGGCGAGACCGGCCTCGACGCCCGCGCGCAGGCGTTGCGCCATGGCGTTCGAGTGCGATGCGTTGCGGTGCCACAGGTCGCCCTCGAGCAGCGCGACCAGCTGGGCCGACACGAAGCGCATCTTCGACGAGAGCTGCATGTCGAGCTTGCGCAGGTAGGTGAGCCCCTGCGAGGCCTCTGGGTTCAGCACCACGATCGCCTCACCGAGCATCGCGCCGTTCTTGGTGCCGCCGAAGCTCAGCACGTCGACGCCCGCGTCGCGCGTGAGGGCGCGGAAGGGCACGTCCAGCGAGGCGGCGGCGTTCGAGAGGCGCGAGCCGTCCATGTGCAGGCGCATGCCGTGACCGTGGACGTGGTCGGCGATCGTGCGGACCTCGTCGACCGAGTAGAGCGTTCCCAGCTCGGTCGACTGCGTGATCGAGACGACGAGCGGCTGGGCGCGGTGCTCGTCGCCCCAGCCCCACGCCTCGCGGTCGATGAGCTCGGGGGTGAGCTTGCCGTCCTCGGTCGGCACGTTGAGGATCTTGATGCCGCCCACGCGCTCGGGTGCGCCGCCCTCGTCGACGTTGATGTGGGCCGTGCTCGCCGCGATGACGGCGCCCCAACGGGGAAGCATCGACTGCAGTCCGACGACGTTCGCGCCCGTGCCGTTGAAGACCGGGTACGCCTCGACACCCTCGCCGAAGTGGTGCGCCATGACGGCCTGCAGCCGCTCGGTGTAGTCGTCCTCGCCGTACGCGACCTGGTGACCGTCGTTGGCGGCGGCGATGGCCGCGAGCACCTCGGGGTGGATGCCGGAGTAGTTGTCGGAGGCGAAGCCGCGCAGGTTCGGGTCGTGGATCGTGGTCACGGTGTTCCAATCTAGTTCGTGTCGCAACTCCGCCTGATCCGGCGGGAGCCGCTCGAGTGCCCGCGGATCCACGCGCCCGCTCGGTGCCGGCGGGTCGGCGCAGGCGGAGTTACGGCACGCGCCGCTCGGGCCGCTGCGGCGGTGCTGGTCAGAGGGTCGGGTCGGTCAGCTCGACGACCGAGTCGTTGACGTCGTCGGCGTCCGACGCCCACAGGTCGGCGAATCGCTGCGCGAGGGCCTCCTCGAGCCCGTCGAGGCTCTTGACCCGGAAGACGACGGATGCCGCGGCCAGCGGCCGACCGGCATCCCGAGCCGCTTTCGCGAAGCCCTGCGCGACCGCGCGCGCCCACGCCTCGGTCGCGGCCTTCACCGCCGCGTAGTTGGCCCCGCCGGCCAGCGGCCGTGCGACCGCGGTCGACGAGACGACCGCCAGCCTGCCCGCGCTCGATGCCCGCAGGTCGGCGTCGAAGGCCCGCGTGACGTTGCGCAGCGCGGTGAAGGATCCCTCGAGGAAGCGGTAGTCGTCGTCGGACTGGCCCGCGAGGCCTCCGCCGCCGCGCCAGCCGCCCACGAGGTGCGGGATGCCGTCGACGGCGCCGTGCGCGGCGTGCACCCGCCCGGCGAGCGAGGCGACCTCGGCGTCGTCCGCCAGGTCGCACACCTCGACCGCGATGCCGGGCACGGCGGCAGCGAGCTCGTCGAGCTTCGCACCGTCACGCCCGACCGCGACGACCCGCGCCCCGGCCGAGACCAGGACGCGGGATGCCGCGAGACCGGAGGCGCTCGTCGCGCCCCCGATCAGCACGAGCCGGCCGGCGACGGAGTCAGGCATCGGCCCCGGTCAGGCCGGCCGTCGACTCGATGACGGGCTTCATCTTCTTGTCGAGCGCCTCGAAGAACATCGACAGCGGGAACTCGTCGTCCATGACCGCGTCGGTGTAGCCCTTCGGAGCTCCGGCGAGGATCTCGTCGGAGAGTCCACGCGCCCACGCCGAGGCCGGGTTCGGCGTCAGCGTGCCGCGGACCAGCTCGTACGCGGCGAGCCAGTGCGCCGTCTTCGGGCGGTCGATCGAACGCCAGTAGAGCTCGTCGATCGTGTCGGCGAGGGCGACCACCGCAGCGGGCACCTCGGCCCAGTCGAAGGCGAGGGCCGTGTCGGTCCAGTGCAGCACGCCGCGCTGGTGCAGCCACGCGAACAGCAGCTGACCGCCGAGGCCGTCGTAGTTGCGCACGCGCGAGCCGGTGATCGAGAACCGGAAGATCCGGTCGAAGATCACCGCGTACTGCACGAGCTTCGCGTGCTCGAGCATCTCGGCCTCGGCGTCGGTCAGCGATTCCTGAGCCGACAGGCGGCCCTGGATCGCGACGCACTCGCGGAACGCGGTGAGATCGCAGCGCAGCTCTTCCAGCGAGTACAGGAAGAACGGCATCCGCTGCTTGATCATGAACGGGTCGAACGGCAGGTCGCCGCGCATGTGGGTGCGGTCGTGGATGATGTCCCACATCACGAACGTCTTCTCGGTGAGCGCCTGGTCGTCGAGCATGCGCGCCGCGTCGGCCGGCAGGTCGAGCTTCGTGATCTCGGCGGCGGCGCGCACGACGCGGCGGTAGCGCGCGGCCTCGCGGTCCTGGAAGATCGCGCCCCACGTGAACGCGGGGATCTCGCGCATCGCGACCGTCTCGGGGAACAGCACCGCCGAGTTCGTGTCGTAGCCGGGCGTGAAGTCGAGGAACCGCAGCGAGACGAAGAGCTTGTTGGTGTACTCCGTCTCGAGCTCGGCGATGAACTCCGGCCAGATCACCTCGACGAGCACCGCCTCGACGTGCCGGTCGGACGAGCCGTTCTGCGTGTACATCGGGAACACCACGAGGTGGCGGATGCCGTCGACCCGGTGCTGCTGCGGCTGGAACGCCACGAGCGAGTCGAGGAAGTCGGGCACGCCGAAGCCGTCGTCCATCCAGCGTCGGAAGTCGCGCACCGACGCCTCCAGGTAGGCGGCGTCGTGCGGGAAGCGCGGGGCGAGCTCATCGATCGCGGCGATGATCGCCTCGACGTGCTCACGGGCGGCCGCGTGGGACGCGGCATCCGGAATCGATCCGTCCTTGATCTGGAGGGGCTGGAGAGCGGATCCTGCGCCCTTGAGGCTCTGCCACGCGGCCGAGGTCTCGACCCCGTCGGCGAGAGAGATGGCGTCCTCGACGACCTCGGGTTCGCCGACGATGACCTGCGTGGCGCGGGTGGGTGTGGACATGGTGAACCTCCGATCGTCGCTGGGTTGACGTCAGTCTACGGGAAACCTTCCTGTGATTCTCGCTGTCCACAGGAACACTTCCTGTCTCGCGTGACTGTGCTTGGTAGTGTCATGGGCATGGCCCTGCCAGACCAGACCCCGGCTCCCGGGCGCGTGGACGACCCGATCGACGCGACCATCGTGCGCGAGGTGTCGCTCAATGCGCGTGCGACGCTCGCGGAGCTGTCGTCGGCGACCGGCCTGTCGGTGTCGGCCGTCCAGGCGCGGCTGCGCCGGCTCGAGGCCCGCGACGTGATCACCGGCTACCGCGCCGTCGTCGACGCCGAGGCGGTCGGCAAGCCGCTTTCGGCGTTCATCGAGATCACGCCGCTCGACCCCGCCCAGCCCGACAACGCGCCGGAGCTCCTCGAGCACCTCAGCGAGATCGAGGCCTGCCACTCCATCGCCGGCGACGCGAGCTACATCCTCTTCGTGCGTGTGACGTCGCCGCGGCACCTCGAGACGCTGATCCGCGACATCCGCCTCGCCGCCTCGGTGAACACCCGCACGACGGTGGTGCTGCAGACCTTCTACGAGAACCGGCCGATCCTCCCGGCGTGATGCTCGCCTGAGGCGCCGTTCGACGGGCCGGGCACCGAGATGCGTGCCAGATTCAGGCGACACGCCGAGCAGGGACGCCGCGACGCGCGTCCGCGGCGTCTCCTGAATCAGTGCCGCCGACCGCGGGGCTGGGGAGCCCGCGCGCGGGTACGCTCGCTCACGTGGAGGGGACCGACGACGACACGCGCGCCCGCGGGCGCGGGGTGTTCATCGTGCGCAACGCCCGGTCGGGCACGGCCGTGATCCGCAGCGACCCTGCGGCGACGTTCGCCGAGCGTCTGCCCGAGGCGGTCGTGCATGAGCTCGCTGAGGATGAGGTCTTCGACGACGTGGTCGCGAAGGCGATGGAATCGGATGCCCCACCCGCCGTGCTCGGCGTGTACGGCGGCGACGGGTCGGTGTCGCGCATGGCCGGGCTCGCGCGCCGCTACGACAGGCCGCTGCTCGCAATGCCGGGCGGGACCTTCAACCACTTCGTACGGGCGCTCGGGCTCACCGACGTCGTCACCGCGATCGACGCCTTCGCGGCCGATACGACGGTCGCGGTGGGCGTGGTCGAGGCGCGCGCCGACGACGACGAGCCGCTCACGGTGCTCAACGTGGTGTCGGTCGGCGCCTATCCCGAGCTGATCGAGCAGCGCGAGCGACGCAGCAGCCTGGGCAAATGGCTCGGCGGGGTCGCCGCGACGTGGACGGCCCTGCGCCGCACCGAGCCGCTCACCGTCGTGCTCGACGGCCGCCGGGCCCGCGTGTGGTCGGTGTTCGTCAGCGCCGGACGCAACGACCCCGACCGCGTCGCGACGATGCAGCGGCAGGAGGCGGACGCCTCCGAGCTCGACGTGCGCATCCACCACGCGCGCGGGTCGCGGGTGCGTGCGCTCGCCGCACTGTCGTTCGGCAAGAAGACCTCGGCCGTGCTGCGGGCGGTGCGCCTGTTCCCGCGGGATGCCGACGTCGAGCGCCGGGTCGTGCGGGAACTCGACCTCCGCGTCACACCGGCGCCCGGGCATCCGTCGGTCTTCGTCCACGACGGGGAGCTCGTCGAGCGCGCACCGGAGGGCTTCCGGCTGCGGTGCGTCGTGGTGCCGGACGCACTGCGCGTGTACGCGCCGTCATGAGCGGGAGCCCCTGAGTCGAGCCCTCGACGCAGAGCCCCCGACGGCGAGGCCCCGGGTCGAGTCGCCCCGGGTCAAGCCCCCGGCCTCTAGCCACGCCCCGACGCCGAGCCTCCTCAGCGCCACGCCACCGATGGCATGTCCCACTTTCGGCCTCTAGGTGCAGCGGGAGCGGCGGAAGGTGGGACACGAAGGCCGGGAAGTGGGACATCGCGGCGGCCTCGCCGGCCCGGGAGGCCGAAGTCGGCCGACGACGGGCCCGGAAACGACGGATGCCGCGGCCCACGCGGGGTCGCGGCATCCGAGGTCACTGCTCAGTCGTGCTGCGGGAAGCCCAGGTTCAGGCCGCCGTGCGACGGGTCGAGCCAGCGCGAGGTGATCGCCTTCTCGGCCGTGAAGAACTCGAACCCGTGCGGGCCGTAGGCCTTCGCGTCGCCGAAGAGCGAGGCCTTCCAGCCGCCAAACGAGTGGTAGGCGACCGGCACCGGGATCGGCACGTTGATGCCGATCATGCCGACCTGCACCTCGCGCTGGAAGCGCCGGGCGGCGCCACCGTCGTTCGTGAAGATGGCCGTGCCGTTGCCGTAGAGGCTCGAGTTGATGATGCCGAGGCCGTCCTCGTAGCCCTCGACGCGGACGACCGAGAGCACCGGGCCGAAGATCTCGTCCGTGTACACGGACGACGAGGTGGGCACCTTGTCGATCAGCGTGGGGCCGAGCCAGAAGCCGTTCTCGTCTCCGTCGATCTCGGCGTCGCGTCCGTCGACGACGACCGAGGCGCCGTCGGCACCGGCCACGTCGATGTACGAGGTGACCTTGTCGCGGTGCTGGCCGGTGATGAGCGGGCCCATGTCGCAGCCCTTCATGCCGTCGCCGGTGCGCAGCGTCGCCATGCGCTCGGACACCTTCTGCACGAACTCGTCGGCGATCGTGTCGACGGCGAGGACGACCGAGATGGCCATGCACCGCTCGCCCGCTGAGCCGAAGCCGGCGTTGACGGCCGCGTCGGCGGCGAGGTCGAGGTCGGCGTCGGGGAGGACCAGCATGTGGTTCTTCGCGCCGCCGAGCGCCTGCACGCGCTTGCCGTGACCGGTCGCGGTCTCGTACACGTACTTCGCGATCGGGGTCGAGCCGACGAACGAGATCGCGCGCACGTCGGGGTGCTCCAGGAGGGCGTCGACTGCCTCCTTGTCACCGTGGACGACGTTGAGCACGCCGTCGGGGAGGCCCGCCTCCTTCAGGAGCGCGGCGAGCCAGTTGGCTGCGGTGGGGTCCTTCTCGGAGGGCTTCAGGATCACGGCGTTGCCGGCGGCGAGCGCGATCGAGAAGAACCACAGCGGCACCATCGCCGGGAAGTTGAACGGGCTGATGATGCCCACGACGCCGAGCGGCTGACGCAGCGTGTAGACGTCGATGCCGGTCGAGACGTTCTCGGAGTACGCGCCCTTGGTGAGGTGGCCGAGGCCGCACGCGAACTCGACGACCTCCATTCCGCGCGCGATCTCACCCAGCGCGTCGGAGAGCACCTTGCCGTGCTCGCGCGTGAGGATCTCGGCGAGTTCGTCCTTGCGGGCGTTCAGCAGCTCGCGGAAGGCGAAGAGCACCGTCTGGCGCTTGGCGATCGAGGCGTCGCGCCACTGCGCCCACGCCTCCGACGCCACGTCCACGGCGGAACCGACATCGGCCTTCGACGCGAAGCGCACGTTCTTCTGCACCGTGCCGAACGCGGGGTTGTAGACCTGCCCGGTCCGCTCGGATCCGCCCGCCCAGGCGGCGCCGCCGACCCAGTGCTCGAGGGTCGTCGTGGCGGACTGCTCGGTCCGCTCCAGGGTGGTCGTGTCGGTCATCGTGGGTTCCTGCCCTTCATTGGGAAGCCCTCCTCGTGAGAGGACGCGCACGCGTCAAGAGAGGTCCTCTTCGACGCTCGTCAGAGCTTCATCGTAAATCGCCATGGCCTGTGCCACTTCGTCGTCGGTGACCACGCAAGGCGGCACCACGTGGATCCGGTTGTCGGCCGCGAAGGGCATGAGGCCCCGCGCGGAGAGCTCCTTCTTGAGCTTTCCGATCACGTCGGCGCCCACCGGCTCGCGGGTGTCGCGGTCGGCGACGAGCTCGATCGCCCAGAAGACGCCCTCGCCCCGCACCTCGCCGATGAGGCGGTGCTTCTCGGCGAGGCCGGTCAGGCCGGGGCCGATCGCGTCGGCGCCGATGCGGCGGGCGTTGTCGACGATGCCCTCCGACTCCATCGCGTCGATCGAGGCGACGATGGATGCCGCGGCCAGCGGGTGCCCGGAGTACGTGAGCCCGCCCGGGAAGACCCGCTCGTCGAAGGTGGCCGAGATGGCGTCGGAGATGATGACACCGCCCACCGGCACGTAGCCGGAGTTGACACCCTTCGCGAAGGTGATGAGGTCGGGTACGACGTCGTAGCCCTCGAAAGCGAACCAGCGGCCGGTTCGGCCGAAGCCCGCCATGACCTCGTCGAGGATGAGCATGATCCCGTACCGGTCGCACAGTGCGCGCACGCCCGCGAGGTAGCCCGGCGGCGGGATGAGGATGCCGGCAGTGCCAGGCACCGACTCCAGCACGATCGCCGCGATCGTCGCGGGGCCCTCGGACTGGATGACGCGCTCGAGGTGGTGCAGGGCGCGCGCCGACTCCTCTTCGGGCGTCGTCGCCCAGAACTCGCTGCGGTAGAGGTACGGGCCGAAGAAGTGGGCGTGACCGCGGGCGTACTGGTTCGGCATCCGTCGCCAATCGCCCGTCGCGACGATCGCGGCGCCCGTGTTGCCGTGGTACGAGCGGTAGGTCGAGAGCACCGTGTCGCGGCCGGTGTGGAGCCGGGCCATGCGGATCGCGTTCTCGTTGGCGTCGGCGCCGCCGTTGGTGAAGAAGACCTTCGCGAAGCCGCTGGGCGCCTTGTCGAGGATGCGCTGCGCCGCACGCCCGCGCACGAGGTTCGCCGTCGCGGGTCCGATGGTCGCGAGCTCGGCCGCCTGCCGCTGGATCGCCTCCACGACGGCCGGATGCTGGTGCCCGATGTTCACGTTGACGAGCTGGCTGGCGAAGTCGAGCATCCGGTTGCCGGCGTGGTCCCACACGACCGTCCCCGAGCCGCCGGCGATCACCGGCAGGTCGAGCCCGCCCTGGGCCGACCACGAGTGGAACACGTGCGCGCGGTCGAGCGTCTTGGCCTCGCGATCGAGATCTTCGGTCATGGCGCGTCCTCCGGTACGGCGTGGAATCCCCTCCGGCTACGCTCGTCGCTCGCCGGTCGAGGGTCAAGAGACAACACGGGTCGCCCCGGCGGCGGGGCGGACGGAACGTCCGGAGGGCGGGGACGACGGCCCCCGCCCTCCGGACGACCGGTGCGGCTAGTTGCCGCCTTCCTGCAGTTCGACCTCGATGGGCGTGAACGAGTCGCCGCTCAGGTCGATCCCCTCCGCCTCGAGCTCGTCCAGCGCGCGCTGGATGTACTCGTTCGACCACGCGCTCGCGGGCGGCTCCTCGGTGATAAGGTGCGCCCCGGTCTCGTTGACGGCCGACAGGGCGCCGTCGACGGTCTGCTGCCACGCGGCCTCGTCGATGATGCCGATGCCGTCCGGCGACGGCCAGATGAGCTTGTTGATCTCGTTCATCATCCACAGCTCGTGGCTGGGACCCCATGCCGAGCCGTTCGCGAGGGTGATGGCGGCGGCCTCGTCCGGATTGTCGCGCGCGAACACCCAGCCCTTGACCACGGCCTTGAGGAAGGCCACCGCGGTGTCGGCGTACTCCTCGTCGCTCTCGAGACGGGCGGTGTCGGCCCAGATCGCGTCCTGCAGCATCGCGCCGACGGTGTCCTGGTAGCTGATGACGTTGAAGTCCTCCGGCTGGTACAGCTCGCCGGTGTCGGGGTTCACCGTCTCGAGCAGTTGCGCGTACTCGTTGTAGGTCATCGCCTGGGCCGCGTCGATGTCGCCCTGCAGGAAGGCGTTCATGTTGAAGTCCTGCGTGATGATCTGCACGGTCGTCGAGTCGAGGCCCTCCGCCGCCATGGCCGCGAAGATCTCCCACTCGTTGCCGAAGCCCCACGAGCCGATGGTCTTGCCCTCGAAGTCGTCGACCGAGTCGATTCCCGAGTCGGCCCACGACACCTGCAGGGTGCCGGACCGCTGGAAGATCTGCGCGATGTCGGTGAGGTTCGCGCCGGCCTCGATCGACCCGAGCACCTTCGGCACCCACGCGATCGCGAAGTCGACGTCGCCGTTGGCGAGGGCGTCCTGCGGGACGATGTCGCCGCCGGACGGGATGATCTCGACGTCCAGGCCCTCCTCTTCGAAGTAGCCCTGGTCGATGGCCGCGAAGTACCCGGCGAACTGCGCCTGGGGGAGCCACTGGAGCTGGAGCTTGACCGGGGTCAGCTCGCCCGGGTCGGCCCCGCCGCTCTCCGACGGGGCGTCACCGCCGCCGGAGCATCCGGCGAGCAGAAGCGCGGCCGACAGGGCGAACGCGCCTGTCGCGAGCGCGCGACGTGTGCTGTGTCTCATGTCGTTCCTTTCCGTCCCCTCACGGGGATTCGCTGCGGTGGTGCATGGCCGGCCTCGCGGGGCGAGGACGTCGTGCGAGGGGCCGCGTCATCGCGTGCCCCCGGTCGGGATGCGGCGGAGCACGAGCCATTCGAGGAACGCCGTCGCGAGGTAGAAGACGAGACCGAGTGCGATCGCCGCCGCGACGTACGCCCACGCGCGGGCGTAGGCGCTCGTGGCGGCAGAGGTCGCGATGAAGGTGCCGAGACCGCCGCGCGGTCCGCCGAAGTACTCCGCGACGAGGGCGGAGATCACGGCGAGCGAGCTCGCGATCCGGATGCCGGTCATGAGGTAGGGCACGGCGGTGGGCAGCGTCACCAGGCGGAACGTCTGACCGCCCGACGCGGCGTAGACGTGCATGAGGTCGCGGTGCACCGGACGCGTCTGGCGGAGGCCGCGGAGCGTGTTGACGAAAACGGGCACGAACGCCGCGAGGGCCGCGATCGCCTGGCGGCCGAACTGGCTGTCGGCGCCGAACATCGAGTTCAGAACGGGTGCGAGAGCCACGATGGGCACGACGGCGAGCGAGGCGACGATGGGTGCCGACATCCCGTCGACCGCGCGCCAGCGCGCGGCCAGGGCGGCGAGGGCGATCGCGAGCAGCGTGCCCACGACGAGGCCGATCAGCGCGTTCGTGCCGGTGACGAGGGTGGCCTGCACGATCGCGGGCCAGAACTCCACGAGCTGCTGGAGGATCGCCTCGGGGCTCGGCAGCAGGTAGTCCGAGACGCCGACGACCGTCACCAGGAACTGCCACAGTGCCAGGCCCAGCAGCCCGACGGCGATCGGGGCGATCACGCGCAGGCGGCGCTCGGCGGCGGGACTCCATCCCGCGCGCTGCGCCCGCTCGGCCGTCGTCATCGCTCCTCGGCTCCCCTCGGCGCCGTCGCCGGCGCTCCGTGCAGCGCTTCGCGCACCGCGGTCACTTTGGCGAAGAACGCCGGCGTCTCGCGCAGCGACTCGTCGCGCGCGACCTCCGTGCCGAAGCCCGTCTCGATGACGTGCGTGATGCGTCCGGGCCGCGGCGACATGACGACCACCCGGTCCGAGAGGAACACCGCCTCGGGGATCGAGTGCGTCACGAACACCACCGCCGCTCCGGTCTCGGCGGCGATGCGCGAGAGCTCGGCCTGCATGCGCTCGCGCGTCATCTCATCCAGCGCACCGAACGGTTCGTCCATGAGGAGCAGGCGGGGCCGCTCGGCGAGCGCCCGGGCGATGGCGACACGCTGCTGCATGCCGCCCGAGAGCTGGTCCGGATGCCGGTCGGCGAAGTCCGACAGCCCGACGAGGTCCGCGAGCGCCGCGACCCGCGTGCGACGCTCGGCGGCGCCGACGCCGTGCAGCTCGAGCGGCAGCGCGATGTTCGCGGCGACCGTCCGCCAGGGCAGGAGGCCCGCCTGCTGGAACGCGATGCCGTAGTCCTGGTCGCGCCGGGCGCGGTGCGCGGGCTTGCCGAACACCTCGACCGTGCCCGACGTCGCCGAGTCGAGGTCGGCGATGAGGCGGAGCAGCGTCGACTTGCCGCACCCCGAGGGGCCGATGAGCGACACGAACTCGCCCTCGCCCACCGAGAGGTCGATGGCCTCCAGCGCGGTGACGTCGCCCGCCTTCGAAGGGAACACCTTCGAGGCATCCGTCACCCGCACCGCGGCGGTGCGCGTCGCGGCCCCCGTGCTCGTCGCCGTGTCGGTCATCAGGCCGCCTCTCCTCGTCGGTAGTCCTTCAGGAACACTCCGAGCAGCGCCACCGAGCCGGCGGCGACCAGTCCGAGCACGATCGCTCCGAAGATCGGTCCCCATGCCTTGGCCGGGTCGCCCGACGCCTGCCCCGCGAACTGGATCAGCAGTCGGCCGATGCCCCCCTGCAGACCGGTCGAGACCTCGGCGACGACGGCGCCGATGACGGCGTTGGCGGCTCCGAGGCGGAGCGCGGGCAGGAGATACGGGACGGATGCCGGCAGCCGCAGCTTCACGAGCGTGGGCCAGTAGCCCGCCGCGTAGGTGTGCATGAGCTCGGTGTGGATGCGATCGGGCGACTGCAGCCCGCGCAGCGCACCGACGGCGATGGGGAAGAACGCGAGGTACGACGCGATGAGCGCGACCGACATCCAGTCCTGCCACTCCCAGTCGCCGATTTCGATGCGCGAGCCCCAGCTCTTGACGATCGGGGCGAACGCGATGAGCGGCACCGTCTGGCTGAGGATGATCCAGGGCAGCAGCCCCCACTCGGCCAGGCGCCACCGCTGCATGAGCAGGGCGAACGCGAAGCCCACGATCATGCCCACGACCCAGCCGACCGCCGCGATGCCGAGCGTGGTGAGCGCACCGAGCGCGATCACGCCCCACAGCGGCGGCGAGCCCTCCTGCCGCGTGACCGGCTCGAACAGGCGGCCGGCCATGACCCACACGTGCGGCATCGCGAGGTCGGTGGTGCGCGGCAGGATCCGCAGGCCCGCGACGACGACCCCGTCCTCGGGCGCCAGCAGCTTGTACAGCTCCCACACGATGACGACGAGCGAGACCCCGACGATCCCCCACAGCCACGCGAGGCCCGACCGCCGCGCGCGCGGGCGCGATGCCCGGGCGGGGTGCGCGGGGTCGCCCGGTGTCGCCGGCGCCGCGGCCGCGTGAGCCGGGGGAGCGGAGGTCATGCCTTGGCCGTCACATGGGCGGAGAGCGCCGGGATCACGGTCTCGCCGTAGACCCGCATCGTCTCCTCCTTGTTGTCGTGCTGGAGGTAGCCGGCGAACTGGGTGACGCCGAGCGCGCGCAGCTGCTCGAGCTTGGCGATGTGCTCCTCGGCGGTGCCCAGGATGCAGAAGCGCTCCACGATCTCGTCCGGCACGAAGTCGACGTGGTCGTTGTCGGCCTTGCCGTGGGTGTTGTAGTCGTAGCCTTGGCGCCCGGCGATGTACTCGGTGAGGGCGTCCGGCACGGCGCCGTGCTCGCCGTACTTGGCGACGATGTCGGCGACGTGGTTGCCGACCATCCCGCCGAACCACCGGCACTGGTCGCGCATGTGCTGCCGGTCCTCGCCGATGTACATCGGGGCGGCGACGCAGAACGAGATGGCGTCGGGGTCGCGGCCCGCGGCGGCCGCGGCATCCCTCACCGTCTTGATCATCCACGCGGCGATGTCGACGTCCGCGAGCTGCAGGATGAAGCCGTCGCCGACCTCGCCCGTGAGCTTGAGCGCCAGCGGGCCGTACGCGGCGACCCACACCTCGAGCTCCGACCCGCGGCTCCACGGGAACTGCAGCGTCGCGCCCTTGTACTCCACCGGCCGGGAGTTGCCGAGCTCGCGGATCACGTGGATGGACTCGCGCAACTCGGCCATCGACACCGGCTTGCCGTTGGTCACGCGCACCGCGGAGTCGCCGCGGCCGATGCCGCAGATCGTGCGGTTGCCGTACAGCTCGTTGAGGGTGGCGAAGACGGATGCCGTCACCGTCCAGTCCCGCGTGGCGGGGTTCGTCACGAACGGCCCCACGGTGACGCGCTTCGTGGCGTTGAGGATCGCCGAGTGGATGACGTACGGCTCCTGCCACAGCAGGTGCGAATCGAACGTCCACACGTGGCTGAAGCCGTGCGCCTCGGCGAGCTGCGCGAGCTGCACGGTGCGCGCGGCGGGCGGGTTGGTCTGGAGGACGACTCCGAAGTCCATGATCTCGATACGCTCCGCTACTCGATCGCCGGTGGGCTCAGATGAGGTACTGCGACAGGCCGCGCTTGAGGAACCGGCCGTCGCCCTTGGCGCCGAGGTAGGCGTCGTCGTCGACGATCACCTTGCCCCGCGAGATCACGGTGTCGACGTGGCCGTCGATCTCGAATCCCTCCCACGCCGAGTGGTCCATGTTCATGTGGTGGGATGCCGCCGAGATCGTGGTGTGCCCGTTCGGGTCGTACACCACGACGTCGCCGTCGGCGCCCGGCTGGATCACGCCCTTCCGGCCGTACAGGCCGAACATCCGCGCCGGCGTGGTCGAGGTGAGCTCGACCCAGCGCTCGAGGGTGATCTTGCCCGTCACGACGCCCTGGTACATCAGGTCCATGCGGTGCTCGACCGAGCCGATGCCGTTCGGGATCGCCCGGAAGTCGTCGGTGCCGAGCTCCTTCTGGCCCTTCATGCAGAACGGGCAGTGGTCGGTCGAGACCATCTGGATGTCGTTGGTGCGCAGCGCCTGCCACATGTGGTGCTGATGGCCCTCCTGCTTCGAGCGCAGCGGCGTCGAGCACACCCACTTCGCGCCCTCGAACTGCCCCCACTCCTCGCTGAACGCGCCGAGCTGCTCCTCGAGCGACAGGTACAGGTACTGCGGGCAGGTCTCGCCGAAGACGTTCCAGCCCTGGTCGCGCGCCCAGGCGATCTGCTCGACCGCCTGCTTGGCGCTCACGTGGACGGTGTACAGCGGGGCGCCGGTGAGGTTGGCGAGCATGATCGCGCGGTGGGTCGCCTCCTCCTCCATCTGCCACGCCCGCGCGATGCCGTGGTAGTACGGCGCCTTCTTGCCGGCCTCGGCGAGCTGGGCGGCGAGCACGTCGATCGCGGGGCCGTTCTCGGCGTGCATCATCGTGAGCAGCCCGGTCTCGGCCGAGACCTGCATGGCCCTCAGCACCTGCGCGTCGTCCGAGTAGAAGACGCCGGGGTACGCCATGAAGAGCTTGAAGCTCGAGACGCCCTCGTCGAGCAGCCCGCGCATCGCCGACAGCGAGTCCTCGTCGACGCCGCCGACGATCTGGTGGAAGCCGTAGTCGATGGCGCAGTTGCCTCGGGCCTTCTCGTGCCAGGCGGCGAGGCCGTCCTGGACCCGCTCGCCGTACCGCTGCACGGCGAAGTCGATGATCGACGTGGTGCCGCCCCACGCCGCCGCGCGCGTGCCGGTCTCGAACGTGTCCGAGGCGTTGGTGCCGCCGAAGGGCAGCTCCATGTGGGTGTGCGCGTCGATGCCGCCCGGGATCACGTACTTGCCGGTCGCGTCGACGACCGTGTCGACGGAGGCCGCCAGGTCGGTGCCGAGCAGCTGCGAGCCCGGCGCGAGCACGGCGGCGATCGTCTCGCCGTCGATGAGCACGTCGGCCTCGCCGCGCCCGGTCGCCGAGACGACGGTGCCGCCCTTGATGAGTGTGGTTGTCATTGCTGCGTCCCTCTCCGGATCTCGACCGCTGCTGTTTCCTGCGAGCGCTGCGTCGGGCGCCGGCGCCGTCGCAGGAAACTGCAGCGCTCGCGCATCGACATGGTCCGCATAGCCGTCACGGCCGGGCGATCTTCGTGTAGGAGTCGGGCCGGCGGTCGCGGTAGAACTGCCAGTCGTCTCGCATCTCGCGCACCATCTCGAGGTCGAGGTCGCGCACGAGCAGCTCCTCGTCGGTGCCCGATCCGCGCTCGCCGACGAAGTTGCCCCGTGGGTCGATCACCTGGCTGGTGCCGTAGAAGTCCACCGCGAGGTCGCCGTACTCGTTGTCCTCGCGGCCCACGCGGTTGGGCTGCAGCACGAAGTACCCGTTGGCGACCGCGGCGGCCGGCCCCTCGACCTCCCACAGGCGGTTGGACAGCCCGGGCTTGGTCGCGTTCGGGTTGAAGACGATGTGCGCGTCATTGAGGCCCAGCTCGCGCCATCCCTCGGGGAAGTGGCGGTCGTAGCAGATGTACATGCCGACCCGTCCGACGGCGGTCTCGAAGACCGGATAGCCGAGGTTGCCGGGACGGAAGTAGAACTTCTCCCAGAAGCGGTCGAGGTGCGGCAGATGGTGCTTGCGGTACTTGCCGAGGACCGTGCCGTCGGCGTCGACGAGCACCGACGTGTTGTAATACACCCCCGTCTCGGCCTCCTCGTAGATCGGGAGCACCGTGACGAGGCCCAGCTCCTTGGCGAGCGCGGCGAACCGCTGCACGATCGGGCCGTCCGCCTGCTCGGCGAACCGGTAGTACTTCTTGTCCTGCGTGATGCCGAAGTACGGGCCGTAGAAGAGCTCCTGGAAGCACACGACCTGGGCGCCCTGAGCCGCGGCATCCCGCGCGAACCCTTCGTGCTTGTCGAGCATCGACTCCTTGTCGCCCGTCCAGGTGGTCTGCGAGATGGCCGCGCGTACCGTCGTCATGTTGTCTCCGTCCGTGCTCGTTCGAGGTCCCTCGGGCTGGGACCGACGGGATGCGACCAGAAGAGCTGCCCCGCTCCCCGATCCTGTCGAGTCGACGTTTCCCGTCGGTTTCGGCCTGTGACGCGACAGTAAAGCCTCGCTCGCGCGCCCGCAATGGTCGGTTCAGCAGACCTTAGGAATCACGCGGGCTTCCGCGGCGGATACATCCGGCGACGGATGCCGCGGCCCCTCGCTTACATCCGGGGACGGATGCCGCGGCATCCGATCTCCCGTACCGTGAAACGGTGTTCCGCAGCTTGAAGCCCTACCAGATCGTCGTCGACGTCGTGGTGGCCGGCTTCTTCGCGGTGATGGCGCTGTTCGTCGAGATCCAGCTCGCGCAGGGCACTCCGGACTTCTCGCTCGCACTGCTGTCGGCGGTGCTCGTGACGGTGCTTCTGTCCGCCGCTCTCGCCGTGCGCCGCCTCTCACCGGCTCTGGCCCTCGCGCTCGCGTGGGGCGGTGCCGTGGTGCAGATGTCGTTCGGCCGGCCGCCGAGCCCGGTCGACCTCGCCATCTTCGCGGTGCTCTACGCCACGGCGGCCTACGGCACGCAGCTCGTGTTCTGGCTGGGCTTCGCCTCGTCGTTCCTCGGTGCTCTCGTCATCACCGTGTACCTCGTCGTCGGGCCGTACTTCGGATCGGGCGGCGTCACGTGGTCGACGATCCCGATCGCCCTTGCGGTGCTCGTCGCCGCGGGCTTCGCGCTCCTGCTCGCCTGGACGGTGGGGGCGCTCGTGCGCACCGCGATCCGCGCCCGCGAGAACCGGAGTGCACAGGTCCGCGCCGAGTCGGACGCGATCGCCGAGCAGGAGCGGGTGCGCATCGCCCGCGACATGCACGACGTCGTCGCGCATTCGCTGGCGGTCGTGATCGCGCAGGCCGACGGCGCACGATACGCCGCGGGGCCCGACCCCGCCGTCGCGACGGCGGCGCTGGGAACAATCTCGACCACGGCGCGCAGCGCGCTCGCCGACGTGCGGCTGCTGCTCACGCAGCTGCGGCACAGCCAGGCGGACGGCCCGCAGCCGACGCTCGCCGACCTCGAGTCGCTCTACGCGCAGGTGCGGGCAGCGGGCGTCGACCTGCGCGTCGACGTCGATCCGACGCCCGCCGAGGACCCGCCCGCCGGAGCTCAGCTCGCCGTCTACCGGATCCTGCAGGAGGCGCTCACCAACGCGCTGCGCCACGGCGACGGAGGGGTCGTCGATGTGCGCCTGGCGTGGCATCCGTCCCGCGTCGACCTGGAGGTGGTCAACCCCGCACGCGCGCTCGCCGCGCCGTCGGCCCCCGCGTCGGCCGGGCCCGGCCACGGCATCATCGGCATGCGCGAGCGCGCGCAGCTCGCGGGCGGAAGCCTCGACGCCGTCATCGACGGCGGACGATTCGTCGTGCGAGCGGCGCTGCCGATCGGGGTGGCGGCATGATCCGCGTGGCGCTGGTCGACGACCAGGCGCTCTTCCGGGCGGGCATCCGCATGCTCGTCGACTCGCAGCCCGACCTCGAGGTCGTCGCGGAGGCGTCGGACGGGCGCGAGGCGCTCGACATCGTGCGATCGACGAGCCCCGATGTGGTGCTCATGGACATCCGGATGCCGGTCATGGACGGCCTGGCGGCGACGGCGGAGCTGCTCGCCGACCCCCACCCTCCGCGCATCGTGATGCTGACGACCTTCGACCTCGACGAGGCCGCGGCGCGTGCGATCCGCCAGGGCGCGAGCGGCTTCCTGCTGAAGGACGCCGACCCCGAGTTCCTGCTCGCCGCGATCCGCACGGTCCACGGCGGGTCGGCCGTGATCGCGGCATCCGCCACTCGTGAGCTGTTCGCGCACGTCGGTGGCGCGGCCACGCGCCCGGTGCCCGACGAGTTCGCGCAGCTGACCGAGCGGGAGCGCGAGATCTTCGCGCTCGCCGCGCGGGGGCTCTCCAACGCCGAGATCGCCGCGCGCGAGTTCCTCAGCGAGGCGACGGTGAAGACCCACATCAGCCGGATCCTCACGAAGCTCGGGCTGCGCGACCGCGTACAGCTGGTCGTCTTCGCGTTCGACCACGGGCTGGCGTAGCCGGCAGCGCCGAACCCGGGTCAGCGCCCTTCGAGCGCGGCGCGATGGGCCGCGTACGTGCGCTTGCCGATCAGCCGCCAAGCCAGGCGCCCCGGCGCGGGCATGTGCTTGCGGAGCCACTCGTCTCCGCCGTCGGGCTGCGACGCGAGGATCTCGCCCAGCTGCTGCCACATCTGCCCCTTGGGCACGGACTTGCGGCCGTGCTCGGCGAACCACTCGGCCTCGGCCTCGGTGATCGTGCGCTCCATCACCGGCACGATGTTGGCCTCCTCGTCGGGCAGGTGCACGGCGAGTGCGCCGTTGACGCCGTCGAGCGCGGCGAGCACGGCCGCGGCATCCGAGCCGCTCGCCGACCGGCGCCATGCGGGAAGCGCGCCGTCCAGCTCGATCAGGTGGGCGAGCATCTCGGCGTGCTGGGCCTTCATCCGCTCGACGTGCGCGGCGCACGAGGGGGCGCGCTCGTCGAGTGCGGGCCACAGCCGCTCGTCCTCCGCGCCGTGATGCGCGTGGAGCCCGACCGACAGCGTCTCGAGCTGTGTCGCCACGGCCTCGGCGTGCTGTGTGTCGCCGTCGGACACCCGTCGCACCAGATCGGGCCCCTCGCCGAACCCCCGCCGGAACATCCGGTGGATCTCGATCATGCCGCTCGCGTCGCACGTCTTCGGACCGGAGGGCAGGTCGCCGCTCGGCGGCAGGGGCGTGGCGGGCATCGGGTCTCCTCGTCGTCGTGGGCCTGCCGCGACCCTAGACCCGTCATCCGACGACGCGGAAGAGATCATCCCGCAGATGTACGCGGATGCCTCGCCCGGCCGACGCGCGCGCACCGCCGCGGTTCGTAGCGTCGATGCCATGGAGATCACATCGACCGACCTGGGCCTCGCCGCGCGGGTCCAGCAGCTCACGAAGACCTACGGCGCCGGCGAGAGCACGGTGCGCGCGCTCGACGGCGTCTCGGTGGGCATCCGCCGCGGCGAGTTCACCGCGATCATGGGTCCGTCGGGCTCGGGCAAGTCCACCCTCATGCACATCATGGCGGGACTGGATGCCCCGACCGCCGGCCGCGCGTGGATCGGCGACACCGACATCACGGGCCTCTCCGACCTGGAGCTGACCATCCTGCGCCGCCGCCGCGTCGGGTTCGTCTTCCAGGCGTTCAACCTCGTGCCGACGCTGGACGCGATCGGCAACATCATGCTCCCGTTCGACCTCGACGGCCGGCGCCCCACGGCGCTCGAGAAGGCACGCATCGACGGCCTCGTCGACACGCTCGGCCTCACGCCGCGGCTCCGCCACCGGCCGCACGAGCTCTCGGGCGGTCAGCAGCAGCGCGTCGCCATCGCCCGCGCGCTCGCGACGGCGCCCGACCTGGTGTTCGCCGACGAGCCGACCGGCAACCTGGACTCCCGCAGCGGGCGCGAGGTGCTGAGGCTTCTGGCAGCCGCGAGCCGCGACCACGGCCAGTCGATCGCGATGGTCACGCACGACCCCGTCGCCGCCAGCCACGCCGACCGCGTGCTGTTCCTCGGCGACGGCCGCATCGTCGCCGACAAGCCGCGTCAGAGCGCCGAAGAGATCTCGGCCTACATGCTCGCGACCGAGCTCGGCGCGGGCGAGCCGGCGGTGGCGTCGTGACCGCTGCGACCGCGTCATCGACAGGCGAGCGGATGCCTCGCCCCGCAGGCCCGGAGTCCGGGGCCGCCCCTGCCGCATCCCCGCGCGCAGCTCGCCTCTCGTGGCTGCGCGAGCGCGGCATGGGCGCGAGCATCCTCGTCGCCGCCATCTCGAGCGCCTTCGGGGCCGTGCTGCTCACCGCGACCGGCTACATCGCCGCGATCATGCGCGCCGACCCCTACATCGGCCAGAGCGGGATCCTCGCCGTGGTCCTCATGGTGATGACCGTGATCCTCGTGGGCGTCGCCGTCTACGTCGCCGCGATCGTCACCGCCAACACCTTCTCGACGGTCGTCGCCGGGCGCACCCGGCGCATCGCGCTCCTGCGGCTGATCGGCGCCTCGGCCATGTCGCAGCGCGCGGAGGTCGCCCGGCAGGGCCTCGTCGTCGGGGTCGTCGGCGCGCTCGCCGGACTCATCGCAGGCATCGCCGTGTCGGCCGCGGGCATCGCGCTCGCCGAGACGCTGCTCGGCGTCGACGACGTCGGCTACGGCGTGCTCCAGCCCGTTCTCGTGATCCCCGCCGTGATCGTCGCGCTCACCACGTGGGTCGCCGCGTGGGTCGGATCGCGACGCGTGCTGACCGTCACGCCGCTGCAGGCGCTCGGCGGGTCGGTCGAGGCATCCCACGACTCGTATGCGAGCCGCAGAGGACGCAACGGCGGTGCGATCGGCCTCTTCGCCGCGGGAGCCGCGCTGCTGACGGGAGGAATCCTGCTCGGACTGGTGACGCCGCTCGGCGTGGTGGTCGCGTTCTTCGGCGGCATCCTGTCGTTCACCGGCCTGGTGCTCGGCTCGACGATGATCATGCCGCCGGTCCTCCGGCTCGTGGGCCGCCTCTTCGGCAGCTCTGCGACGGCCCGCCTCGCCGCCGAGAACGCTCTGCGCTATCCCGAGCGATCGAGCCGCATGGCGATCGGCGTCGTGATCGGCGTGACGCTCGTCACGATGTTCGCCGTCGCACTCGAGACGGTGAAGTCGGTCGTCACCGCGTCGGGCGGGGGCGAGATCGACACCGAGTTCAACGCGGTGCTCGACACGTTCGCCGGCATCATGATGGGCCTCGTCGCAGTCTCGGCCGTGATCGCCGCGGTCGGGCTCGTGAACCTCCTCACGATCGGCGTGGTGCAGCGCCGCCGCGAGCTCGGGCTGCTGCGGTCCCTGGGCGTCTCGACCGGGCAGGTGCGCAGGATGGTCCTCCTCGAGGCCGCGCACATCACGATCGCCGCGGTCGTCACGGGCCTGGTGCTCGGCACCGCCTACGGATGGGCCGGCGCGCAGTCGCTGCTCGGGTCGGTTGCCATGCCGCCTGCCTGGACGTCGCCCACCCTCGTCGTGCCCGCGGTGCCGTGGGGCCCGGTCGCGCTCATCGTGGTCGCGACGGCCGTCCTGACCCTCGTCGCCGCCGTCGTGCCCACGCGGCTCGCGACGCGGGTGGCCCCGATCGAGGCTCTCGCCGACTGATCCGGGGTCGTCGGGCGGATGCCGCGGCCCGGCTTCGGTCGCGGCATCCGCTCACCTTCGCCCTTCTGCCGTCGAGTTGCCGGTTGCGGCGACCTCGGCGCGCTCGGACCCCGCCGCAACCGGCAACTCGGCACCGTGACCGGTCCGGGCGGCCGGCCGGGCGGGGATCAGATCGACGGGTCGGAGTCGACCGCGAGGTCGTGCGCCCACGTGGGCGCCAGGGCGCGGATGCGCGCGCCGCGCCACTGCCACGCGCTCCACAGCACGGGCCAGAGGATCGGGGCGGTCGGCCCGCCGATCACCAGCCGGTCGCGCCACAGTGTTTTCGACGCATCGCCCGGGGCGGGGGACACAGCCATCTGGTGGTCCCACACGTCGAGGCTCGACAGCGGACCGGTGAGCGGGATGCCGCTGTCGCGGAAGATCCGCACCTTCCCCGCAGGCTCGTCGACCTCGCGCTCGCTCACGTGGATGAGCTGCTGTCCTGCGGGCACCTTGCCGAGGGCGGCGAGCTGCACCGGCACGTCGTCGCCGGGCGACCACGACGTCGGCAGCCCGCCGGGCACCATCGGCTCGAGGTCGAGGAGCGGACCGTAGAGCTCGGCCACCGCGCGGGGCGAGTGGACGGCCCGCCACGCGGCATCCGCGTCGCAGTCGATCACGAGCTTCAACAGGATGCGCATGCTCCAGTTTCGCACCAGGGCGCCGTTCGTCGGCCGGCCGCGCCGCCGTACCCTGGACGGATGCCCGGCTCGCAGCATCCGTTCGACCAGTCCGCGTACCAGGTCCGCCTCGAGTGGGGGACCGACGGTCTCGCCCGGCTCGCCCCGAGCGACGTCGTGGTGGTCGTCGACGTGCTGCGGTTCTCATCGACCGTGGTCCAGGCGGTCGAGAAGGGCGAGACGGTGGCGATGGATGCCGCGGCCCGCGCCGTGTCGATCAACGGCGCCGCGGTTGCCGACGCCGCCGCATCCACGGCAGGCACCGTTCTGCTCGGCGGGCTGCGCAACGCCGCCGCCGTCGCCCGCGCGGTGATGGATCTTCAGCACCGGCGCGGTGAACGCACCAGCATCGCGGTCATCGCGTGCGGCGAGCTCGTCTCGCGCGATGCCGGTGCACCGCTGCGGTTCGCCGTCGAGGACCTCCTCGGCGCCGGGGCCGTCATCGACGCCCTCGCCGAGCTCGGCATCGACCACTCGTCACCGGACGCCGCCGTCGCCGGCGAGGGCTTCCGGTCGCTGCGGGGTGCCGTGCGACACCTGCTGACGGCGAGCGGCTCCGGTCGCGAGCTCGAGGCTGCCGGCCGCCGCGACGAGGTGCTCGCCGCCGCGGCCGTGGACGCGGCATCCGTCGTCCCCGTCCTTCGCGACGGCGCCTTCACCGCGTACTGACCCGCGCCCGCCCTGCGGCGGACCGTAACTCCGCCTGCGTCGGCTCGCGGGCGGTGGGTGCCCGCGCGGTTCGGGCTGCCGCGGCAGGCAAGCCGGAATCCAGGCGGAGTTACGGACCGGGCGAGTGAACCTGGTGGGTCCGCGGCCCCCCGCCCGGCGAGGCCCTGCGGCGCGGCGGGCCCCGGTCAGTCGCGCGGCGTCATCGCCGCGAGGCGCGTCGCGGGGGTGATCTCGCGACGGGTCCACGTGAAGGCGAAGCGGTCGTCGAAGCGCGGAGCGCACTTGGCGCACGAGGTCGGCCGCGTCGCCCGGCGGTGCCGGTAGGCCACGTGGCCCGAGGGGCACACGCCCACCCACGGCGCGAGGTCGGTCGCCGTCTCGCCGTGATGGGTCGTGCCGCCGACGTAGCCGAGCTCGCGGGCTGTCGCCTTCCACTTCGGCCCATGGCCGGCGGCCGGCCCGGCGAGGGCGTGGGCGACCTCGTGCAGGAGGGTCTGGTGGTTGGTGTCGTCGTCGTGACGCGCGGCCAGGTAGCGCGAGACGCTGATGCGCCGGCTCGTGTAGTCGCACAGCCCGGCCCGGCGCTTGGCGTTGTCGAACCCGAACGTCCAGCTGTCGTCGAGGTGGGCGGCGATGAGCGCCTCAGCCCAGTGGCGCACGCGGTTCAGGTCCGACATGGAGGGAGACTAGGCGAGGCCTGCGACAGTCAGCTGGCGACGGATGCCGCGGCCCGGCGCCGATCGGCGGCGTCGATGGCGAGCAGCGTCGACTCGAGCTGGTCGTCGGCGGCCCCGGACTCCTGCCGGAGGAAGAGCGCCCGCTTGAAGTCGCGCCGCGCCGAGTCGAAGTCGCCGGCCTCGTAGTGGGTCTTGCCGCGGTGCTGGTAGGCGAAGGCGGCGATGCCGGACCAGCCCTGGCCCTCGGCCTCTTCGGCGCAGGTTGTGAGCTCCTGGTCGGCGGCCGCGTAGGCACCGCGGGTCTGCAGCACCGACGCGTGCAGGATGCGCGCGCGCAGGAGGTCCTTGCGGGTGCCGGCCATGCGGGCCACGCGCACCGACTGCTCGGAAACGATGAGCGCGTCTTCGCTGCGGTCGAGCACCTTCAGCAGCCAGACCCGCTCCAGCAGCGCCGGAAGACTGCGCTGCTCGCCGATCTCGTCGAGCCGCTCCTTGCACTGGCGGGGGTCGACCCGCTCGCGGAGGGTGTCGGGGTCGTACCCGCGGATGTAGCTCACAGCGACTCCCTTCGCGCAGCGATCGGTGGCTCCATCCAGTGTGCCCGGGCCGGGGCCGATCGCCGCGCGTGGCACGCCGGGACGCGGCATCCCGCCTCGCTCTCAGCGCTCGAAGAGCGATGCCGAGGGCTTCGGCGACGCGGTCGCGTCGGCATCCGTGGCGACGCTCGCGCCGCGTGCGAACTCGACCACCTCGGCGCCCTGCGCGACCTTGGCGGGGTGCGGGCCCGCAGTCATGAGCCGCGGCAGCCACTGCGTGGGCAGGGGGGCGCGGGATGCCGCGATCACGAGGTTCCCGAACCGCCGGCCCTTCAGGGTCTGCACCTCCGCGAGGACGATGACGTGCTCGAGGACGGCGGCGATCGTGGCGACCTGGCGCCGTGCGAAGGCGAGGCCCGACCCGTCCGACACGTTGACGAGGAGCACGCCGTCGGGGGCGAGGAAGCGCGCGGCCTCGGTGTAGAACTCGACCGTCGTGAGGTGGGCGGGCGTCTGTGCACCCGAGTACACGTCCGACACCACGAGGTCGGCTGCTCCGACGAGCCCGGCGGGGAGCCGCGCCAGTCCCTCTCGTGCGTCGCCGATGCGCACGCGGATCTGGGCGCCGCGGGGGAGCGGGAGGCTTTCGCGCACGAGGTCCCACAGCGCGGGCTCGAGCTCGATGACCTGCTGCCGCGAGCCCGGCCGCGTCGCCTGCACGTAGCGCGGGATGGTCAGGGCGCCGGCGCCGAGGTGGATCGCGGTGAGCGGCTGGCCGGGCATGCGGAGCCGGTCGATCACGGCCCCCATGCGCGCGACGTACTCGAAGTGCAGGTGCGTCGGGTCGTCGAGGTCGACGTGGGACTGCGGGGTGCCGTCGACGTCGAGCTCCCAGCCGCCGCCGAATGCGGACGGGACGACCCGGGCGAGGGTGCCGTCGGTCAGGCGCGCAGAAGGAGCGGATGCCTCGTTCCCGCCGCGTGCCATGCCCTCACGTTAGCCCGCCGTAGGTGCGATGACGCTTCTGCGCGGCGGACCGGCCTGTGGATGGGCAGAACGATCAGTGCGCGGCATCGGATACCGTCGAAACACAATCGAGACACAGGTGTAATCGTCGATGCGCGCCGCTTCGGTTAGCGTCGATTCATCACACCCCCTGAGGGCTTCGCGCACCTCGCTCCACGATGACGTGCAGCGGCGCCCACACGATATGGAAGGTGCACAGCACATGCTCCACACTTCGAAGAGGCGCCTGCTCGCCGGTGCCGCGGCGGTCGCCGTCGGCGCCGTCGTGCTCACGGCCTGCGCCAGCGAGCGCGGCGGTGGCGACGAGACGGGCGAGGCGAGCGACGTCGACTCGACGTTCGTCTTCGCCGCATCGAACGACCCCGCAGGTCTCGACCCGGCCTTCGCGAGCGACGGCGAGACGTTCCGCGTCTCGCGTCAGATCTTCGAGGGCCTCGTGGGCGTCGAGCCGGGCACGGCCGATCCCGCCCCGCTGCTGGCCGAGAGCTGGGAGCAGTCCGACGACGGCCTGTCGTACACGTTCACCCTCAAGGAGGGCGTGACGTTCCACGACGGCACCGAGTTCAACGCCGAGGCCGTCTGCGCGAACTTCGACCGCTGGTACAACTGGACGGGCCTTGCCCAGTCCGAGAGCCTTTCGTACTACTACGGCTCGCTCTTCAAGGGCTTCGCCGACTCGCCCGACACCGCCGTGTACGAGTCCTGCACGGCCGACGACGCGACGCACGCGACCGTCACGCTGACGCAGCCCTTCGCGGGCTTCATCGCCGCACTGTCGCTGCCGGCGTTCTCGATGCAGAGCCCGACGGCCCTCGCCGAGTACGACGCCGACGCGGTGGGCGGCACCGAGGAGTCCCCGACCCTCAGCGAGTACGCCAACGCGCACCCGACCGGCACCGGCCCGTTCGTCTTCGACGAGTGGGCGCCGGGCGAGCAGGTCACGCTGTCGGCCTACCCCGACTACTGGGGTGACCAGGGCCAGGTGCAGGAGATCATCTTCCGCACGATCGGCGACCCGACCGCACGCCGCCAGGCGCTCGAGGCCGGCGACATCGACGGCTACGACCTGGTCGCGCCGGCCGACACCGCCGCGCTCGAGGACGCGGGCTTCAACGTCATGCAGCGCGACCCGTTCACGATCCTCTACCTCGGCATGAACCAGGCCGTTCCGGAGCTCGCGAACCCCAAGGTGCGCGAGGCGATCGCCCACGCGATCGACAAGGAGGCGCTCGTCACGCAGGTGCTCCCCGAGGGCACCGAGGTCGCGTCGCAGTTCATCCCGCCGGTGGTCACCGGCTGGAACGAGGACGTCACCACGTACGAGTACGACCCCGAGCTCGCCAAGGAGCTGCTCGCCGAGGCGGGCTACCCCGACGGACTCACGCTCATGTTCAACTACCCGACGAACGTGTCGCGTCCGTACATGCCCAACCCCGAGCAGATCTTCACCAACCTGGCTTCGCAGCTCGAGGCGGTCGGCATCACGGTCACCCCGACGGGCAACGAGTGGAACCCGGCGTACCTCGACCGCATCCAGGGCGGCTCGGACCACGGTCTGCACCTCCTCGGGTGGACGGGTGACTACAACGACACCGACAACTTCGTGGGCGTGTTCTTCGGACAGGCCTCGAACGAGTGGGGCTTCGACAACCCCGAGCTGTTCGACGCCCTCACGGCGGCGCGCGCCACGGCCGACGTCGAGGAGCAGACGGCGCAGTACATGGCCATCAACGAGATGATCGCGGAGTTCAACCCCGGCATCCCGCTGGCCCACCCGGCACCGTCGCTGGCGTTCGACCCGCGGGTCGAGACGTACCCCGCCAGCCCGGTGAACGACGAGGTGTTCAACCAGATCGTCCTCACCGAGTGATGAACTGACGGATGCCGCGGGCCGGGCCCCTCGCCCGCCCGCGGCATCCGCGTTCCTCTCCCGTCACGACCTCTCGGAGTCTTCTGCAGTGCTGCGCGTCATCGGCAAACGAGTCCTCTATCTGATCCCCACGCTCTTCGGCTTGTCGATCCTGCTCTTCATCTGGGTGCGCTCGCTCCCCGGCGGTCCCGCGGTCGCGATCCTGGGCGAGAAGGCGACGCCCGAGGCGATCGAGCGCATCAACGAGCTCTACGGGTTCGATCGGCCGCTGATCGAGCAGTACTTCACCTGGATCGGATCCCTCCTGCAGGGCAACTTCGGAGCGTCGATCATGACGAGCCGGCTCGTCCTGGAGGAGTTCGCCCTCCGGTTCCCCGCGACCCTCGAGCTCGCCATCGCCGCGCTCCTGTTCGCCGTGGGGTTCGGCATCCCGCTCGGCTACTGGGCCGCGCGCAGGCACGGCAAGGCCGCCGACCACTTCGCCGTCACCGCCAGCCTCATCGGCATCACGATCCCGGTCTTCTTCCTGGCCTTCATCCTGAAGTACGTCTTCGCGGTCCAGCTCGGCTGGCTCCCCTCCGACGGACGCCAGAACCCCCGCATCGACGCGACGCACCCCACAGGGTTCTACGTCCTCGACGGCATCCTCACGGGTGAGTTCGACGCCGCGTGGGACGCGATCCTGCACCTCATCCTCCCGGCGATCGCGCTCGGCACGATCCCGCTCGCGATCATCGTCCGCATCACGCGGGCCTCGGTGCTCGAGGTGCAGAACGCCGACTACGTCCGCACGGGGCGGGCCAAAGGCATCTCGCAGGGAACGATCCGCAACCGGTTCATCCTGCGCAACGCCATGCTCCCCGTGGTCACCACGGTCGGCCTGCAGGCGGGTCTCCTCATCTCGGGCGCGGTCCTCACCGAGAAGGTCTTCGCCTATCCCGGCGTCGGGCAGTTCATGGCCGACGCGATCTTCGAGCGGGACTACGCCGTCCTGCAGGGATTCATCATCTTCATCGCCATCGGCTACGCGTTCATCAACCTCGCCGTCGACGTGTCGTACAGCTTCATCGATCCGAGAGTGAGGGTCTCATGATCGTGCTCACCGCATCCTCGACAGGAGGTGCCTCATGACCTCCGCCATGCTGCCCCCCGCTCCGTCCGGCGGTCCGGTCGACGACACCGCCATCACCGACGGCGAGCTGCTCGCCGCGCGGACGGCCGGAGGCGGGTTCTGGCGCGATGTCTGGCGCCGCCTGCTCCGCAACCCCTCGGCCTGGGTCGGCGGGATCATCGTCGGCATCTTCGTGCTCATCGCGCTCCTCGCGCCGTGGCTCGCGCCGTACCCGCCGAACGCGCTGCCCGGCCAGGCGTACATCACGCCCACCCACATCCCCGGTCCCGGAGAGCTCGAGCAGTTCCCGCTCGGACTCGACCGCTTCGGCGGCGACGTGCTCTCGAAGCTGATCTGGGGCGCGCAGGCATCGCTCATCATCGGCGTCGTCTCGACCGCGTTCGGCCTCATCGGCGGCATGCTGATCGGTCTCGTCGCGGGCATGTTCGGCGGCCAGGTCGACAACATCCTGATGCGCTTCGTCGACATCCTGCTCTCGGTTCCGAGCCTCCTCCTCGCGGTCTCGATCGCGGCGCTGCTCGGGCAGACCCCCTTCTCGGTGATGATCGCCATCGGTGTCTCGCAGGTCCCGGTCTTCGCGCGCCTGCTGCGCTCGTCGATGCTCCAGCAGCGCAGCGCCGACTACGTGCTGTCGGCGCAGACTCTCGGGCTCGGGCGCGGCACGATCACGATGAGCCACGTGCTGCCCAACGCCGTCGGCCCGGTCATCGTGCAGGGAACCCTGAGCCTCGCGACGGCCGTCATCGACGCCGCCGCGCTGTCGTACCTCGGCCTCGGCGGCGGCCGCCCCGAGACGGCGGAGTGGGGACGCATGCTCACTTACGCGCAGGCGGAACTCGCGATCGCCCCGTGGCTCGCCTTCCTGCCGGGCATCTGCATCATGATCACCGCGCTCGGCTTCACGCTCCTCGGCGAGGCCCTGCGCGAGGCGATGGACCCGCGCACCCGCGCGCGCTGAGCTCGAACGACCACGGCCCCCGGATCGCGAGGCGATTCCGGGGGCCGTGTGCGCTGCCGTGCGGCTGTATATGCGGCTCGCGTGCGCGGCCGTGCGCAGCGGTCAGACGGCGATGTCGAGCTCGTTGCCCGGGATCGACGCGAGGAGCCGGCGGGTGTACGGGTCGCGGGGATTCGTGAAGATCTCCTCGCTCGAGGCGGCCTCGACCAGCGCGCCGTCCTTCATGACGCACACGTAGTCGCTGATCAGCCGCACCACCGCGAGGTCGTGCGAGATGAACAGGTAGCTGAGCCCGTACTCCTGCTGCAGGTCGCGCAGCAGCGTGAGCACCTGGTCCTGCACGAGCACGTCGAGTGCGGAGACGGGCTCGTCGCACACGATGAGGTCGGGCGAGAGCGCGAGCGCGCGCGCGATGGCGACGCGCTGGCGCTGACCGCCCGAGAGCTCGGACGGGTAGCGGCGCAGCATCGAGTGCGGCAGTGCGACGTCGTCGAGCAGCTGGCGCACGCGAGCCGCCCGCTCCTTCGACGAGCCCCGCTTGTAGAAGTCGAGCGGCTCGGTGATGATCCGCTCGATCGAGAACATCGGGTTGAGCGAAGAGTACGGGTCCTGGAAGATCGGCTGCACCCGCTGGCGGAACTGCTTGAGCTCACGCCCCTTGAGCGCGGCGACGTCCTGGCCGTCGAAACGGATCGAGCCGCTGGTCGGGTCGATGACCTTCAGCATCATGCGCGCCGTCGTGGTCTTGCCCGAGCCGGACTCGCCCACGATGGCGACGGTCTCGCCGCGCGGGATCGCGAACGAGACGTCGTCGACGGCGACGAAGTCCTCCTTGCTGCCGCGCACCTTGTAGACCTTCGTGAGGCCCTCGACCTCGACGATGTGATCGGGAGCGGATGCCGCGGCCGCCGGCGCTGCGGACGTGCGAGGCTCGGCGGTGTCGGGGCGCTCTGCCGGCGTGCCGGCCGCGGGGGGCCCGGTCACCGGCGCTTCGGCCGTCGGTACCTCGGTCACGGGCGCTTCGGCCGTCGGCGCGTACTCCGCCGCGGCGTCAGTCGCCGGAACGTCCACCGCCGGCGCGGTGCGGAACACTTCGGGCCGCAGGCGGACGGCCGCCACCGAGGGTGCCGCCTTCACGAGCGCCTGCGTGTAGGGCTGCTGCGGGTCTTCGAGGATCTGCCGGGCCGGCCCCTGCTCGACGATGCGTCCGCGGTTCATGACAACGACGCGCGCAGCGCGTTCGGCCGCGAGACCGAGGTCGTGGGTGATGAGCATGACCGCGGTGCCCAGCTCGCCGGTCATGCGGTCGAGCTGGTCGAGGATGGTCTTCTGCACCGTCACGTCGAGAGCGCTCGTGGGCTCGTCCGCGATGAGGAGCTTGGGGTTGCACGCGAGGCCGATCGCGATCAGCGCGCGCTGGCGCATGCCGCCGGAGAACTCGTGGGGGTACTGCTTCGCCCGCTCGGCGGCGTTGGGAAGACCGGCGGCCGAGAGGGTCTCGATGACGCGCTGGTCGACGTTCTTGCGGGTGGCGAGACCGTGCGCGAGAAGGGTCTCGGCGATCTGGGTGCCGATCTTGGCGACCGGGTTGAGGTTGGACATCGGGTCCTGCGGGACGAGGCCGATCGACCGTCCGCGGACGGTGCGCAGCACGCTCTCGGGGGCGCCCACGAGGTCTTCGCCTTCGAACAGGATGCTGCCCCGGGTGACCTTGCCGTTGCCGGGGAGCAGACCGATGACCGCCATCGCGGTGGTGGACTTGCCGGACCCCGACTCGCCGACGATGGCGAGCGTCTCGCCGGCGGCGAGGTCGAGGTCGACGTTCTCGACGGCGTGCACCGTCCCCTCGATCGTCTGGAACTCGACGGCGACGTCGCGGACCTGGAGCAGCGGCGTCCCTGCCGCGGGGCGTTCGGTGGAGCGGGCCATTGGTCCATCCTGCCTGGCGCGGCGTGCTCGTGCACGCGACCGTCCACAGCCTTTACGGAGTCGTAACGCGTTCGCGCGGGGCTAGCGTGGGGGCATGGCGGCCATCGACCTCAATGCGGACCTCGGCGAGACCGTCGACGGCGTCCCCACCGCCGACGACGAGGCGATGTTCGCGCTGATCTCGAGCGCGAGCGTCGCGTGCGGTGGGCACGCCGGCGATGCCGCGTCGATGCGCGACGCGGTCGATCGGGCGGCGCGGTTCGGAGTCGCAGTGGGAGCGCACCCGTCCTACCCCGACCGCGAAGACTTCGGTCGCGCGGCGATGGACTTCGCGCCCGACGAACTCGCCGCCCAGACGGCCCTGCAGCTGGGGGCCCTCGTGGCGGCAGGCGCCGACCTGCGCTACGTCAAGCCGCACGGGGCGCTCTACCACGCGGTGACGGCCGACCGGCGGCAGGCGGAGGCGGTCGCGCGCGCGGTCGCCGACCAGTCCGCGCTCATCGGCCGCGCGCTTCCCGTCCTCGGCCTCGGCGGCGAGATCGCGCGCGCCGCCGCAGCCGCCGGACTCCCCTTCGTGCGCGAGGCGTTCCTCGATCGCGGCTACCTCGCGGACGGCGGGCTCGTCGCGCGCACCTCGGCGGGCGCCCTGCTCGACGACCCCGACGAGGTCGCCGCGCGCGCGCTGCGGCTGGTGCGCGATGGGGTCGTCGTGGCCGTCGACGGCTCGGTGGTCGAGGTCGACGCGGCCTCGCTGTGTCTCCACGGCGACTCGCCGGCGGCCGTCGCGATGGCGCGCGCGGTGCGCGCCGCTCTCGACGCCGACGGCATCGTGGTGCGCGCCCCATGGTGAGCGCCCGCCTCCTGCCCGTGGGCGAGCGCGCGTTCCTCCTCGAGGCCGGGTCGCAGGGCGACGTGCTCGCTGTGCACGGCGGGCTCGAGGCATCCCGCCTCGACGGCGTCGTCGACCTGGTCCCCGCCGCACGCACAGTGCTCGTGCGGGTCGACCCCCGGGTGCTGCCGCTCTCGGTCGCCCGAGGCTGGGCGCTTCACGCCGCGGAGGCGGCGGGGCGCGCCGCGCCGGCTTCCGACGCGCCTCTCGTCGAGCTCGACGTCGTCTACGACGGAGCCGACCTCGCCGAGACGGCGGCGCTGCTCGGTCTCAGCCCGGAGGTGCTCGTCGACCGGCACACGGCCTCGCCGTGGACGGTCGCCTTCACGGGATTCGCCCCCGGCTTCGGGTATCTCGTGCGCGAGGACTGGACGTACGACGTCGCGCGGCTGCCATCGCCGCGCACGCGTGTGCCCGCCGGGTCGGTAGGCCTCGCCGGCGGCTTCTCGGGGGCGTACCCGCGCGACACCCCCGGCGGGTGGCGGCTGATCGGCACGACCGCGGCGATGCTGTTCGACCCGGATGCCGCGAACCCCGCGCTCCTCGCACCGGGAACGCGCGTGCGTTTCCGGGCCGTCCCGGCGGCGAGCGGTCGATCCGGGACGCCGGTCGCCGCCGAGCGGCCCGCCGCGTCGGCTCCCGCACCGGCCGGCGGCATCGACGTCGTCGAGTCCGGCCTGCTCGCAACGGTCCAGGACCTCGGCCGCCCCGGCGCCGCGGCGCTGGGAGTCGCGGGATCGGGCGCCCTCGACCGTACCGCCCTGCGCGCGGCGAACCGTCTCGTCGGCAACGCCGAGCATGCCGCAGGCCTCGAGGTGACGATGGGCGGGTTCCGCGCGGTCGCCCGGCGTGACCTGTGGGTCGCCGTGACAGGGGCGTGGGGCGCCATCCACCTCGCCGGCCGCGAGGTCGACCCGTACGAGGCGATCGCGTGGCCGGCCGGTGCCGAGCTGCACCTCGACTGGTTCGCGCACGGCGCCCGCGCCTACGTCGCGGTGCGCGGCGGCCTCGACGGCCGCGCCGTGCTCGGCTCTCGAGCGACCGACGTCATGGCGGGCCTGGGTCCTGCACCGCTGCGGGCGGGCGACCGACTCGCCGTCGCGGACGAGGCATCCGCTCCCGTCCCCGTCTCGACGCCCGCGTCATGGGGGGCACCGCACGACGACGAGCTCACGATCGAGCTCGCACCGGGTCCGCGGGCCGACTGGTTCGCGCCGGACGCCCTCGCGACGCTCTACGAGTCGCTGTGGACCGTGACGAACGACGCCGACCGGGTGGGCATGCGGCTCGACGGACCGCGGCTGCCCCGCACGCGCACGGACGAGCTGCCGAGCGAGGGCATGGTGCCCGGAGCGCTGCAGGTGCCGCCGAGCGGCCGCCCGACGGTGCTGCTCGCCGACGGGCCGGTGACGGGCGGCTACCCCGTCATCGCCGTGGTGACGGATGCCTCGCTCGACCTGCTCGCCCAGGCGCGGCCGGGCACGCGGATCCGGTTCCGGCACGCCCGAAGAACTGAGTAGTCGTTGCGTAGGGGCGGGGTGGCGTCGCGGCGATAGTCTCGCCCCTTTCCGCGCGTCACCAGTGGCGCATGGCCTCCTCGACCGCCGCGTGCTCGCTCTCGGGGAGCGCGAGCCGCACGGCCTCGGACACGCTCATCTCGGCGCCCGCGGCCTCGCCCGAGGCGACGCTTCCCGGGTCGCGCCCCCGCAGGATGTCGAGGTACGGCGTGTGCACGGTGAAGGCCTCGACGTCGAAGATGCCGATGCGGCGGCGGATCACGCCGGCCGCGACAGCGAGCGCCGACGCCCGCCACGCCTCTCCGTGCGCGGCAGCCACCGCGCACACGCCCTCCAGGCTGTACGCGACGCCCTCCTCGTAGTGCAGGTGCACCGACAGCAGCAGGGTGTGCACGAACTCGCGCTCGGCCTCGTCGATCCGGCCCAGCTGGAAGTTGAGCCGCGACCGCAGGTTGCCCGCCACGGATGTCGTGAACAGGTCGCCGCCGGCGGACGCGACCTCCGTCGCCCGGTCGAAGTGCGCCAGGGCCTCTTCGGTGGCGCCGCGCACCCAGGCGAGCCGGCCGAGCGACACCTCGGTGATCGCCTCGGCCCAGCCGTTGCCGAGCTCGCGCAGCTTCGCGACCGCCTTGCGCAGCTCCTTGTCGGCCTTGACCGCGTTCGGATCCACGAGCTGCACGCGGGCGGTCGCCCGCGCCGCGAGCGCCATCGCCGCCGCATCCTCGTCGCCGCTCTCGGTGAACAGGCGCACGCACTCGCCGAGCCCCGCGACGACCTGCTCGCTGGGGCGCTGCCACATCTCGCCCCACAGAGCCAGGAACCACGCGACCGCGCGCGTGTGCTGGGTGATGGGGCGCTCGTGCTGCTTCTCGAGGAGTTCGAGCATCCACAGGCGGACCTCGGCGAAGAAGCCGGAGATCCACCAGTAGATGAGCAGGCTCCACGCGAAGTCTCCCGCGTCGTCGAGGCGGTCGGTGTAGATGAGGTGACGCACCGCCGCGCGCAGATTCGGCAGCTCGAGACCGAGGCGCACCACCGCTTCGGCCTGCGCCTGACCGCCGAGCCCGGGCGCGAGCCGCCGCACGAGCGCGAAGTAGTAGTCCGCGTGCGCCGCCCGCACGCGGTCGGCCTCGCCGCGGGCCTTCAGCCGCCCGAGCGAGTACTCCCGCACGATCGCGAGCAGCGAGAAGACGGAGCGCCCGCCGATCTCGGTCTGCTTGACGAGCGAGCCGTCCACGAGGGCCGCGAGTCCGTCGATCTCGAGGCCCTCCCACGAGCGGCCCACGCCGAGCGCCTCCACGGCGTCGAGGGTGAAGCGGGTCGCGAACACCCCGAGGTCCTCGAGCAGCTCGCGCTGCTCGTCGGGCAGGAGGCTCACACTCCAGTCGATCGTCGCGCGCATCGTGCGGTGTCGCTCGGGCAGGTCGCGCACGGCGGCGGTCAGGAGCGGCAGGCTCTGCTCCAGCCGCTCGGCGATGCCGGCGGGTGTGAGGATGCGCACCTTCGCCGCGGCGAGCTCGATCGCCAGCGGCAGGCCCTCGAGCCGGCGAGCGATGGCGGCGAGATCGGCCGCGTTGTCGTCGGTGACGTCGAACCCGGGCTTGACTGCCTGCGCGCGATCGACGAAGAGCGCGACGGCGGCCGAGCGGGTGGCCCGGTCGACGCTCGCCGGGCCGTCGCCGGGCGGCGTCGACAGCGTCGGCACCTCGTAGACGCGCTCGCCGCGGATGCGCAGCACGATGCGACTGGTGACGAGGAAGGTCGCTGTCGGGGCGACCGTGTACAGCCGTACGAGCACCGGCGCGGCGTCGACGATCTGCTCGAAGTTGTCGAGAACGACGAGCACCTTGCGGTCGGCGAGGGCGTGCGAGATGCGCTCCTCGAGAGCGGCTTCGCCGTTGTCGCGGATGCCGAGCGTGTACGCGATGGTCGGCAGCAGCAGCCCCGGCTCGAGCACGCCCTCCAGCAGCACGAAGTACGTGCCGTCCGGGAAGAGGTCCTCGCTCGCGAGGGCCGTCTCGATCGCCAGGCGGCTCTTTCCGATCCCGCCGGGACCGATGAGGCTCACCACCCGGTCGGTGCCGCGCGCGAGCAGCTCGCGCACGGCGGCGATATCGTCCTCGCGGCCGATCGTGGTGGTGTACGGCACCGGCACGCGGGCGATGAGGGATGCCGCCGCCGCCTCGGGATCGGGATCGTCGACGACCTGCGACTCGTCGAACCGCTCCGCGAGCAGCATGGCCAGGTCGTCGGCGACCTGGTCCTCGAGGTCTTCCGGGTCGTGGAAGTGGAGGTAGGCGGCGGTGTCGTCGGCTTGGATGCGG